>NZ_JBFPFO010000003.1:0-504128 GCF_047977865.1 Curtobacterium sp. LFS079
GTCATAGCGTGGGGGAAACGCCCGGTCCCATTCCGAACCCGGAAGCTAAGACCCACAGCGCCGATGGTACTGCACCCGGGAGGGTGTGGGAGAGTAGGACACCGCCGGACAACCATTACAGGTCGAGGCCCCCGGAAGGAACCCCCAACAAGGGCTCCCCCCCGGGGGCCTCCCACATTTAAGCAATAAGACGCCCCGGCGCCTTGCGCCTTCTGCGGCCCCGGGCCTAGCCGGCGTAGAACGCAGCGAGCTCAGAGATGAGCCTGTCCGGCGCCCGGTTGGCGCCGTCGTGCCCGTAGCCGGGAAGGATCGTGTAGCTGGAGCCGGACAGGACGTCGTGGATCTGGCCGCAGGCAACACCGAAGTAGGCGGGGCTCTTTTCGCCAACCACGATCAGGGTCTCGAGCGGAAGCTCGAGGAAGGGCTCGGCGGGCATGTCGGCGGCGATGACGGCCTTGATTTCGCGGACCCCGGCCTGCATCAGTTCACGCATCTGCTTGCCCATGTGCGTGCCGGCCGTCAGCTTGTTGGCGAGGGTGAGCATGGAAAGCGGCATCCTCGAGAACGCTCCCTCGGTCTCCACGCCCTTCACCAGGACGGCGAGCCCGCGGTCGAAGTCTCCCGCCGCCGTCGCGCGTTCGTATTCGACTGTCCAGTCGGCCTTGACGCTGTGGTTGACGGAAACTGCGGGGTCGTACACGGCCAGCCGTTCCACCGGCAGCGTCCGCGCTGCGTGCAGCGCCACCGCACCGCCGAAGCTGTGTCCGAAGACGTCCGTGCTTCCGGTGTGTTTCATGACGGCCGCCAGGTCCCGGATGTCGACGTCGAGGGTGTAGTCCTCCGGCTGCGGCGACGAGCCACCCCGTCCGCGGCGGTTGAACGTGTGCACCGGCCGGCCGAGCGCCGCGCTGAGCTTCTGCGCGAACTTCGTGTAGTCCGCGGCGGTCACCATTGATGCCGGCACGACGACGACGCCGTTGCCTTTGGAGCTTGCTTCTCCACCGGTGGTGAAGACCTCGAGGCTCGCTCCGTCAGGGGTGGTGATCTTCTCGCTCGTCATGGCTTGAGCCTAACGGAGCTACCTGAACGCTGACAGTACGCAACGCTTCCGCCGCTTCGGACCTATGCCTTGAAGTAGCCTGCGATGTCCGTGACGAGTTCCTTCACTGCGGCCGGCACCGAACCATGGACGCATTTCGGCGAGACTTTGAGCGCGCTTCCGGGAACCGCCGCATGCAGGCGTGTGGCGGTGACCTTGTAGTAGTCGGGACTCTTCGCGCCCACCAGGAAGCAGGTGCCGGCCGGCAGCCCGGAGAAGTCGGCGGCGCTGAGCGGCTCTTCCATGGCGGCCTTCAGTTCGCCGACGGCGGTGGGCATGAGTTCGCGGAACAACCGGCCGGTTCCGGTCCGGGAAATGACGGTCATCAGGGCCGCAAGCACCGGTTCCGGGACGCGCGCGAGTGCGCTGCCCGGGGCCAGCCCCTTCTTTGCCCTGGCCATGGCCCGGCCGGGCTGGCCCGCGTTGACCGCTTCTTCGAAGCCGGAAAGCCAGGAACTGTCGATGCTTCCGCCGATGTTCACGGCGGCGTCGTAAACGGCCAGCTTCGCGGCCTCGTGTGCCGTGCCGGCGAACTCCGCTGCGGCGTTCAGCACCACCGATCCGCCGAGGCTGTGCCCGAAAATGCTCCGGCCCCCGGTGGCATCCAGCACGGTGCGGACGTCCGCGATTTCCGTGGCCATCGAATACCCGGGCGGCTGCTCGCTTGATTGCCCCCGGCCGCGTCTGTCGTAGACGTCCACGGCCCATTCATTGCCCAGACCGGCTGCCAGCGCCATCGCGAACGGGCGGTAGATCAAGGCCGTCAGGAAGGCGCCGCCGACCACCAGGACCCGCCGCTCCGGAGGTGCTTCGGCGGGGCCGTAGCTGTAGAGAGCCAGCCGTCCGCCGTCGTCAGTCTCCAAGGTGCGTTCGTCCATTTGGGACAGTCTAGATGCCGGTCGGCTCCGCGCGGGCGGGACCGCGGGGCGAGGTCCCTGACTCCGCTAGAATTAAGCCTTGTGACTTCAGAAAACACCCCCTCCGCAGAGCCCGCAGACGCCAGCGAACAGATGCGCATCCGCATGGAAAAGCGCAACAAGCTGATCGAGCGCGGCGGCGAAGCCTACCCGGTGGGTGTTGAGCGGACCCATTCGCTCGCGGAGGTCCGGGAAAAGTACGGGCACCTGCAGGCCGACGAAACCACGGGGGACACCGTGGGGATCACCGGGCGCGTGGTGTTCATCCGCAACACCGGCAAGCTGTGCTTTGCTACGCTCCAGGAAGGCGGTGTGGACGGCAAGGGTGTCCGTCTCCAGGCGATGCTGAGCCTGGCCAACATCGGCGAGGAAGGCCTGGCGGATTGGAAGGCCCTGGTGGATCTCGGCGACCACGTCTTCATCAAGGGCGAAGTCATCTCTTCCCGCCGTGGTGAGCTCTCCGTCATGGCCGATTCCTGGTCCATGGCCTCCAAGTCCCTGCGCCCGCTGCCCGTGCTGCACGCCGGACTGAACGAGGAAACCCGCGTCCGTCAGCGCTATGTGGACCTCATCGTCCGCGACGAAGCCCGCGAGATGGTCTACACCCGTGCGGCCATCACCCGCTCCGTCCGCGACACCCTGGACCGCCACGGCTACGTCGAGGTGGAGACTCCGATCCTGCAGCTGGTCCACGGCGGCGCCACCGCCCGCCCGTTCGAAACCCACATGAACGCTTTCGACCAGAAGATGACCCTGCGCATCGCCACGGAACTCTTCCTCAAGCGGGCCGTGGTGGGCGGCATCGACCGTGTCTACGACATGGGCCGCGTGTTCCGCAACGAGGGCGTCGACTCCACCCACAGCCCGGAGTTCACCACGCTCGAATGCTACGAAGCCTGGGCAGACCAGTTCGTCATGGCCGAGCGGATGAAGGAGATCATCCTCAACGTGGCCGACGTCGTGGGCACCCGCACCATCCAGACCGAGGCGGGCGAGATCAACCTCGACGGCGAATGGGCCTGGCTTGCCGTATACCCGGGCCTGTCCGAGGCCGTTGGCGTCGAAATCACGCCGGACACCCCGCTCGAGCGGCTCCTTGAGATCGGTGAGGCGCACGGCGTCAAGACTGATCCGCTGTGGACGCAGGAAAAGGCTGTCATCGAGTTGTTCGGCGAGATTGTCGAACCGACCCTGCTTAACCCGACGTTCGTCTACGACTACCCGCCCTCGGCGCAGCCGCTCGCGCGGCCGCACCGTGACAAGCCGCGCCTCATCGAGGCCTGGGACCTGATCATCGGGGGCATGGAGCGCGGCACCGCCTTCTCCGAGCTGATCGACCCCGTCATCCAGCGCGAACGCCTCACCGAGCAGTCCCGCCTTTCCGCTGAGGGCGACGACGAAGCAATGCAGCTCGACGAGGACTTCCTGCGGGCGCTTGAATACGGCGCGCCGCCCATGGGCGGAATCGGCCTCGGCATTGACCGCTTGGTGATGCTCTTCACGGGAGCCGGAATCCGCGAAACCATTCTGTTCCCCCTCCTCAAGCCCGAAGGCCACTGACCATGGAATACATCGCCGTCCTCGCACCCTCTGTTGTGGTGGGGCTGCTTTTCTGGTTTGCCATGAAGTCCATCTTCAACGCGGACAAAGCGGAACGGCAGGCCGAAGCGCGCGCCCAGCGCGAAGCCGCACTTGGAAATTCGGCATCTCCCGACGGCGGTCCGACTCCCGCTAAATAGCCCTTTCGGGCGGGGTATCCACAGAAATTGTTTATGTCTTTGACGTCCTGCGGCGCGCTGGACGATAATCTGTAATTAGCAGGACATAAATCTGCATCCCCCATCCCCCGAAGAGAGTCTTTTCAATGGCACAGAAAGTCAAAATCATCCTCGTTGACGACCTGGACGAGGGTGAGGCGGACGAAACGGTCCGCTTTGGCCTGGACGGCGTCAGCTATGAGATGGACCTGTCCACGGTAAACGCGTCCAAGCTGCGCGATGCCCTGGAGCCTTTTATCGCCAAAGCCCGTAAAACGTCTACCGGACGCGCCACACGGAACAGGGCTTCCGCGGGAAGGAACCAGGATTCGGCACAGATCCGTCAATGGGCGCGCGATAACGGATACACCGTAAACAGCCGCGGCCGGATCCAAGCCGAAATTCAGGAAGCCTACCAGAAGGCAAATTCCTAGGGAATCCACAGGATTCCGGTTTCTCCGGGTTCCAAGGTTCCAAAACGGGGCGAATTGCCGGTTTATCCGCCACTTCGAAAACCATGGGGGAATTCGAATTGTGCGGCCAGGCTGGCGGCGCTCACGATGGCGGCAGGTGCCGCCAGGGCATGCCGGCGTTCGATCCGACGTGCAGCGCAGGGCGCAGGGAAAGTATTCCCTGCGCCCTCCCTGTTTCCCCTGTGGCGAACACGCCCCAAAATCCTTGCCCCGGCACGTAGCATCAAAGTACGTCGTAGCTAGGAGTGTGGCGAAATGTTTGAGAGATTTACGGACCGTGCCCGTCGCGTTGTTGTGCTTGCCCAGGAAGAGGCACGCATGCTCAACCACAACTACATCGGTACCGAGCACATCCTCTTGGGTCTGATCCACGAGGGTGAAGGCGTTGCTGCCAAAGCGCTTGAGTCCCTGAGCATTTCGCTCGACGGCGTCCGGGAACAGGTCCAGGAGATCATCGGCCAGGGCCAGCAGGCGCCCTCCGGCCACATCCCCTTTACCCCGCGTGCCAAGAAGGTGCTGGAGCTCTCGCTGCGCGAAGCCCTGCAGCTCGGCCACAACTACATCGGAACCGAGCACATCCTGCTCGGCCTCATCCGTGAAGGTGAGGGCGTTGCAGCCCAGGTGCTGGTCAAGCTTGGCGCGGACCTGAACCGCGTCCGCCAGCAGGTCATCCAGCTGCTCTCCGGCTACCAGGGCAAGGAAGCAGCCGGCACCGGCGCGGGGCCGGGCCAGCCGGAAGGTACCCCGGCCGGCTCTGTTGTGCTGGACCAGTTCGGCCGCAACCTGACGCAGGCCGCCCGCGAGAACAAGCTCGATCCCGTGATCGGCCGCGAGCAGGAGATGGAACGCGTCATGCAGGTCCTCTCCCGCCGTACCAAGAACAACCCCGTGCTGATCGGTGAGCCCGGCGTCGGCAAGACGGCCGTCGTCGAAGGCCTCGCCCAGGCGATCGTCCGCGGCGATGTCCCGGAGACCATCAAGGACAAGCAGCTCTACACCCTGGACCTCGGGTCCCTCGTGGCCGGTTCCCGCTACCGCGGTGACTTCGAAGAGCGCCTGAAGAAGGTCCTCAAGGAAATCCGCACCCGCGGCGACATCATCCTGTTCATCGACGAGATCCACACGCTCGTCGGTGCCGGTGCTGCCGAGGGTGCCATCGACGCAGCCTCCATCCTAAAGCCGATGCTGGCCCGCGGTGAACTCCAGACCATTGGTGCCACGACGCTTGACGAATACCGCAAGCACATCGAGAAGGACGCCGCCCTGGAGCGCCGCTTCCAGCCGATCCAGGTCAAGGAGCCCTCGGTTGCGCACGCAATCGAGATCCTCAAGGGCCTGCGGGACCGCTACGAGGCGCACCACCGCGTAACCATCACCGACGGCGCCCTCGCCTCGGCCGCCCAGCTCGCCGAGCGCTACATCTCGGACCGCTTCCTGCCGGACAAGGCGATCGACCTGATCGATGAGGCCGGCGCCCGCCTGCGCATCCGCCGCATGACTGCTCCGCCGGAGCTGAAGGCAATGGACGAGCGCATCGCCGAGGTGAAGCTCGAGAAGGAATCGGCCATCGACGCCCAGGACTTCGAAGGTGCCGCTTCGCTGCGCGACAAGGAGCAGAAGCTCATCGCGGAGCGTGCCGAGAAGGAACGCAACTGGAAGTCCGGCGGCATGGACGACGTCTCGGAAGTGGACGAAGACCTCATCGCGGAAGTCCTGGCGAACTCCACGGGCATCCCGGTCTTCAAGCTCACCGAAGAAGAGTCCAGCCGCCTGCTCAAGATGGAAGAGGAACTGCACAAGCGCGTCGTCGGCCAGGACGAGGCCATCAAGGCCCTCTCCCAGGCGATCCGCCGCACACGTGCCGGCCTGAAGGACCCCAAGCGTCCGGGCGGTTCGTTCATCTTCGCCGGCCCCACCGGCGTCGGCAAGACCGAACTGGCCAAGGCGCTTGCGGAATTCCTGTTCGGTGAAGAGGACGCCCTCATCACTCTGGACATGTCCGAATACTCCGAGAAGCACACGGTTTCGCGGCTCTTCGGTGCGCCTCCGGGCTACGTGGGCTACGAAGAGGGCGGCCAGCTGACCGAGAAGGTCCGCCGTCGTCCGTTCTCCGTGGTGCTGTTCGATGAAGTGGAAAAGGCCCACGCGGACCTTTTCAACTCGCTGCTGCAGATCCTGGAAGACGGCCGCCTGACCGACTCCCAGGGCCGCGTGGTGGACTTCAAGAACACCGTGATCATCATGACCACGAACCTCGGTACCCGCGACATCTCCAAGAGCGTTGCCACCGGTTTCCAGTCCGGCACGGACACCCAGACGGGCTACATCCGCATGCGGGCCCGGGTTACTGAAGAGCTCAAGCAGCACTTCCGTCCCGAATTCCTGAACCGTGTGGATGACGTCGTGGTGTTCCCGCAGCTGACCCAGGAAGAGATCATCGAGATCGTGGACCTGTTCGTGACCCGCCTGGAGGCGCGTCTGAAGGACAAGGACATGGGCATCGAGCTGACCACTGCCGCCAAGGTCCTGCTGGCCACCCGCGGCTACGATCCCGCCATGGGCGCCCGGCCGCTGCGCCGGACCATCCAGCGCGAGATCGAGGACCAGCTCTCCGAAAAGATCCTCTTCGGCGAGCTGCACCAGGGCGACATCGTGGTGGTGGACGTGGAAGGCGAAGGCGACGACGCCAAGTTCACGTTCGCCGGCAACGCCAAGCCGCGCATCCCCGAGATCGCGCCGAGCGCCTAACCGCCGCGGCTTCGGCCGCCAAGCGTATAAGGACCCCCGTTCCTGGAACGGGGGTCCTTCGCGTTCCCCCGGACTTTCCGGCATCCGGGGATCCTATGAACTGTTTCTGAAAGTACTGTTTCACTCTTAGAGAACTCCCTGTGATCAGCGGCACAATCAGTGTTGAATCGGACCATGGACGCGAATCCCCCCGAGACCCCGGACGCACAGCCCGAAACCCCGTTCCACGATCTGGACCACTATCTGGCCATCCCGCGCGTGAGCGGCCTGGCCCTCAGCCCCGACGGCAGCCGCCTGGTCACCACAGTGGCCACCCTCAACGGCAAGGGCACCGAATACGTGACCGCCCTCTGGGAGCTCGATCCTGCCGGCACGAAGCATGCCCGGCGCATTACCCGCAGCGCCAAGGGCGAGGCGGGCGCAGCCTTCGCCGCAAATGGCGACCTCTACTTCACCTCCGCCCGGCCCGACCCCGACAGCCCTGACGCAGATCCGGTCGACGCCCTGTGGCTGCTGCCGGCTGACGGCGGCGAAGCCCGCGTCGCGCACTCGCGGGCCGGCGGAATCAGCGCCGTGTTGACAGCGAAGGACGCGGACGCGACCTTCGTGAAGGCCCCGGTCCTCGCCGGTTCAAGCGACGAAAAGGACGACGAGGAACGGCGCAAGAGCCGCAAGGACAACAAGGTCTCGGCGATCCTGCACAGCGGCTATCCCGTCCGGTACTGGGATGCCGACCTCGGTCCGTCCCAGCCGCGGCTCTTCGCCGTCGAAGCGGGGGAAAACGAGGGTCCAGGCAAGCCCGCGACGGTGGACGCCGCGCCGGCGCTGAAGCTCCGCAACCTGACCCCCGAGGCCGCAGGCCGCCTCAGGGATACCGAAGCGGTTGTCAGCCCGGACGGCGCAACAGTCTTCACCAGCCTCCAGCAGCCGCTCGCAAAGGCAGATTCCCGCTACGTCCTGGCCGCCGTCGACGTCGCCACGGGCGGCCTCAAGGTCATCCTGGACCGTGAGGGAATGAGCTACTTCCCGGGGCCGGTGAGTCCGGACGGCCGGACGCTCGCCGTCGTCAGCGAAAGCGACAGTACCCCGCTGCAGGCGCCGCGGGTGTCTCTTCACCTGCTCGACGTCGGAAGCGGCGCGGGCGCGGGGTTCCAGCCGCTGGCGCCGGAATGGGACCGCTGGGCGACGCCGGCCGCCTGGCTGCCCGACGGAAAGTCCCTCCTGGTGACCGCCGACGAGGACGGTGCGACGCCGGTCTTCCGCATCGACGTGGCGAGCGGTGCGGTCTCGCGGGTGACTCCCGACGCCGCGGCGTACACCGACGTCATGGTCTCGCCGGACGGGAACGCTGCGTATGCCCTGCGCAGTTCCTACGGCTTCCCCGCCGAAGCGGTCCGCATTGACCTGGCGAGCGGCGACGTCGTGCGGCTTCCCGCGCCGGCCGAAAGGCCCGCCGTCAAGGGCTCCCTTGAGCGGATCGAAACGACGGCGGCCGACGGCAGCCGGGTGCCCGCCTACCTGGCGCTGCCCGAAGGTGCTTCGGCCGAGAACCCGGCCCCGCTCCTGCTGTGGATCCACGGCGGCCCGCTCGGATCCTGGAATGCCTGGACCTGGCGCTGGAATCCGTGGCTGCTGGTCACGAAGGGCTACGCCGTGCTGCTGCCGGATCCTGCCCTTTCCACCGGCTACGGGCAGGACTACATCCAGCGAGGATGGGGCAGCTGGGGCAAAGCGCCGTTCGAGGACCTGATGGCCGTTACCGACGCGGCCGTGGCCCGTCCGGACATCGACGAAACCCGCACCGCGGCCATGGGCGGCTCCTTCGGCGGATACATGGCGAACTGGGTGGCCGGCCACACGGACCGCTTCAAAGCGATCGTGACGCACGCGAGCCTCTGGGCGCTGGACCAGTTCGGCCCCACCACGGACGCTTCACAGTACTGGCTCAAGGAAATGACCCCGGAGATGGCGCTGGAGAATTCCCCGCACCTGCACCTGGGGAACATTTCCACCCCCATGCTCGTGATCCATGGTGACAAGGACTACCGGGTTCCGATCGGCGAAGGGTTGCGGCTCTGGTACGAGCTGCTGTCCGGCTCGCAGCTGCCTGCCGGTGAAAACGGGGAGACGCAGCACCGCTTCCTGTACTTCCCGGACGAGAACCACTGGGTGCTCCAGCCGCAGCATGCCAAGGTCTGGTACGGCGTGGTGGAACACTTCCTTGCCAAGCAGGTCCTGGGCAAGGAGCTCGCGCTGCCGGAGGACCTGGGCCTGTAGGCCCGATTTGAAAGCTTGTCTTGGCGGCTGTGGGGACGGCTGCCGGGACATGGCCGGGCGGGGAGGCCCGGCCGACATGGGAGGCCTGGCCGGCACGGGGACGTGCCGGCCAGGCCGGGGTCCGCGGGACATAGGATGGGGCTGTGACTCCAACGTTCAGCATCCGCCCAGCCCGCACCGGCGATGTCGCCGCGATCAAGAAGCTGGTGGCGCCGCTGGCGGCGCAGCGGATCCTGATGGCCAAGGAAACGGTGGCGTACTACGAGAGCCTGCAGGAGTTCCGGATCGCTGAGTCGTCCGACGGCGAGATCATTGGCTGCGGGGCCCTACACGTGATGTGGGAGGACCTGGCCGAGGTCCGCACGCTCGCGGCTGCCGCCGACTGGCGCGGCAGGGGAGTGGGGCACGTGTTGGTGCAGCAGCTCCTGGAAGACGCCAAGGCGCTGGGGGTTTCCCGGGTGTTCTGCCTGACCTTCGAAGTGGACTTCTTCAAGCGGCATGGCTTCGAGGTCATGGCCGACCAGTCGGCCGTGGATCCCGAGGTCTACTCGGAGCTCCTGCGCTCGCACGACGAAGGCGTTGCCGAGTTCCTGGACCTGGCCCGGGTCAAACCCAACACCTTGGGGAACACCCGCATGATCAAGTCCCTCTAAGCGCCTCCGGCCCGGACCGCGGGTGCCCGCGGCAGGTCCTGGGCCAGGTCCCCTTGCATATATCTACTTGATGGATAAACTAGCTGGGGCCCACCACCCCCGGGCCGCCGGTCTGTGGAGGCGAACCATGACTTACCATGTTGTGTTCCCCGATTTCTCAGGATTCCAAATGGAGATCCCGGGAGCCGTTCCGTCTGCGGAGCAGCGCCGGCGAGGGGGCAGCGCCAAGGCGGAGGGCCTGGAGTCCTGGCCCGATGCGCCGGGGAAGGATCGCTCGTTACCGGACGAGGAAAACGGATGACCAAAGGCGGCCGGGGGTACGTCAGCAGGCCGCAAACCGCGGCCCTGGGCCGGACCTACCGCGGCTGCCGGACGGGTAGTAGGGTCAAAGCAAGCTACCCGATTCGTTCCAGGAGCAAGCCGTGAAAAAGCTCATCAACGATCCACGCGCGGTGGTGGACGAATCCCTCGAAGGCTTCGGCCTGGCCCATGCGGACATTCTGGACGTCCACGCCAATCCGGCATTTGTCATCCGCAAAGGTGCCCCGGTGGCAGGCAAAGTGGCGCTGGTCTCGGGTGGCGGAAGCGGGCACGAACCCCTGCACACCGGATTCGTCGGGCACGGGATGCTCGACGCCGCGGTGCCCGGTGCCGTGTTCACCTCGCCCACACCGGACCAGATCATCCCGGCGACCGAAGCGGTGGACTCGGGTGCCGGCGTCGTGCACATCGTGAAGAACTACACCGGCGACGTCCTGAACTTCGAAACCGCCGCCGAACTCTCGCAGGCCGAAGGCATCAGCGTCCGCACGGTCCTGGTTGACGACGACGTCGCCGTGGAGGACTCCCTGTACACGGCGGGCCGGCGCGGCGTTGGCGGTACCGTGCTCGTGGAAAAGATCGCAGGTGCCGCCGCCGTCCGGGGTGACACCCTCGACGCCGTCACGGGCGTCGCGGAAACGGTGGCCCGCAACGTGCGCACCATGGGTGTGGCACTTTCGGGCTGCATCGTGCCGCATGCCGGAGTGCCGAGCTTCGAACTCGCCGACGACGAGATCGAGATCGGCATCGGCATCCACGGCGAACCGGGCCGCCACCGGATCCCCATGGAGGGCGCCGACGGCATCACTTCCAGGCTGCTGGAACCGGTGGTGGAGGACCTGGGCCTCGGCAAGGGGGAGAGGGCGCTGCTTTTCGTCAACGGCATGGGCGGGACACCGCTCAGTGAGCTTTACATCGTGTACCGCCGGGCCGCCCGGCTGCTGGAAGAGAAGGGAATCACCGTGGAGAGGTCCCTCGTGGGCAACTACGTCACCTCCCTCGAGATGCAGGGCTGCTCCATCTCCGTGCTGAGGCTCGATGACGAACTCGTTGAACTGTGGGATGCCCCGGTGCACACTGCTGCCCTCCGTTGGGGGATGTGACCGTGGGGCTGGGAGTCGACTGGGCCATTGCATGGCTGCAGCTGTCCGCACGCAAGATGTCCGAACACCGTGTGGAGCTCATCGAACTTGACCGGGCAATCGGCGATTCGGACCACGGCGAGAACATGGACCGCGGCTTCCAGGCCGTGCTGGAGAAAATCGCCGAGGCTGCTCCGGACACGCCCGGAGCAGCCCTGAAGCTCGCTGCCATGGCCCTGATGTCCAAGGTGGGCGGTGCGGCCGGCCCGCTCTACGGCACCGCATACCTGCGGGCTTCCACGGCTTTGGGCACGCTGGAAGACCTTGACGCCGCCGCGCTCGCCGCCGCCCTTGAAGCCGCCCGGGACGGGATCGTGGCACGCGGCAAGGCCGAGCCCGGTGACAAGACCATGGTGGACGCCTGGACCCCGGCAGTGGAGGCGGCCAATGAGGCCGCGGCCCTCGGCGCGGACGCCGTTGCCGTCCTTGCCGCCGCCGCGGAAGCCGCGGAGGTAGGGGCCGTGACCACGGATCCGCTTGTGGCCAGGAAGGGCCGCGCAAGCTACCTCGGCGAACGCAGCGCCGGGCACCGTGATCCCGGAGCCGCTTCCACCGCGCTCCTGTTGCGGGCCGCGGCAACAGCGGCCGGTTTCCCCGATGGGGAGCCCGCGTGACCGTTGCCTTGGTGGTGGTTTCGCACAGTGCCAAGATCGCCGAAGGGGCTGTTGAACTTGCCGGGCAGATGGCCCCGGACGTCCGCCTCTTCGCCGCCGGCGGAACCGACGACGGCAGGATCGGCACCAGCTTCGAACTCATCCAGGCCGCCGTCGAATCGGCACTGGAAACTGCTGCGGGCGCCGGTGTTGTGGTGCTGACGGACCTCGGCTCGGCGGTGATGACGGCGGAAGCGGTGGTGGAATTCTGCAGCGCCCCGCAGGACGTGTTCCTGGCCGACGGCCCCTTGGTGGAGGGGCTCGTCGCGGCGGCGGTAGCTGCCCAGGGCGGAGCCGACGCGCCCGCCGTGAAGGCGGCCGTCGCTGCGGTGCGGTTCAGCAACGACGGCGGCAGCACCGGCGTCGGGAGTCCCGACGGCGGAGCCCACCCGGGCGGACTGCCCGCGGCGCCGCAGGAAAGCGGCGAGTTCGTACTGGTCAATGCCGCCGGGATCCACGCCCGGCCCGCGGCCCGGATCGCCGGCGGCCTGGCCGGCCTGGATGCCGAGGTGACGGTCAACGGCGTCGACGGCACCTCAGTGATGGAACTGATGGCCCTGGCGGTTGGCCGGGGCGGCACGCTCACGGTGCAAGCGCGGGGCAAGGACGCGGCAAAAGCAGTGGCCTACGTGCGGCGCCTGGTGGAGGACGGCTTCGGGGAGAAGTAGCCCGGCCGGATGTCAGGGTGCCTGTTTGAGTCCGGTGGCGTCCAGCACCAGGTTGGCGGTGATGACCGTTGCGCATTTCTCGCCGAAGGGCTTGAGGCTCTTGGGCGTGAAGTCGAGGGTGCGGACCGGAAGCGGCCTGCCGGTGGATGCGGTGCCGGTGACCTTTGCGCTGATCGGGGAGGCCGTGAGGACCCCCATGTCCAGGAGGCCGTACATGGTGCCGTCCGGGGTCATCGTTGCCGAACAGGTTCCCTCCGGGCCGGTGCTGCACGCCTGCGGGACCGACCTCGTGCCGGGGAGCAGTTTCAGGTCGGCCTCCTTGCACTTGCCGTCCTGGCAGGCCCGCAGATGCACGCCCTGTACGGTCGGCACATAGTCCTTCGCGATGGTCAGGCCCACCACAGGCGCCATGGCGATGGCCGGGCACGGCGCCGCTTCAGGATGGCATCCGGAGCCAAGCAACGCCGTCGTGCATAAAGCCGCGGCCGCCCATAACTTGCGCATACCTCAGGGTAGGACCGGCGTACGCGTGCGGGACCGGCCCGCATGGAAGCTTGCCGACATCGTTATGGTGCCGCCCAGTGCGGTAACGCTCAGCCGATCGGGAAGATGCCGATGAACCAAAACGAGACCACCGCGAAGACTGCGAAGAACGCAATGGCGCAGCCGATGCCCACTTTCTCCTTGGTGGACTGGTGGAACGACTCGTGGGGGTTGGCCGGGTTCACCGCCACCTCGATGTACGAGCCGGGGGCCGGGACCTCCGCCGAAGGAACGTCCGAGGTGCCGTTGAAGACCTCACCGCCCGGCCCGCTGAACTGGTACGTGGGGAAGAAGCGCCGGGACGGATCGGAACCGCCGGCCCTGCCGGACCAGCCCGCCGTGCTCCCGGTGACCACTGCCTGGACCCTTGGCCAGCCGGCGGTACGCGCTTCCTGCCGCTTCGCCTTCCGGGCCGTGTGCACCAAGGCGGCGATCGCGCCGATCTGGAACAGAGCCCAGACAATGTAGATCACGGTCTTCACGTTCGTCTCTCCCCTGTGAGTGGTGGTCAGGCGGGCAGCCGGTAGTCGCCGTCGTGCAGTTCCGCCAGGCCGTCGCGGACCAGCCCGTCCAGGGCCCGCTCGAGCTGTTCGGGGGCGGAGTTGAGGCGGTGCAGTGCGGCCAGGGGAACCGCGGTTCCTTCGGCGGCGAAGCCGAGGTCGGCCGGTGCCCGTTCGAAAAGTCCGCGCGCCACCGGCGCCTCCGCAACGCGGAGCACGGCCATCACGGCGCCCCGGAGTTGCCGGTCCGTGCCGTGCCAGGCCTGGCCCTTGGGAACGTACGACGGCGGCGGCTCGCCTGCCGCGAGCCAGGCGCATCCGTCACGGACGGGGCAGTCGGAGCATTTGGGGGAGCGGGCGGTGCACACCAGCGCACCCAGTTCCATGACCGAGGCGTTCCAGCGCACGGACAGCGATGTGTCCTCCGGCATGAGGGCTTCGGCCAGGCGCATTTCCGCGGCGGTGAGCGACGGCGCAGGAAGGGCCGTTCCGGACACCAGCCGGGCGTGGACACGCCGGATGTTGGTGTCGAGCACCGTTTCGCGTCCGCCGAATGCGAACGCCGCAACGGCCGCAGCCGTGTAGTCGCCGACGCCGGGAAGGCCAAGCAGGCCCTCGTACGTTCCGGGCACCTTGCCGCCGTGCTCTTCGACAATCGCGACGGCGGCCGCGTGCAGGCGCAGCGCACGCCGGGGGTAGCCCAGCCGGCCCCAGTGGCGCACGGCTTCGCCGGAGGCCTCCCGGGCGAGGTCAGCAGGTTCCGGCCAGCGTTCCATCCAGTCCAGCCATACCGGAAGGACCCGCACCACGGGGGTCTGCTGGAGCATGATTTCACTGACCAGCACGCCCCAGGGACTGCAAGCGGGTTCGCGCCACGGCAGCTCCCGGGCGTTTGCGGTGAACCAACGGTCCAGCTCCTGGTGGAGGGCGTCGAGCCGCGCTGCTTCGAGCTGGTGGGACGGGGCCTGCTGTTTGCCGGCCGGCCGGGATTGCGCGCGCCGCGACGTTCGCGCGGTCCGCGCGGGGGTGGCGGGCTTCGTGGCCGAGGAGGGTGTGGTGGCTGCGCCGGAGGGTGTGGCGGCCGAGGGCCCGGTGCCGGACGGTTCCGTGGCTGCTGGCGATGACATTGGGGACCCTTTGCTGCGGCTGCTTGCTGTCGCGGCCGCGCGGCCGCCGATTCCTGCCCTCCACTGTAGCCGAGCCTGCGTTCCGCGGACCGTGGCATGACGGCCGGCTGGGATTGATCCTGCAGATCAGGCGGGGTGTGGTGTTCAAACCCCGCCGGATCTGCGGGACCAATTGCGGAGGCGGCGCATGGAGGGCGCAACATGAGGGAGCTCATACTGCCGGACGCCCGCGGTCGCGGCGTGGTGTGGCCGAATCCAGGGCTGGCGTTGCCTAGCCTAGTCATATGGTCACCAAGGGCAATCCACCGTCAAACGCGCGCGGAACACGCGCGCCAGGCAATGGTGCCCGGACCCAGGCCTCAGCCGGCCCCAAATCGGGAGGCCGCGGCAACGCTTCGAGCGGCGGCGGAAAGCCCCGAAGCGGAACGTCCCAGCGTCCGGCATCCCAACGCCCGGCGTCCCAGCGCAACCGCCGCAGGCCGAGCCCGGCTGTGTACCGCCGCCGTCGCCTGGTTGTTTTCATTGCATTGCTGGTGGTCCTGGGTCTGGTGACCGCCGGTGCTGTGGCAATCGCGTCGTCCTTCGCCGGAAAGGCCGACCCCGCCCCGGAGGCCGCCAACAGCCCGCAGCCGCAGGACAGCCAAAGCATGCCGTCACCCAGCGCCTCGGGTGCTGCGACCCCTTCCGCCAAGGCAACCCCGGTGTGCGACTTGAATTTGGTAACCGTCGCCGCCAGCACCGACGCTGGATCCTACGCCGCCGGCCAGAACCCGGTGCTGGGGCTGAAGGTCACCAACGGTGGCGCCACGCCGTGCCAGGTCAACGTGGGAACCTCGCAGATGGAGTTCCAGGTGACCAGCGGCCCGGACAGGATCTTCTCCTCCCGGGATTGCCAGGCCACCAGCGAGGACCTGGTGAAAACCATCCTGCCGGGCAAGAGCGAGACCGCGAACTTCGTCTGGCAGCGCAACCGCACCACGGAAGGCTGCAGCGTGGTGAACGCCAAGCCCGGTGCGGGCACCTACGTGTTCACGGCGTCGCTGGGCAACAAGGTCAGTCCGAAGGCTGTCTTCCAGCTGCGGTGACCCCGGGGATCCACATCGATTGCTCCATGGTTGTCGTTTTGAACGCTCAAAACGACACTTGCGGAGCAGCCGATGGATGCCTTCTAGAGGAAACGGTCCAGGAGGCTCGCCTCGGCCATCCGGCTGAGGCCTTCGCGGACGGTCCGGGCGCGCTGGTCGCCGATGCCGTCCACGGTCATGAGGTCTTCGATGGTGGCGGCCATGAGGTTCTGGAGTCCGCCGAAATGCTCCACCAGACGGTCAGCCACAGCCTTCGGAACCGACTTGAGCCCCGCAAGGAGGCGGTATCCGTGCGGCTGCACACCGGCGTCGAGCACATCCATCCCGCCGGCAAAGCCGATGATGCTGGAGATCCTGCCCAAGTCGATCAGCTCCGTCGGGCCGAGATCCATGAGCGCCTGCACAGCGGCGTCGATGTCCTCGGGGGAGGCGGCGTCGCCGGCATAATCGCGGATGATGACGTCGTTGCCGGGGCCACGGCCCATGGTGAGCTCTTCCAGCTGCAGGGAGAGGAGGCGTCCGTCCTCGCCGAGTTCGAGCACGTACTGGGCGATTTCCTCGGCGATCCGGCGCACCATCTCCTGGCGCTGCAGCGTCACTGCGACGTCGCGGACCGTCACCATGGCTTCGATTTCCAGCGCCGAAAGTGAACTGGTGACCTGGTCGAGGCGTGCGCTGTAGCGTTCGAGCGTGGCCAGGGCCTGGTTGGCGCGCGCGAGTACCTTCTCCGAGCCCTCCAGCACGTGCCGCAGCCCGTTCACGTACAGGGCGATGATCTGCATGGACTGGCTGACCGAGATGACGGGCACGCCGGTCTGGATGGCGACGCGCTCCGCGGTTCGGTGCCGGGTGCCCGACTCCTGGGTTTCGATGCTGGAATCGGGGACCAGCTGGACGGCTGCGCGGACGATGTTGCTCGCATCCTTGTCGCAGACGATGGCGCCGTCCATCTTCGCTAGTTCCCGGAGCCGCGTCGGGGAGAACTCGATGCCGATTTCGAAGCCGCCCGAACAGATGGAATCGATGGTGCGGTCCGAGCCCAGGACGATCAGGGCGCCGGTGCGTCCGCGCAGGATGCGCTCGAGCCCGTCCCGCAACGCGGTGCCGGGGGCGACTCTTGCCAAGGTCGCCTTGAGCGATTCCTCGGGACTCCGGGCCATGGGTGTTCCCTTCGAAGGTGAAAGCAAGGCCCGCAACCGGGCCGGCATCAGTGCCGGCGATGTTCAGGAAAAGTGCCCCGGCAGCGGCTAGCACCATGATAGATCCTCGCGGACCCCTTAACCGCACAGGCAAGCCTCAAAGTGGGTCATTCCTCCGCTGCCCGAAGGGGGTAGGAAACGGGCTTTCGGGCATCTCCGCGGAGGGCCGTTTGGGCGGGTCAGGCTGCTTCGATGAGGACGGCGCCGCGCAGCCGGCTCAGTAGTCCGCCTGGCGCTCGAGCTTGTTGCCGAGGCGGAGCATCGCGAGGCTGACCAGCAGGAAGCCGACAGCGATGCCCACCGCGAACAGGGCAACCCCGCCCCAGCCGCCGGCACGCGCAGGATCGATGAACCAGTAGGGGTACCAGTCCACGAACGAACCGCGGATCAGGCTGTAGACGAGGTAGGCGATCGGGTAGACGAGCCAGTACCAGAGATGCCGGACCGTCATGGTGGTGCGCGGGGGCTGGAACAGCCAGTCGGCCACCATCACCACCGGAATCAGGTAGTGCACCACGAAGTTCACCCAAGGAACCATCGAGCCGAGGTCCTGGCCGGTAAGCAAAGCGCCGAAGACGATGCCCACAATGGCCATCGCGATGGTGGCCGTTCCGCGGGTGGTTTCATCCAGTTCGCTGGGCTGTTTACGGACCAGCAAGCGATACCCGCTGACCAACAGCACAACTGCGGCGAAGAGATTGGACAGGTTGGTGAAGTAGCTGAAGAAGTTCCACACGTCGTACCGCAGGCTGATGTGTACTGCCAGCTGCGTGCCGACGGCGACGAGGGTCAAGAGGCCGAAGAAGAAGCGTCCCCCAATAAGCACCGTTCTTTTGGTCAGTGCCGTTCTTTTGGTCATGGGACCACTCTTCCGCACCGCCGTGCGTTGCCGCCCCGCGACACCCCGCGCTCGGGTTGCCCCGCGCCGGCCGGCGTTATCCGGCGGCGTCGGGGATGAAGACTCAGCTGATCAGCAGCTCAAGCGCTTCGGCCACATGGGCCACCTCCCGCACGGAGAACCCCTCCGGGACCGGGCCCGGACCGTTGGGGCTGGCGGGAACAACCGCATGCGTGAAGCCCAGGCGCTGGGCCTCGTGGATGCGCTGGTTGATGCCGGGAACCGGGCGCACTTCACCGGCCAGGCCCACCTCGCCGAAGGCAATTAGCCTTTGGGGGAGTGCCTTCCGGGATTTCGCGGAGGCCACGGCCAGGGCGACGGCGAGGTCCGTGGCCGGTTCACTGAGCTTCACGCCGCCCACGGTGGCCACATAGGAGTCGTCCTTGTGCAGCACGCAGCCGGCCCTCTGCTGCAGCACGGCCAGCAGCATCGAGACACGTGAGCTGTCCAGGCCGCTGGTGGCCCGGCGGGGCTGGGAGTTGGCGCTTTCGGCCAGCAGCGACTGCACTTCGGCCAGTAGCGGCCGGCGGCCCTCCATGGTCACGGTGATGCAGGTGCCGGAAACCGGTTCGCGGGTGCGGGAGACGAAGAGGCCGCTCGGATCGGCAAGCCCCTCGATTCCGGTCTCGTTGAGGTCGAAGCAGCCGACGTCGTCCGTGGCGCCGTAGCGGTTCTTGACCGCCCGGAGCAGCCGCAGCCGGGAATGGCGCTCGCCTTCGAACTGGCACACGACGTCCACCAGGTGCTCCAGCAGGCGCGGACCGGCGATGGAGCCGTCTTTCGTCACGTGGCCCACGAGCAAGGTGGTCATGTTGCGGCGCTTGGCGGCGGAGATGATCGAGGCGGCTACTTCGCGGACCTGGGAAACACCGCCGGCGCTGCCCTCCACCTCGGCGCTGCTGAGCGTCTGCACCGAGTCGACGATGAGCAGCTTGGGTTCGAGCTTCTCGACCTGCCCAAGCGCCTGGCCGAGGTCCGTTTCCGCGGAGAGGTAGAGGGTGTCCGCGATGGCGCTGATCCGTTCGGCGCGCAGTTTCACCTGCGCGGCGGATTCCTCGCCGGTGACGTACAGGACGTCCTGGCCCGTGCGGGCGAATTTGGCTGCGACATCCAGCAGCAGCGTGGACTTCCCGACGCCGGGCTCCCCGGCCAGCAGGATCACCGCGCCCGGAACCAGCCCGCCGCCCAGCACCCGGTCCAGTTCGTCGACGCCGGTAGGCAGGAAAGCCGCCGTCGTACCGTCCACTTCGGCAATCCGGCGCGCGGGCTCCAAAACGGTTGCCGCCGCCGTCGTACGCGCCACCGTGGCACCGGATTCCTCAACGGTTCCCCACGCCTGGCACTCGCCGCAGCGGCCCACCCACTTGACGGTGGTCCAGCCGCATTCGGCGCATTTGAACGCGGGGGCCTTGGAGGCGCGGGAGGTCTTGGTAGCCATGCGTACAAGGCTAGTGGAGGGGTGCGACAGGAAAGCCGCTACAACGGCGGCAGGGCGTCCCGGGCCTCGGCGTGTTCCATGCCGGCGGCCTCGAGCAGGTCCACCATGAGCGGCCGGAAAAGCATCACCACGGTTTCGCCCTCGAGCCGCTCGACGCTCAGCAGCTTCGGGTGCAGGCGGGTGGCGATGTCCGCGAGGTCCTGCCTGGCGACACGCAGGTGGGCCCGGCGGGCGCCGTCGTGCACTTCCGCGAGGCCCAGCGACAGCTCATCCACCGCGGCCGCGGTGTCCCGCAGCACCCCGGAGATGCTGTCCGTGGCCTCGTCCGTGAGCGCGGTGTGGTTGATCGCGCTGGTGAGCCGCCGGGCGAACACCCGGCTGTTGCGCAGGGCGAGGTCGATCGAGTCCAGCGAGGTTTCCATCGCGTTCAGTTCATCGCGGTGCTTGCGGTACGCGGGCGCCAGCGTGGCCACCTCGCCCGCGGCGCGCAGCGACTGGCGCATCCGGTCCACCAGGGGCTGGCAATTACGGCCACGGACTAGGGCATGCCAGGCGATGGTGGAGTCGCTGTCGATCATGGCGTCCGCGCATTCCCGCAGCACCTCCGCGAGCTCGTGCAGGAGTTTTCGCACGTCCTGCCGCGGCTCCACGCGCGGATCCTTCGGCATCAGCACCGTGACCAGCAGCGCGAAGACGCCCCCGACGACGGCGTCAAGGCTGCGGGTGAACGGGCCTCCCGGCGGGGCCGGGAGCAGCACGACCAGCAGGGATTGCAGGCCCAGCTGGGTGGTGAAGATGGTGCCGCTGTCCAGGAACCGGGCAAGCAGGATCGAGAAAAGCAGCACGACGGCGGCCTGCCACACTCCGGAGCCGAGCCAGTGCACCAGCAGATCGCCCACGACGATGCCCAGGGTGCAGCCCAGGCCCACCTCCATCACCCGGCGCAGGCGGGGATCGCGCGAGAAACCCAGGGCGATCAGGGAGGACGTGGCTGCGAAGAGCGGGCCGGTGTGGCCGAGGACCCGTTCGGCGAAGGCGTAGGCGCCCACGGCACAGACCGTCATCTGGACGGCGGGCACCACCGACTTCCGGGTCCGGGTGATGCCCGTGCGAAGCCGCGTCCGAAGGAATTTCGAGGTGGCTGAGAGTCCGGGCGGGGCGTCCATGCCTCAAGTCTATTCAGGGACAAACGCGCAAGGGTGGCGCCGCATTTGTAAGGGAATGGTCTGCTTCCGTTCACCCGCCGTTCACCTTGGACCGCCGATCCCGTTACCTAGGCCTCTTACCGTCGATCAAGGTACAAAACGAGTACGAATCTCCCAACAGCCGACCCTCCTCGGCACGCATCTGAGAATCCCTGGAAGGGGTACATCAAAGTGAAGGCAACTCGCTTCGGCCGCAACGCGGCAATCGCGGTCATCGCAGCTGGCGCCCTGGCGCTCACGGCTTGCGGTTCCGACAACGCAACCGGCTCCCCGGCAAGCAGCCAGGCCGCTGCCGGCACCAAAGTCACCGGCACTCTGACGGGTGTTGGTTCCACCGCGCAGGGCGCGGCCATGGACGCCTGGAAGAGCGGCTTCGCAGCTGCCAACCAGGGCGCCACCGTACAGTACTCCCCGGACGGTTCCGGCGCAGGCCGCAAGGCCATCCTGGACGGTTCGGCCCAGTTCGCCGGTTCCGACGCGTACCTCAAGGACGCAGAACTCGCCACTTCCAAGGCCAAGTGCGGCCCCGAAGGCGCCATCGACATCCCGGTCTACATTTCCCCGATCGCCGTGGCCTTCAACCTGCCCGACATCAAGGAACTGAAGCTCGACGCCGCCACCGTCGCCAAGATCTTCCGCGGCCAGATCGCCAAGTGGAACGACCCCGCAATCGCCGCCCTGAACCCGGACGCGAAGCTCCCGGACCTCAAGGTCACCCCCGTGAACCGCTCTGACGACTCCGGTACCACCAAGAACTTCACCGACTACCTCGCCTCCGCTGCTGCGGACGTCTGGACCGACAAAGCCGACGGCGTGTGGCCGGCTTCCCTGAAGGGCGAGAACGCCAAGGGCACCTCCGGCGTCGTCAAGACCGTCACCGACACCCCCGGTGCCGTGACCTACGCTGACGACTCCGCAGTCTCCGGCAAGCTGGGCACCGCCCAGATCAAGGTCGGCAGCGAGTTCGTGAAGATCTCCCCTGAGGCCGCCGCCAAGGCCGTCGAGATCAGCAAGCCGGCCGAAGGCCGCCCCGCCAACGACTTCGCCATCAAGCTGGACCGCAAGACCACCGAAGCCGGCGTCTACCCGGTTGTCCTGGTTTCCTACCACGTCGTCTGCACCACCTACGACAAGAAGGAAACCGTGGACCTCGTCAAGGCCTTCGAGAGCTACGTAGTCTCCGACGAAGGCCAGAAAGCCGCCGCAGACGCCGCCAAGTCCGCTCCGCTGACCAAGGCGCTGCAGGAGAAGGCCAAGGCCGCCATCGAGTCCATCAAGGTCAAGTCCTAAGGACCCGCTCCGGCCGCCGGCACCGCGGTGCCGCCGGCTTGGAACACCGTAGTTCCCTGTCCCGCCGAAGATGGCACACCATCCCGGCGGGGCGGGGAACTTGGCCATTTCCGCACTGATTGCTGAAGGTAGACGTGACCACCAACTCCCTGACCACTCCCCAGGGCGCCGGGCGCGCCGGGGACAAGGTCTTCTCCGGGGCCGCCATGACCGCGGGATGCCTCATCCTCGCCGTCCTGTTCGGCGTCGCACTCTTCCTGGTTGTCCAGGCCATCCCGGCTTTCGTGGCCCCGGCAGCCGACATCCAGGGCGGCCAGGGCTTCGCCGCCTACATCTGGCCGATCGTCCTGGGCACGCTGATCGCGGCCCTGATCGCCCTCGTGATCGCCACCCCTGTGGCGATCGGCGTGGCGCTGTTCATCTCGCACTACGCCCCGCGCCGCCTCGCCTCGGGCCTGGGCTACGTGGTGGACCTCCTTGCCGCCATCCCCTCGGTTGTCTACGGCGCCTGGGGTGCGGCCTTCCTGGCCAGGGAAATTGCTCCGGCCTACGACTGGCTGGCCGACAACCTGGGCTGGCTGCCGATCTTCCAAGGACCGGCGTCCGCCACCGGCAAGACCATCCTGACCGCCGGCATCGTCCTGTCCGTCATGGTGCTGCCGATCATCACCTCCCTGAGCCGCGAAATCTTCCTGCAGACCCCCAAGCTGCACGAGGAAGCCGCGCTCGCCCTCGGAGCGACCCGCTGGGAAATGATCAAGATGGCCGTGCTGCCGTTCGGGCGCCCCGGCATCATCAGCGCCGTCATGCTGGGCCTGGGCCGCGCCCTCGGCGAAACCATGGCCGTGGCCCTGGTGCTCTCCTCCGGTGTGCTGACCGCCAGCCTGATCCAGAGCGGCAACCAGACCATCGCCGCTGAAATCGCCCTCAACTTCCCCGAAGCCAGCGGCCTGAAGGTCAATACCCTCATCGCTGCAGGCCTGGTGCTGTTCGTTATCACCCTGGGCGTGAACATGGTGGCGCGCTGGATCATCACCAAGCACAAAGAATTCTCGGGAGCGAACTAAATGACCCTCACAGCCCCCGTAACCCGGAAACGCTCCGCCCTTACCAAAGGCCAGCTGCCCGCGTACGCACCCTATGTGGTCCTCGCCGCCGCCCTGGTGCTTGGCGCCGCCATCCTTGCCCTGATCGGCTTCAACGTCTTCAGCTGGGGCGTGGTTTCCGCGATCCTGTTCACCGTGGGCCTCGTGTCCTGGAGCGGCGTGGTTGAAGGCGCCCGCAAAGCCAAGGACAAGCTGGCAACCTGCCTGGTGGTCGGCGCGTTCCTGGTTGCCCTGCTCCCGCTGGTTTCGGTGATCTGGACCGTGCTGGTCAACGGCATCCCCGGCATCATCACCCCGGGCTTCCTGGGGACCTCCATGAACGGCGTCACCGGCACTTTCGACAACAAGAGCGTCGACGAGGGCACCAAGGTGCTCGGCGGCGTGTACCACGCCCTGATCGGCACCGTGGAGATCACTTTGCTGGCCACGGTCATTTCGGTGCCGGTTGGCCTGCTCACCGCGATCTACCTGGTGGAATACGGCAACGACCGTCCCCTGGCCCGTGCCATCACTTTCTTCGTGGACGTCATGACCGGCATCCCCTCGATCGTTGCGGGCCTTTTCGCCGCCGCGTTCTTCTTCGCCGTCGTCGGGCCGGGCACCAAGACAGGTGCCGTCGCCGCCGTCGCGCTTTCGGTGCTGATGATCCCGGTGGTGGTCCGCTCCAGCGAGGAGATGCTCAAGATCGTCCCGAACGAACTGCGCGAGGCGTCCTACGCGCTGGGCGTGCGGAAGTGGCGGACCATCCTGAAGGTGGTCATCCCGACGGCGATCTCCGGCATCGCGTCCGGCGTCACCCTTGCGATCGCCCGCGTGATCGGGGAAACCGCGCCGATCCTGGTCACCGCAGGTTTCGCCACCACCATCAACAACAACGTCTTCGGCGGCTGGATGGCCTCGCTGCCCACGTTCATCTACACGCAGATCCTCAACCCGACCTCGCCCTCCAACCCCGGTCCCTCGGACCAGCGGGCCTGGGGCGCGGCCTTGGTGCTGATCATCCTGGTGATGCTGCTGAACCTCGCAGCCCGGCTGATCGCACGGATCTTCGCCCCCAAGGCCGGCCGATGACTGCCTGGCCGCACCACATTCTTCCCACCACAGCATTGAAGGAACACCATGTCTAAGCGGATCGACGTCAAGGACCTGAACGTCTACTACGGCAACTTCCTGGCCGTCGAAGGCGTCAACATCAACATCGAGGCGAAGTCGGTCACCGCCTTCATCGGCCCGTCCGGCTGCGGCAAGTCCACCTTCCTGCGCACCCTGAACCGCATGCACGAGGTCCTTCCGGGCGCCCGCGTGGAGGGCGAGGTACTGCTCGATGGCGACAACCTCTACGGCCCCGGCGTGGACCCGGTGACCGTGCGCACGCAGGTGGGCATGGTCTTCCAGCGGCCCAATCCCTTCCCCACGATGTCCATCCGCGACAACGTACTGGCCGGCGTGAAGCTGAACAGCAAGAAGATCTCCAAGGGCGAGGCTGATGCCCTGGTGGAGAAGTCGCTGCTTGGCGCCAACCTCTGGAACGAGGTCAAGGACCGCTTGGAGAAGCCCGGTTCGGGCCTGTCCGGCGGCCAGCAGCAGCGTCTCTGCATCGCCCGCGCCATCGCGGTGGAGCCCCAGGTCATCCTCATGGACGAGCCCTGCTCCGCCCTGGACCCCATCTCCACCCTGGCCGTCGAGGACCTCATCAACGAGCTCAAGGACCAGTACACCGTGGTGATCGTGACCCACAACATGCAGCAGGCCGCCCGTGTTTCGGACAAGACGGCGTTCTTCAACATCGCCGGCACCGGCAAGCCCGGCAAGCTGATCGAGTTCGCGGACACCACCACGATCTTCAACAACCCCGCCCGGAAGGCCACGGAAGACTACGTCTCCGGCCGCTTCGGGTGACAGGCTCAACAGCCCCTTAAGCCCGACGGCGGGCGGCACCTTGGGGGTGCCGCCCGCCGTCGTTTTTCATGTTCTGCTTGGGCTGACTGTGGTGCCCAGCAGGTCTGGCAGGGAAGTGCGCGCCAGAAGCGGCATTTCCCCTCCCGACGCCCGGCCGCAGATGGTCATTAGCCGCGGTTCGGCCGCAGAACCGCGCACTGCCAGCGTCACAGGGGCGTCCAAGATGGGCAACGGAACGGCCATGATGCCTTCCGGGCAGGAGAGTTCCACGACGCCGGCGTCCACGATGAGGCGCAGCTCGTCGCCTTCCGCGAGGGGGAAGGCGACGCCGGTGAAGTCGGTATTCCCGGGAGCCGTGACCCGGGTTTCATTCCCGTCGTGGCTGATCCTGAGCAATGTTCCTTCGAGCGCTTCCAGGCTGATGACCGTGCCGGAGACGGCCGTGCAGCGCAGGTCTGCGCCCTCTGCCAGGACGGTTTCGAAGACTGCGTCTCCCGTTTGCTCAAGCCGGGCCGGCGTCGAGTACTTGCCGAGGTCCGTGTGCGGGACGGCCACCAGGGTGTCGCCGTCGAGGGAAAGCGTGTGCGGGACGCTGAGGGCGCTGGCCCACTGACCGCTGCCCGTCTCATCTGCGGGGCTGATCACGCCGCGCACCCAGAAAATCAACGACGGCGCCCCGTCCTTGTCGCGGAAGAAGGACGGCGCGTAGTAGCTCTTGCCGTAACTGAGCCGGCCCCAGGCCCGGGCCTCGAACTTCCCGTCGGTGTAGCCGCCCACGCCGTAGGCCACGTAGTGCAGCACGTCGTCTTCCCAGATCGAGGTGACCAGGACGTGGGACCCGTCGATCTCGAACAACTGCGGGCATTCCCACATCGTTCCGGTCCAGACAGGGTCCTTTTCGCTGCCGGGCCGACGGGCCGCGATGCCGTCCAGCGTCCATTCGGCGAGATCCGCGGAACTGTAGGAGATCGCGGCGGCGGTTCCGCCGTCGAGCCCTGCCCCGACAAACATCCGCCACTGTCCGCCGTCGCGGAAGACGAAGGGGTCCCGGTAGGCGATAACGTCCGCACCGGGGGCGGTCATGAGCTTGCCGCCCTTGGTCCAGCTGTCCCAGCTGTCGTCGTCGGGGCTTGCGGTACGGACCGTGCCGATGCCGATGCCCGGCTCGGTCACTGAGGTGTAGAACATGGTGGCCTTGCCCCCGGAATCGGTGACGATCGAGCCGGACCAGACGCCGTCGTCGCCGTTGCCGGGGGCTACGGCGACGCCCTGCTCTGTCCAGGCAATCATGTCGGGGGAGGTGGCGTGGCCCCAGTGGCAGTTGGAGGCCCAGCTGGTCCGGCCGGGGACGTACTGGTAGAAGAGGTGGTACGTGCCGTCCTTCCAGGTGAGGCCGAGGGGGTCGTTGATCCAGCCGCTGTTTGCCGTGAAGTGGAAGGCAGGGCGGGGAGTGGGGGAAGTCATGCTGATCCGTTCGTCTGTTGCGGGGAAGTGGATTAGGTCGCCGGGACGCTCTGGGAGGCGAGGTAGCGCTCGCGGACGTCGCGGGCCTGGCTGACGTTGCCCTGCTCCCATTGGTCGATTTCCGCGCGGCGTTCGGCACGCACCGCATCGCGGACCTCCGTGAACTTCTTCATGCGCTCGGCCGCCGCATCCCGTGCTGCCTGCTGGGCGGGGGTCAGCACCGGGAGGGGCAGCTCCTCCACCTGCTCGCGGGGCCGCAGCGGGAGCCGGTCTTCCACCGGGGCGATATCCAGGGCGGGGGACGGCAGGGTCTGGTACCAGTAGGCGGTGGAGGACCAGTCATCCGAGAGGTGGTTGGCGTGGCCGTGCTCGAAAGTGACCTTGATGCGCTTCTGGAAGCGGATGGGATCGGTCATGTGGAAGCGGTAGCTGTGGTGGAAGCCGGGGACGTTTTCTTCGTGGACCATGGTGCCGTTCATCATGAACGCGTTGTGCTGCATGCCCCAGGCGTGGCCGAAGTAGTCCTCCATTCCGGTGCCGTGCAGGCTCGGCGGCCAGGTGTCGTCGTCGATGAAGATCATGTCGTCGCCTTCGCCCCACCAGGAGCCCTGGAAGTGCCGCACGGCGAGGTTGCAGCCCACGTAGTGGCCGTGCCCTTCCGTTTCCAGCACCACGTAGTTGTCCTCCCCGGTGAGGTTTGGGATGGTGACCTCGATGCTGTTGGTCTGCAGGTCCGGGCCCCAGCCGGCGTTGGGCTTCTGCCGGCGCCAGTGGGCGTGGAAGTAGGCGGTGTCTTCCGGAAGCGGCTCGGTGTAGAGCTCGTAGTCGATGTAGAAGTACTGCAGGTAGGGGATGTCGTTCTGGTTTTCGACCACGATCCGGGCGCGGGAGTTGAACGGCATTTCGAAATAACTGTTGAAGGCCGCACTGCCGCCGAAGGTGTTCAGTTCCCCTTCCTTGGCGGAGACGGAGAGCGGCAGGGAATCGTAGGAGCCCGAGAGCGAGTTGAGCAGTCCGAAGAAGTCACCCAGGGGCGCGATGACACTCGGCGTTTCCTGGTCGTCCCAGTAAACCTTCAGGACGATCTTGCGGTAGTAGTCCGGGTCCACGACTTCCCAGCTGACGCCCAGCGCGTTGTGGATCTCCAGCATCGGCACGCCCACCAGTTCGGGGGAGATCTGGCCCGGGCCGGGCTGGATGCGGCAGGACTGGGTCATCCATATGTGGGTGATGGCGCCGGGGCCCTCGAGGTCCGCGAGGACGCGTTCCTCGCCGGGCATGATGATCCAGTTGTCGCGGTTGCGGCCGGTCTGGTCCCAGCTGGATGCCCGTGCGGTGCGTGCAGTGGAAAGTTTGGTGAGGCTGGAGAGCAGGCCGGAGCGGGTGTTTGAAGACATGATGGTGCTTGTCCTTTCGGAAGTGTTCAGCCCTTGACGGCGGACTGGGTGAGGCTTGCGATGATCCACCGCTGGGCCACGAGGAAGACGATGAGGGCCGGGGCGATGGCGATGGTGGTTGCCGCCATGACTTGGGCTACGTTGCCGGCTCCGTAGGGGCCGAGCATGAGGACCAGTCCGAGCGGGAGGGTGGCGGTTTCGGTGCTGTTGAGGAAGATCGACGGCGCAAAATAGGCGTTCCAGCTGCCAAGGAAGGTGATGACTCCCAGGGTGCTGACCGCGTTCTTAGCCAGTGGCAGGGCAATCAGGCGGTACGTTTGCCAGGCGCTGGCACCGTCCATGCGGGCGGCGTCGATGATTTCCTGCGGCAGCCCCAGGAAGAACTGGCGCAGCAGGAAGACGCCCAGCGCGCCGGTTATGCCGGGGAGGATCAGGCTCAGGGGGTTGTCCAGCAGGCCGAAGGTGCGCATCAGCAGGAACAAGGGGATGATCGTCACCTGCGCCGGGACCATGAGGGAGGACAGCAGGCCCACGAAGATCGGATTCTTCCCAGGGAACTCGAGCTTGGCGAAGGCATACCCCGCCATGGGGGCCGTGATGATCATCCCGATGCTGACCGCGATGGCGATCACGGCGCTGTTGAGCATGTTCTTCAGGATGGGCACGGGGCCGGTGACGGCGTCAGCGTAGTTGAACCACTGCCACTCCGTGGGAAGCCATTGCGGCGGCAGGTCGTATGCGTGGCCGGCGTCGCGGAGCGAGGTTGTGAACATCCACAGGAACGGGGCGATCATTCCGACGGCTCCGATCACCAGCAGGGCGACCGAGACCGCCTTCCCCAGGCCCCGACGGCGGTGCGGCCTTTTGTTGTCCGCCCGGCTTGCGATGTCCGTCCGGCGGCCCGGTGCGCCGGAAACGTTGAGCTTACTCATTGTTCACCCACGACTTCCTGAGACGGAACTGCGCCATCGTCACCAGCATGATGATGAGGAACAGGGTTACTGCGATGGCTGAGGCGTAGCCCATGTCGAACTTGTTGAAGGCGACTTCTGCGATGTACATGACAACACTGCGGCTGGCGTCGCCGGGCCCGCCGCGGGTCAGGACAATGATGGATTCGTAGATCTGGAAGGCGCCGATGATGGTGATGGTGATGTTGAAGAACGTGGCCTGGCTGATCATCGGGATGATGATGCGGCGGAAGATCTGCCACTCGTTGGCTCCGTCCATCCGGGCCGCTTCGACCATGTCCTTCGGGACTTCTTGGAGGGCCGCGACGAATATCAGCATCGAGAAACCGACATTCCGCCAGGTGTCGACGATGATCACCGAGACCTTGGAGAACTCCGGGCTGTTGAGCCAGTCGATTTTCTCCCCGCCCAGTCCTGCCAGGTAGTAGTTCAGGATGCCTGTGTCCTTCTGGAAGAGGGCCTGCCAGATGATGGAGACGTACACCAAGGCAACCAGGTAGGGAAAGAAGTAAGCGGAGCGGAAGATGTAGGTGAGTGCCTTGGGGAGGCGCTGGTTGATCAGGACGGCAAATACCAGGGCGAATCCGTTGATCAGCACCACTGCGGCCGCGACGTAGAGAACGGTGTTCCCGTAGGTGGTGGCCAGGCGCTCATCCCGGAACATGCGGATGTAGTTGTCCAGGCCCACGAACTTGGGTGCCGTGAGGATGTTGTACTTGGTGAGGCTGAGGCAGATGGCGGCCAGCAGGGGGCCAAGGACGAACACCAGAAACCCGAGGATGGTCGGAGCAGTAAAGGCGTAGCCAGTCAGGGCGTCCTTGCGTTTCACTGTGCTGAGCCGTTCCGCGAACCCGGGACCCGGGGGCCGGCCCGCGCCTCCCGAGGGGAGCACGGCCGACGAGTGCTTATGAGCGGTGGTTGTCACTTCAGGGCCGCCTCGACGTCCTGGTTCGCCTTTTTCAAGGACGCCGCAACGTCCTGGCCGGACATGATCTCGTCCATCGCCCGCATGAAGGCCGGATCAAGGACGTTGTAGGCGCCGGGCGCCGCAACCGGTTTGGCGTAGGACAGCGAGTTGTAGAACTCGCTGGCGTGTTCCGGGCTGGCCAGGAATTCCTTGGAGGAAGCCGCCGTCTTCGTGGACGGTACTGCCGAGCCGGCGTCGGCCCACTTCTTCTGCGTCTGCTGGTCCGTCAGCATCTTGATGAATTCACAGGACAGTTCCGGGTTCTTGGAGGTCTTGGAGATCGCGAAGGCTCCGGCGCCGAAGACCGTTGCCTTGGTGGACTTCTTCGGCCATGGCAGGATGTCGTAGTCCGAGAATCCAGCCTTCGCGAAGCCGCCAGTGACGAAGTGTCCGGCGCCGGTCATCGCTGCCTTTCCTGCGGGGAAGAGCTGGTATGGGTCCGAGCCCTTGGGCTGCGGTGAAACGCCGTGTTTGGTGACCAGGTCGCGGACCCAGGCGATGGTTTCCTGGAACTTGGGGTCGGTCAGTTGTGAGGTCTTCAGGTCATCGCTCATCATGGACGTTCCGTTGGAGTACAGCCACGGAGTGATCCCGAAGGAATAGTAGGGGAGGGCAAAGCCGTAAACCTTGTCGGCACCGGAGCCCTTGGTGAGCTTCTTGGCGATCTCCAGGAAGTCGTCCCAGGTCCAGTCATCGCTGGGACGCGCGATGCCAGCTTCCTTGAACATCTTGGTGTTGTAGTAGATCACCATCGTGTTAAAGGTGTTTGGCATCAGGTAGGTTGAGCCGTCCTTCCGGAATCCGTCGAGCAGCTTCGGGTCGATGTTGTCCTGCAGGGTCTTCGCTTCCGGATCGTTCTCCAGGAAGCCATCCAGGGAAGCAAAGAGTTCGTTGTCCAGTCCGAGTTGCACGCCCTCGGTGGCGATGTTGATGACGTCCGGTGCCTGACCGGCGGCAGCCTGCGTCACCAGCTTGTTGACGTACTCCGTCCAGGTGGTGATCGGTGTGAAGTTATTGTTCACAGTGACGTTGGGGTACTTCTCCTTGAAACGTGCCGCAACGCTGTCGTAGATGGCTTTGTCGCCGGGATCGCCCCAGTTGGAAACGGAGATGGTTGCGGTGATGTCCTTGGCCGGCGCCTTGTAGGGGCCGTCTGCGGCCGGGGCGTTTGCGGCCTGCGGACCCCCGCAGGCGGTTAGTGCGAGAAGGGCAGATGCCGCCATGGTTGCCACGGCAACGCTTAGGGACTTTTTCATGTGTTGCTCCTTTGCATGATGCGTTCGGTGGAGTGTTGGGGGAGATTGGGGTGCTACTCGGTCGACCGCCGGAACTCGATGGAGGATTCCAGCCGGAGAACCCGTGTGGGGCCCGAAGGATTCTCGATGCGTCCCATCAGCAGGCCGACGGCTTCTTCGCCGAGCTGGAAGGCCGGCTGCCGGACCGTGGTGATCTGGGGAGTGAACAGGTCCGAGTATGCAAAACCGTCAAATGTGGCAAACGCCATCGTTTCGGGGATCTTGAAGCCGGCCTGTTGGATTGCCCTCAGTGCCCCTGCGCCCAGGAGTGTGCTTGAGGCCAGGACGGCACTGGGCCGTTGCAGTGCCGTACGGAGGAGTTCGCCTACTTTCTCGAAGGTCCCTTCGGTGGTCGATGTTCCCTCGCAGACCGTGCTGGTGGGAGTGGCGAGGCCGCGTGCTTCCATGGCGGCGAGGAAACCGTCGTAGCGTTCCTTGAGCGAGGAAACCCTGAGGTCCCCCGCGACGAGCAGGATGCGTTCATGGCCTTTGCCGGTCAGGTGATCCACCAGCGCGGTCATCGCCCATTCGTTGTCCACACCCACTTGGTCAACTTCCAGGTCCCCCATCCGGTCAAGGAGGACAAGGGGTTTCTTCTCTTGGCGGATTCTCGCCAGCAGGCCGGCACCGGAGCCGGCGGCCCTGGCGAGGATCAGGCCATCGACCCTGCGGTCAAGCAGGGCTTCCACAGCTATGCGTTCCCGGTCGGGGTCTTCCGCCGAGTTCGCAAGCAGCAAGGAGAGCCCGCGCTGCGCGGCGGCCTCCTCGACGCCGTGCACCATGTCCGCGAAGGCCGGCTCTCCGGCGTCGGAAACCACCAGGCCGATCGAATCAGTGCGGGCACGGCGCAGGGACCTGGCCAGGGCATCGCGGCGGTAGCCGACGCTTTTCATGGCAGAGAGGACCCGTGCCCGGGTTTCCGGTTCCACATGGCGGGTTTCGTTCAGGACGTGGGAGACAGTGGACGTCGATACTCCCGCGAGTGATGCGACATCAACGATGGTTGCCACTGCGACTCCTTTGGCGAAACGATTGCGCGAACGTTTCGATGGTAGGCGCAAACGTTTCGATGTGCAATGGCTCACAAGGAATTTCTTAGGCGAAGAGCACGACGGCGCGCGGCCGGATTAGGAGGCGGGCAGCGGCCCGCTGGACTCCCGGTATTCGATGACAGGCATGAGCCTGATGGTGGAGGGTTCCGTTTCTTTGTCTGCGAGTCGCTTGGCGAGTAGTTCCGCGGCGGTCACGCCGACGTCGAACGCCGGCTGGCGGACGGTCGTCAGGCGCGGTTCGAACAGGTCGGAGTAGGCGAAGCCGTCAAAGGTGGCGAACGCGATGTCGTCCGGCATCGCAAGGCCCCGGCGCTGGATGGCGCGCAGGGCGCTGGCGGCCAGCACCGTGCTGCAGGCGATGACCGCGGTGGGCGGCGCGCCGCCGTCGAGTGCTGCCCCGATTTCGGCCTCCAGGGCGCCCGTGTCCGTCGCGGCTATGGCCACTTGCTCTTCGGGCGAGAGCCCGGCCTCAGGGAGGGCTTGCATGAAGGCCGCGTGCCGCTCCTGGAGGGTGGACACCCTCGTGTCTCCGACGACCAGCATCAAGCGGCGGTGGCCTTGGGAAGCGAAGTACTTCACCAGTTCGGTGGTGGGCCCCTGGTTTTCGATGCCCACCTGGTCAAAGGGGAGGTCCGACAAACGGTCCATCAGGACAAGCGGCGTCTCCGCCTGGGTGAATACAGCCAGCTCTTCCGGGTCGGAGCCGGCCGCACGCGCGAGGATCAGGCCGTCGACGCGGCGTTCCAGGAGCGTCCGCACCGCCCTCGATTCCCGCTGCGGATCCTCGGCCGAATTCGCCAGGAGCAGGGTGACGCCTTGCCGCGCTGCCGCCTGCTCGACGCCGCGGACCATTTCTGCGAAGGCGGGCTCGCCGCCGTCGGAAATGATGAGGCCGATGCTGTCTGTCTTGGAGCGGCGCATGGCCCGGGCCAAGGCATCCTGGCGGTAGGACGTTTCCTTGATGGCTTTCAGGACCCGCTGCCGCGTTTCCTCGTTGACCGGGCGGGTGCCGTTGAGAACGTGGGAGACGGTGGAGATGGATACGCCGGCGAGCTTAGCCACTTTTACCATTGTCGTCATCGTCGGCCGCCCCTATGGAATCATTTGCGCATGCATTACTGCGCCTTGTTGGCCAGTCTACAGAGCATGCTCGCGCAAGACGCGGCACGGCTCCGTTCCGGGTGGCAAGCAGAAGGCCCGACGGCGGGCGGCACCTTGGGTGTGCCGCCCGCCGTCGTTTTTTGTCGCCGTCGTTCTGTCCGGGAGTTACCGGAGCTGATCCTCGAGCTGCAGGGCGGCCGGCTTCTGCGGGCCGAACCTCCGCCACAGGCGGATGAAGACCGGCAGGGCAAGCAGCACGGCCACCAGGATGTACACCACGATGGCCACCGGCTCGTTGAAGAGCCCGGAGACGTCGCCGGCGCTCAGCTGCAGCGATTTGCGCAGCTGGCCCTCGATGCGCGGGCCGAGGATGAGGCCGATGATCAGGGGCAGGACCGGCAGTCCGTAGCGCCGCATCGCGAAGCCCAGGGCGCCGAGCACCAGCAGCAGCACCAGGTCGAAGGCCTGCATGTTGACTGAGAAGGCGCCCAGGGTGGCAAAGAACAGAATTCCGGCGTACAGGTAAGGGCGCGGGATCTGCAGCAGCTTCGCCCAGAGCGGTGCCATGGGCAGGTTGATCAGCAGCAACAGGGTGTTGCCGATGAACAGGCTCGCGATCAGGCCCCAGACCAGCACCGGCTCGTTCTCGAACAGCAGCGGACCGGGCTGGATGCCGAACTGCACCAGCGCCGCCAGCATCACGGCCGCCGTCGCGTTGGTGGGCAGGCCCAGGGCCAGCAGCGGGGTCAGGGTGCCGGCCGCCGAGGCGTTGTTGGCGGCCTCCGGTCCGGCGACGCCTTCGATGGCGCCGTGCCCGAATTCCTCCGGGTGCTTGCTGAGCTTCTTTTCCGTCACGTAGGACAGGAAGGTGGGGACCTCCGCGCCGCCGGCCGGCATGGCCCCGAACGGGAAGCCGAGGGCGGTGCCGCGCAGCCATGGCTTCCAGGAGCGCTGCCAGTCTTTCTTGCCCATCCACGGCTGTCCCACCGGGATGGTCTCCGTTTTGTTCCGGCGCAGGTGGGCCGCGATCCAGAGGGCCTCGCCGACGGCGAAGATGGCCACTGCCACCACCACGATGTCGATGCCGTCGGAAAGCAGCGGGAGGCCGAACACGAGGCGCTGCTGGCCGGTCACGGGGTCCAGGCCGATGAGCCCGATCGCCAAGCCCAGGCCAAGCGAAGCGAAACCGCGGACCTTTGAGGAGCCCAGCACCGCGGTGACGGTCAGCAGGCCCAGGACCATGATCGACAGGTAGCTGGACGGGCCGAGGCTCACTGCGAACTTCACCACGAAAGGTGCGCAGACCGCCAGGAGGGCCGTGCCGATGGTGCCGGCCACGAAGGAGCCGATGGCCGCCGTCGCGAGGGCCTGTGCGGCCCTGCCGGCCTTGGCCATCTTGTGGCCTTCGATCGCAGTGATCACGGTGGAGGATTCGCCGGGTGTGTTCAGCAGGATGGACGTGGTGGAACCGCCGTACATGCCGCCGTAGTAGATGCCGGCGAACATGATGAGCGCGCTGGTGGGGCCGAGGTTGTACGTCACCGGCAGGAGCAGTGCCACTGCCATGGCGGGGCCGATGCCCGGCAGCACGCCCACGGCGGTGCCGAGGAGCACGCCGATGCAGGCGTACAGCAGGTTCATGGGCGTCAGCGCCGTGCCGAAACCCTGGATGAGGAGGTTGAGGGTATCCATGTCAGAGAACTCCTGCCAGGATTCCGGCCGGCAGCTTGATGCCCAGCCCGAAGTAGAAGCCGTAGAAAGTGGCCAGGGCCAGGCCCAGCGAGATCAGGCCGTCCCGCACGTAGTGGCGGCTGCCCAGGGCCCAGACGCTGCCCCAGAAAAGCAAGGTGCCGGAAATGACCCAGCCGGCGGCGTCGATCAGGAGGATGTTCAGCACGAAGGCGCCGACCAGCGGAAGGACCGTCTTCCAGTCGGCGGGGTGGGTCAGGTCCACGTCCTCGCCTTCTTCTGCCTGGCCGCGGCCGCCGCGCAGCACGTTGACGGCCAGGGCTGCAGCGGAAACGAGCAGCAGGACTCCGATGACCAGCGGCATGGTGCGCGGACCCACCGGATCGGACTGTGAGTACGGTGCGGCGATGCGGGACGCGTCCAGGAGGACGACGGCGCCGGCCGCCCCGAGCAGGGCAGCGATGCCCAGTTCGGAGCGGCCTTTGCTTGCCGGAGTTCCGGCGTCGGTCTTTTGGCTCACGCCAGCCCCAGCTTCGTCAGGACATCGGCAACCCGGGTGTCCTGGTCCTTCAGGAAGGTCTTGAATTCCTCGCCGGTGATGAAGGCATCGGTCCAGCCGTGGTCCTTCAGGGCGGCCTTCCATTCATCGGTGCCGTGCATCTTGGTCAGCGCGGCCACGATGCGGTCACGGTCGGCGTCGGAAACACCCGGAGGGGCCACGATGCCGCGCCAGTTGGTGAATTCGAGGTCGATGCCGGATTCCTTCAGGGTGGGGGCGTCGATGCCATTGAGGCGTTCGGCACCGCTCACTGCCAGGACGCGCACGGAGCCGGTCTTGATCTGCTGGATGTACTCACCCGCGCCGGATGCGGCAAAGCCGATCTTGTTGCCGAGGATGGCGGGCAGGAGATCGCCGCCGCCGTCGAAGGACACGAAGTTGACCTTCTTGGGGTCGATGCCCACGGCCTGGGCGAGCTGCATCGGAAGCAGGTGGTCCGGGCCGCCCGGGCTGGAGCCGCCGCCGACGGCCAGCTTGGACGGGTCCTTCTTCCACGCGTCGACGAGTTCGTTGATGGTCTTGTACGGGGAATCCTTGGACACCATGATCGCGCCCGGTTCCTGGATGAGGCGGGCCAGGGGAGTGGTGGCCGTGAGCTTCGCCTCGGACTTGTTGGTGTAGCTGGCGCCCACCACGCCAAGGCCCATCAGCATGGCGAGGTCCTTGTTGCCCTTTTCGTTGACCAGCCGGGCCAGGCCCACGGTGCCGCCGGCGCCCGCGAGGTTGAAGACCTCCACGTTGGTGGCGGTCTTGGTGTCATTCATGACCTTGGCTGCGGTGCGGGCAGTGGTGTCGTAGCCGCCGCCTGCGGTGTTGGGGACCATGATCCGCAGTCCGGTGAGGGGGCCGGAATCGGCGGTGCTTCCGCTGCTGGCGGCGGATCCGCCGCCGCTGGTGACGCCGCAGCCCGTGGCCGCGACGACAAGGCCTGCAGCGACGGCAATGGCGCGCAGTGCGTTCAATCGACGCATTTGTGTTTCCTCTTCTCATCATTGGGGGAGTGGTTTCACGCTATGACTTGACGTGACGCCGGTCACGCTTGTGTTCTCAAAGATTGTTTTGTTCATTGTGGTCACGTGCCCTTGGCATGCCGCGGCCGGATAATGAAGGGGAAATCCCCAGCCGAAGGAACCCCGTGCCCGAAGACGTGCCGCTGCAGCCTGGCCATCCCCAGCCCCGCCGTCGGCGCCGCCTGTCCCTGGCCGGCCAGTACCTGGGTCTTCAGCTGCTGATCGTGCTGGCGGTGCTGCTTGGCGTGATCGCGATATCCCAGGTGCAGTCGGCCGCGACCTTCGAACGGGTGGAGGGCCGCCGGGCCCTTTCGGTGGCGGAATCCCTTGCCGCGAACCCTACCGTCCGTTCGCTGATCCCGACGGCGGAGCCCCGGCACGGCGCGGCCCTGCCGTCTGTTGCGGAGTCGGTCCGGACGGTGTCCGGGGCCAGCACTGTGATCCTGGCCAAGACAGACGGCACCATCCTCACCTCGCCGGAGGACCCCGCCGCCGTGGGCACCCCGCTCCCGCTCGGCGGCAGCACGGTGCTGCAGGGACGGGCCTGGACGGGGCCTTTGGAGATGGGAGGCAACCTTTCCCTGATGGCCCACGTTCCCGTGATCGACGACGGCGGACGCACGGTGGGCATCGTCGCCGTCGGACGCCAGTATCCTTCCGTTCTGGAACGCTTCGGTGAGACGGTGCCCGATCTGTTGGTGTACCTGGGCGTGTCCCTCGCCTTGGGCGCGGCCGGTTCGCTGCTGCTGTCCCGCCGCGTCAAGCGGCAGACCTTCGGCCTGGAGCCGCGGGAGATCGCCGGCCTGGTGGAGCACCGCGAGGCGATCCTGCACGGCGTGAAGGAAGGGGTGATCGCCTTGGACCCGCAGGAACGGATCACCGTGGCCAATGAAAGCGCCCGGGAATTCCTGGACCTGCCGGAGGACTGCGTGGGCCGCAGCCTCGGCGAGCTCGGCGTGCAGCGGCAGCTGCGGGAGGACCTCACCACTGAACAGCCCGAGCCGGACCGCCTGCTCCTCGTGGGCGAGCGGCTGGTGGTCCTGAACCGCAAGCCCATGACGTCCCGTGGCCGCGTGATCGGCTCCGTGACCACCCTGCGCGACCGCACCGAATTGTCCTCGCTGGAGAAGGAACTGGGCCGCACGCGCAGCACCACGGACACCCTCCGCGCACAGACCCACGAGTTCGCCAACCAGCTGCACACCATTTCCGGGCTCATCCAGCTGGGCGAGTTCGACGAGGTGGTCAGCTTCGTGGACGGCGTGAGCCTGAGCCGCAACAAGCTTTCGGACGACATCACCTCCCGCATCCACGACCCCGCGCTCGCGGCCCTGCTCATCGCCAAGAGCAGCCTCGCCGGGGAACGGAACGTGGCCCTGCGGCTGGATGCCGCTTCCGGCCTGGGCCGGGTGGACGAGGAATTCTCGCGCGACCTGACCACCGTCGTCGGGAACCTGGTGGACAATGCCATGGACGCCGCTGCCATGGATGCAGCTGCAATGGACGCTGCTCCCTTGGACGCCGCCGGGGATGCCCCGGACGGCAGGGTCAGCGTCAGGCTCATCGAGGAGGCAGGCAAGGTGACGGTCACCGTGCGGGACTCCGGTCCCGGCGTCGCGCCCGCGGAACGGGAGGACATCTTCCGGCGCGGTTTCAGCACCAAGGCGTCCGACGGCGCCGGCGGCCGCGGCTTCGGGCTGCCGCTGACCCGGCTGGTGTGCCTGCGCCGTGGCGGCGACGTGGAGGTCCACGACGACGGCGGAGCAGTCTTCACCGCGACGCTGTACCGCTCGCCCGGGAAGACGCGCTCGGAGAAAGGAAACCTGCAGGCATGATCAGGGTCCTGGTGGTCGACGACGACTTCATGGTGGCCAAGGTGCACTCGGGCTTCGTCCGGCAGCTTGCCGGCTTCGAAGTGGTTGGGGCGGCCCACAGCGGGGCCCAGGCGGTGGCCGAGGCGCGGCGGCTCCAGCCGGACCTGGTGCTCCTGGACATCCACTTGCCGGACATCAACGGACTGGAGCTGCTGCAGCAGTTGCGCGAAGTGGTGCCGGAACTCGACGTGCTGGTCATCAGTGCGGCCCGCGAAGTGGAAACCGTGCGCCGGGCGCTGCGCGGCGGAATCGTCCACTACCTGATGAAGCCTTTTTCCTCGGAAGACCTGCACGAACGGCTTGAGCATTACCGGCAAAGCTACCAGGCGCTGTCGCCGGGCTCGGAGAAGGAAACGGCGGAGCAGGCGGATGTGAACCGGGTGTTCGGCCTGGGCGGCACCACGCGCCCGCTGCCCAAGGGCTTCAGCGCCGAGACCCTGCGGTTGGTGGAGGACCTGTTGCGACGCACCGCCGGGAATTCGGCCGATGCGGACCTGTCTGCCACCGAGGCCGCCGACGCCCTGGGCACCTCGAGGGTCAGCGCCCGCCGGTACCTCGAGTACTTCGTGGAGGAAGGCCGTGCCTTGGTGCAGTTGCGGTACGGCGGGATCGGCCGGCCGGAGCGCCGCTATAAGTGGCAGGGCTGAATTTCTTCCGAATCTGTCACAGATTGCCCGCGGGCGGTGTCTTGATGTCGCAAGGCAAAGAACCCGACCCGCAGGAGGAACCATGACTACCCGGATCCCCGCCGCAGAAATCACCGGCCTTTACGGCGCCCTGGTGAAGAAGTTCAGCGCAAAAATGTTCGGCAAGGTACCGGAGTCGCTGGGCGTCATGTGGCACAACCCGGCCGTGCTCAAGGCATCCATGGGCATGGGCCAGAAGCTGCAGAAATGGAACAGCTGCGACGAGTCGCTGAAGTCCTACGCCCACATGGCCGTGGCCTCGCTCATCGGCTGCACCTGGTGCCTGGACTTCAACTACTTCATGGCACACAACAACGGCCTCGACCTGGAGAAGGCGCAGCAGATCCCGTGCTGGCGCGAATCCGAGGTCTTCACGCCGCTGGAGCGCGACGTGCTGGAATATGCCGAGGCCATGAGCACGACTCCCGTGACCGTCACCGACGAGCTCGCCGCCCGGCTGCTCGATCAGCTCGGCGCGGCGGCCCTGGTCGAACTCACGAGCGTCATCGGCTACGCCAACCTCACGACCCGCGGCAACGTCGCGCTCGGCATCGAGTCCGAGGGGTTCGCGGACTCGTGCGGGCTCAAGCCCCTCGCGGCGCCAAGTCTCTCGCGGTCCCAGGCGGGCGCACGGTAGCGTGACCGGTATGCGCAGCTCCGGCACCACCGACGGCCTGGACCTCTTCGTCACCCACCGCAGCCTGCTCTTCACCGTGGCCTACGAGATGCTCGGCTCCGCCGCCGACGCCGAGGACGTGGTGCAGGAGGCCTGGCTGCGGTGGGAGGGCCTTGGCTCCGAAGCCCGTGCCGAGGTCCGCGAGCCGCGGTCCTACTTCATCCGCATCGTCACGCGCCAGGCACTCAACCGCCTGCGCACCTTGAGCCGGCGGCGGGAAGAGTATGTGGGGGAGTGGCTGCCCGAACCGCTGCTCACGGTGCCGGACGTCGCCGAAGATGTCGAGCTCGCCGAGAGCGTTTCCATCGCCATGCTTACGGTGCTCGAATCGCTTGCCCCTGTCGAGCGGGCGGTTTTCGTGCTGCGCGAGGTCTTCGATGCGCCCTACGAGGAGATCGCCGAGGCGGTGGGGAAGTCGACCGCCGCCGTGCGGCAGATCGGCAGCCGCGCCCGCTCCCACGTGGCAGCCCGGCGCCCCCGCATGCAGGTGGACCGCACCGAGCAGCAGGCCGTCGTCGAACGGTTCCTGGCGGCGGTCACCACCGGGGACGTGCAGGGGCTGATGGACGTCCTGGCTCCCGACGTCGTCCTGATCGCCGACGGCGGCGGTGTGGCGCAGGCCGCGCGGGTGCCGGTGTACGGCGCGAAGAAGGTGATCAACCTGCTGCGGCCCTTCCCGAAGGTCGCGGTCAACCCGAGGAGCGCGTTGCTCTGGCTCAACGGTGCACTCGGCATCCGGATCGACGACGAGGTGGGCGGCCCGTCGCTCATCAGCGTGGTGGTGGAGGACGGGCGGATCGCGCGGATCTTTGCCATGCGCAACCCGGACAAGCTGGGCGGGCTCGAGGCCGAAACCGAGCTCGCGCGCTAGCGTGTTTGTTCCGGAGCCGGCGTCGTTACTTGCGAACTAGCCGACCTTGAAGCCGCCGTTACTGTACAGAATCTGACCGTTTATCCATGATCCTTCGGGGGATAGGAGGAAACGGATGAGGTTGGCACTGTCATGGGGCGTACCCAGCCGGCCGATGGGTGTTGCGCCGATGCACAATGCGCGAACTTCATCGTTCATCCATCCGGTGTCGATCGGGCCGGGATTCACGACGTTCGCCCGTACTCCGAGTTCGGCGAGTTCAACAGCAGCTGCGGTAACGATGCGGTCCAGGGCGCCCTTGCTGGCGCCGTAAGGAAGGTTATGGACCGTGTGGTCACTGGTGAGTGCAACGATTCGGCCGCTCACCTCGCCCGTTGGGGCGGTGGGAAGTTGCTCCGCGAAAGCTTTGATCAGCAGCCATGCAGCCCGGGCGTTTACGGCGAAGTGGCGTTCCCAGCTTTCAAGGCTTGTGGTCAGGACTGAACTGTCGATCGATTCGGCATGCGACATGACAAGAGCGGTGACGGGGCCCATTGCGTGGGCAGCCCGAAGGAGTTTGACGGGGGTGTCCGGGCTAGCGAGGTCGCCTGGAATGAGCTCGACAGTTACGCCGAAAGCCCGACATTCTTCGGCAATGGACTTCGGATCATCCGCATTCCGATCAAGTCCCGCACGGTCGTCATACGGCCTCCAGTAATTGAGTGCGAGGTCCCAGCCATCCTGCGCCAGGCTAACAGCCAGACCTGCTCCGATTGAACGACGACGTCCGACGCCTGTAATAACCGCGACGCCTGATTTACCCAGCCTGCTCATGTGCACGAGCCTATAAGGCCTCCAGCCATCGCCTGCCGGGTAGGGCGCGTTTTGTTCGCCTAAGCCGCTTAGAGCCTGGCCAGGGGCGAGAAAGCCAGCTCGAGGACGAACGCCGCCGCCGCCGTCATTACCGGGGTGAGCAGCCAGAAGCCCAGGATCCGCAGCACCATGGGCCGGTGGGTGGCCGGGAAGCTCTGGTTGGTCCCCGCGCCCAGCACGGCGGAGGTGAGGGTATGTGTGGTGGAGAGCGGCAGGTGCAGGCCGATCGCGCCGATGAAAAGCATCAGCGAGCTCAGGCTCTGTGCCACGAAACCACGCAGGGGATCGATCCGGATCAGTTTGTGGCCCAGGGTGTGCGAAATCCGCCAGCCGCCGAACAGCGTGCCGGCGGTCAGCAGCACGGCGGTCAGCAACACGGGCCACAAAGGCAGCTGCCCGCCGTCGGACAGTCCCGCCGCAACGCCCGCCAGAAGCAGCACCGAAATGGTGCGCTGGCCGTCCTGCAGGCCGTGACCGAATGCGACGGCGGCGGCCGAGACTGCCTCGGCCCGCCGGAAACGGCTGTGCACCACGTCGGGCTGGGTGAAGCGGGCCGCCCAGGTAGCCGGCCAGATCAGCAGGTAGGCTGCGGCGAAGGCGATCAGCGGTGACAGCACCAGGGGCAGGACCACCTGGAACAGCAGCGCGTTGTCGACGCCCCCGATCGGGCGCCCGCCCACAAGAATGCTGGCCGCACCGGCGCCGGCGAGCCCGCCCACCAGGGCGTGCGTTGAAGACAGCGGGATGCCGCGCCACCAGGCGTAGACGCCCCACAGGACGGCCGCTGCAAGCGCGGAGGCAAGGATGCTCAGGCCGCTGACGCCGTCGGGCAGGTCAAGCAGGCTCTGGCTGGACAGCAGTGCGAAGCCGCCGCTGAGCATGGCGCCCGCGAAGTTGAAGACGGCCGCCAGCAGGACCGCCACCGAGGCGGTCAGCGCCCGGGTCCGGACGGACAGCGCGACGGCGGTGGAGACGTCGCGGAAGCCGTTGAGGAAGGCGAAACCGCAGGCCAGGGCCACAACCAGGACGAAAAAGCCGGTCGCCACGTCAGGCTTCCTTGACGATGATGCTGCCTACCTGGGTGGCTACCCTGCGCATGTCCTTGGTGACGTCCACCAGCTGGTTGGCGACGTCCCGGTGCCGGGCGTACTGCGCGGCTTTCATGTCGCGGTACATCTCGGCCACCCAGATCCGGTGGCTGCGCTCGGCCCGTTTGGCCAGGCGCAGGATTTCGATCCAGTAGTCCTCAAGTTCGTCCAGGTCGTCCAGGCGGCCCATGGCCTCGACCGTCAGCTCGGCCTGGCGGCTGATGACCTCCAGCTGGTCCGCCGCGCGCTTGGGCAGCCGGTCCAGCTTGTACAGGGCCACAAGTTCGCCCGCGGCGTCCAGCTTCTCCATGGCCTCGTTGAGGAAGCGGGAGAGGGCGTACATGTCTTCGCGGGGGAGCGGGTTGATGAAGCTGGTGCGCATGTGGGTGAGCAGGGCGAAGTGGAGTTCCGTGGACTTCGATTCGTGCCCGTGCAGTTCGTCGACGAGCCGCTCATGCTCCGTGACGGGCGCCCCGAGGATTTCCGAAAGGGTGCCCGTGCCCTCCAGGATCTGGCGGGCCATCTGGGACAGCAGCTTCAGCCCGGCGGGTTCCTGGGGAAAGAGGCGCAGCTTCACAGTGGTGCCCGTTCTGCGGAGTCGGTGGGGTGTGCGGCAACGAGGATCGCATGACTTGACGCGGGAACGTTCACAGACACCAACTTTACGGCAGTTCAAGCTGCGCCCCGGACGGGTTGCTTCAGTGCTGGTGCGCCGTCTTTGGAGGCGCTGGTCTTTGGAGGCGCTGGTCTTTGGGTGCGCTGAGGCGGCAGGCGCAGGCCGTCCTTAGGCGGGCAGGCGCCGATGGCCGCGAAGAGGGCATGAAAATGGTGCCGAACCGGATACGCCTCTCGGCGGTAGGCCGCTCGAAGCGGCTATAAGTTGAAGCCCGGGGGTTTCGCGGTTCGACACCAGTTTTAGTCTTATACCTCGTCCAAGCTAAGTCAACATTGACAGATTCGCGTTGGGGTGGATGCGTCGGCCGGGGCGGCCGGGCCGGCTCAGTCCAGCTCCCCCAGCCGCCAGGCGTTGGCTGCGTGTTCGAGGTCCTCGGCCGTCTTCACCAGCTGGTGTGAGCTCCTGGTGAGCTTGCTGGCGTGGCTTTCGCTGGCGTGCTCAGCGCTGTCCGCGATGGTCGCCTGGCCCAGCGCCACCACGCGGCAAAACGCGGCGGAACGTTCCAGCGCCACGTCGAAATCGCCGTCGAACGCTCCCGAAAGGATGGCATCCGCCATCTGCTTCATTTCGTCCGCTCCTGGCGGCTCGGCGGCCCCTGCAACGACGTGCGAAACCTGGGCGGTGTCCTTTCCGGCCTTGAAGTAGACGGAGATCCGTTCGGAGTTTTGGATGGTGGCGGCGCGGAGGGCGTACAGCCGCCACAGGGCGCCGGGGAGGGAACGGGCCGGGCTCTCGGCCCACATTTCGGCGATGGCATCCAGGCCTTGTTCGTCTGCGAGCTTGACCAGCCGTTTGGTGACCTTGGGATCGTCGCTGTCCCGGCCGCGGCGCACCAGAGCCTGCGCCGCCAGGTGGGCAGCCTCCGACACCCTCGCCGGGTCCGCGCCCCCCGCGAAGGGTTCAAAATCGATGGGCGCGAAGGGCTTGGGCTTGTGTTGCCTGGGTGCTCCGCTGGAACCTGTCGAGGCTGCTGGATCGCTCATGCCCCAACGCTACTCCTGTGCTTTCGCTCGTGCACTCATGGGATGGTTGGTTTCGGGGAGGTCGTCCGGGTTTGTTGTGCTGGTTTGGTCTGCGGGAGGCTCGCCCTCCTGACCTTCTTTGAACCGGCAGGTGCAGCGACACGCCGCCGGGGCCGCGCGCCGCCGTCGTTCCGTCGGCCAAAAGGGGTCAGGACGGCAGTGGCGGCCCGGTTTCAGAACTCCCGACGGCGGTGGCCAGCACCGTGTCATGGCGTCCTTTGGTGTGCGGTAGAGTATTTATCGTCCAGAAATGGACTGGGCCGGCGGTTGCCGGCAGGGGCCTTTAGCTCAGTTGGTAGAGCATCGGACTTTTAATCCGTGGGTCGTGGGTTCGAGCCCCACAGGGCCCACCCCTTTTCTTCCTCCTCCATATCCCCGGCTATCCTCGGGGATATGGATACGCGCCCCTTCCTGGACAAAGTCATGCCCGAGGCCTGGGATGCCGCACAGGCCTATGCGGCCGTAATCGGCGAGGCTGCATTGCGGCGGGGACTCAGCGCCCAAGAGGTGGAATTCATCAAGGTGCGGGCCTCCCAGATCAACGGTTGCGCCTTCTGCCTGGACCTGCATTCCCGGCAGGCGCGGCACGCCGGGATTTCGCAGCAGAAGCTCGACCTGCTCGCAGCCTGGCGGGAGACCGACGCGTATGCCGAGCGTGAGGCGGCCGTCCTCTCGATCACGGAAGCCGGCACCAAACTGCCACTTACAGAAGAAAGCAAAGTGGAGTTGGCGGACGCCCGGATCATCCTGGGCGAAGAGGCTTTCGTCGCGGCCGAATGGGTGGCGGTCACCATCAATGCCTTCAACCGCATCTCAATCCTCAGCGGACATCCGGTGCGTCCGCGCGACGCCGCCGGAAAGCTCGTCCACTGAGCGGCTTGCCGCCCGCCTGAAGCCCTAACCGGCGTCCTGCCGGCGCACCATTTCGTTGATCCAGACCGGGGCGAACGGAGAGGTGCAGCCCGGCGGCGTCGGGTAATCCTTCAGGACCTCGAGGCGCTCGCCGATGCTGATGGCGCGGGAGCGGTGGCCTGCGTGCTCGATCCCGATCCGGGCCAGGCATTCGTTCATGGCCCATTGCAGGCGGTCCGGGGCGTCCTTCATCTGCGCTTCGATGATGTCCAGGAGCCCGGGAAGGTCAAGGCCCTCGGGGCTTTTGGCTACGCGTTCGCTGGTGAGTGCCCAGCCGGCGCTCGCGGTCACCGGATCCGGATCGGCGAACCATGCCTGCCGCAGTTCTTCGGCGTGCGGGCTCTTTTTCACCACGTAGTTCACCAGCCAGTCGTGCACCTTGGGAGTGCGCGCCGAGCGGATCATGCCGTCGAGCTCATCGCGCCCGAACGCCTTCGGCCGGCAGATGAGCAGCGCCAGCAGCTTCGCCGCGGTGTCGTCCGTGGCCCACAGTTCAAGTGCCAGGTCCTGCTGGATCTTCAGACGCTTCGCAACGGCCCGCAGTTTGCCAAGGTTCACGCCGTGGTCGTCGCCATGCCGTTCGTTGACTTGGCGCGATTTGGGGTCTTCAAGCGCGGCCAGTTCGGCCATCACCTCGGCAACAGTCGTTCCGTTCAGCGTTGCGCCGGCCACGTCAGCCTCCTGTCATCGGGTGCGGTTCCAAGCGTACCCGCGGTCGATTTTCGGTGATGAAGTCTGATTTTTTGAAACGAATAACATCGGCGTGTCGCTACAGCGACTCGCCGAGGGAATTCCTAAAGGGTATTGACTTATAAATCCGGGCAGGAATATTCTCCCGCTTGGGTCGGTTCAACGGCCCGCATCCGGTCCGGACGGAGCCTCTGGGGGCGTTCCGGAAAGCGTGAATGTCGTGGTCTCCCAAGCGGGACCACGCGCGCCCCGACGCCAGGCAGCGTTGCCTGGGAGCAGGCGCATTCTGGGGGTTTACGTCCGCGAGGATGCACGCAATGACTTGGACTGTGCTGGGGCCGGCCCTGCGGCGGTTAGTGTCCGCCGCGGTGACGCTCTGCATGGTGCTTGCGTTCAATCTTCCCTCCGCAATTCCGGCCGCGGCCGCTTCAGCGGGGGGCCTTTCACGCGCCCAGGGTCTCCAGGAATTCGTGTTGTCCGGCGGCGAGCATCAGGACGCCGCGTACACCGCCGGCGCCCAGTCCGGCGTCACGATCTCGGCGGCAGACCTGGCCGCGGTGCAAGGTTCCGCTGCGGCGCAATGGCCGGGCTGGAACATCGGCGGGGCCTCGGTTTTCCTGCAGGACCTGCCCGGCGACGCTCTGGCCATCACCTCCGGGAACAACATCGCGGTTGATCCGACGGCGGCAGGCTGGGGCTGGTCCGCCACCTCGGATGCGCCCGCTCCCGGAACCATGGACCTGCTGACCGTCCTCGCCCATGAGTACGGCCACATCGCCGGCTTCGCCGACGTCGAGGGCGGGGCCGATCTGATGACCCGCACGCTTAGCCCGGGGGAGCGGCGCTTCAACAGCAACGAGCGGATGTACCCTGCACCGGAGCCCGCACCGGCGGCTGAGCCGGCCGCCGTGGCCGAGCCGGCCCCGGCCGCTGAACCAGCACCCGCAGCCGCCCTGGCCAACGAAGCAGCTCCGGCCGCCGAACCCGATGCCTCCACCGAATCCACTCCCGCACCGGCTTCCGCGGCCGGAGCCCCCGTGACGGCAGAATCGCCTTCGGAACCGGCTCCGGCACCGGACCCCGCAGCAACGGACCCGGCACCCGCCGAGGCTGCGCCGGCACCCGCGGCCCCCGCAGCGCCCGCACCCTCCACCTGGGTCCTGGCCATGACCGGCACCTCGGCCGCCCTGGCCTTCAACGCGGACGGCACCGCAAGCTTCGCGGGCGAGACCCGCAGCCTGGCCGGGATCGACTCCATCAGCGTCACCGGCACCGCGGGCAACGACACCTTCACCGTCGACCGCGGAACGAACAACCCGGCCATCACGGTGACGTTCGACGGCGCCGCCGGCTTCGACACCCTGGTCACGGCGGGCACCACAGCGAGCAGCCGCTCCGTCGCCGCCGACCCCCACTCGGGCACCCTGTGGCTGGACGCCACGGTGATCAAATACCTGAACATCGAGCCGATCGCCTCGGGCGACGCCGCCAATGCGGTCTACGAACTGACCGGCGGCGACGACGACGCCACCCTCACCCTCAACGGCGGCGGCCTGCTGGAACTGAGCGGCGCCACCTTCGAGACCGTGGCATTCGCCGCCCCCACCACCTCCCTGACCATCAAGGGCGGGACCGGCAAGGACAAGATCACCATCTCCGGCACCATCGCCCTGATGGCCGCCTGGCTGCTGGTCCAGATGGAACTCATCGAGGTGGCCGACGACGCCGACATCACCACCACGGGCGACGTCACCCTCGAGGCGGCGGACTCGGTGACCGGCGGACCCGTCCTCGGCTGCCTCGTGGCCCTGGCTACGCACTGCACCGACGTCGCGGTCAACATCAACGGCGGCAACATCAGCGCCAACAACCTCAACCTCACCGCCGCATCCAGCATCGTCCCCGACGCGAGCCATTTCGCCGCCTACGCCATCAACGTCGATTCCAACGCCGCGGTCAACGTCACGGGCAACGCCCACCTCGCAGCGGCCGGGGCCGTGGTCATGTCGGCCACCTCCACAGTGGGCCCGGTGACGCTGAACAAGGACTACGGCGACCTCGCCATCATCTCCTCCGACGCCGGAGTGACCGTGGGCGGAAGCGCCGTGGTCACCGCCGGCTCCAACGTCACGCTGACCTCCACGTCCACCGTCGACGCCGGCGCCACCCCCGGTTCGGCCGGCAAGGACGAAGGCGACGCCGACTCCTCCGGTACCAGCACCTTCGACGCCGCCGTCGCCATCCTCACCGTGACGGCCAAGACCATCACCAAGGTGACCGGCACCGCGCACCTCGAGGTGATCGGGGACCTCGCCATCGCCGCCGTCAACCACGCGACGCTCACCGCCACCGGCGACGCCAGCGGTGCCAACTCCGGTGCCGGCATCGCCATCGCGAACCTGGACCAGACCACCACCGCGTTCATCGACTCCACCAGCGCCACCCCGACGACGGCCGCCAAGCTGGACATCACCGCCGACTCGGAGGGCGCCAACACCTCGACGACCAAGGCCGGCGTCGAAGGCTCCACGCAGAACGACAAGGACCCCAACTCGGCGGACCGCGGCAACGGCCAAGCCAACACCGCAGACGGCAACATCGGCATCGCCGGCGCCCTCTCCGTCAACGTCCTCCACAGCAGCACCGGCGCCTACATCTCGGGCTCCAAGGTCAACACCACCGGGATGCAGCGGATCCACGCCGGGTCCAGCAACGACGCCACGGCCGCGGCGGACGGCAGCACCACCTCCGGCGGCGGGCTGGGGGTCGGCGTCGCGGTCGGCATCAACGTGGTCACCCTGCTGACCGAGGCCTACCTCGCCGGCGGCGCCATCCTGAACGCGGGCGGCGTGGTGCTCGAAGCCTTCGGCCCCGCCACCGGCAAGAACACCTTCTCAACGGACGCCACCTCCGGCGCCGGCGGGGACGCCACGGTGGGAGTGGCCGGATCGCTGGCGCTGAACATCATCACCGCCACCACCCTGGCCAACGTCCGTGGCGCCGGCGCCAACCTCAACGGCTCCGACCTCACCCAGACGGCTAAGGCAAGCCACGAAAACAAGGCCACGGCCAAGGCGAAGCAGGACGGCGGCGGCTCGGTAGGCATCGGAGCCTCCGTGGCCATCAACATCATCAACAACGTGGTGGAGGCCGGGCTGGCCGTCAACGGCATCCTCACCGCCGCGAAGAAGCTGGCGATGAACGCCACCACCACGGACGCCACCACCACCGAGGCGAGTGGCGGCGCGGCCGGCGGCAGCGCGGCAGTCCTCACCGGCGTCGTCGGCATCACCATCTCGAACGTCTCCACCAGCGCATCCGTCCGCCGGGGCAGCGCCCTCACCACCACCGGCAACATCACCGGCAAGGCCGACCAGACCGCCACCGTGGAGACCAAGGCCCTCGGCGCCACCACTGCGGGCGCCGGCGCAACCCTCGGCGCCGCGATCTCCTTCGCCCTCACCTCCGCAGAGCACCTGGTGGACTCCTCGCTCTACCGGAACACCACCTCCGGCGGCCTGATCAGCATGGAAGCGGACGGCACCTCCACCACGGTCACCACGGCAACGGCCAGCGCGGCCGGCGCCGAGGGCGGCCAGAGCGCGGGCGGCAAGGACTCCTCCAACAAGGACAGCAAGCAAAAGTCCGACGCGCAGCTCGGCTTCGCCGATTCCAAGTCCACCTCCACCAACTCGAACGGAACCAGCACCCCGGCCGCCAAGAACGAGGACGGGACCACCGTGACGGTAGCCGCCGCGATCGCGCTGAACCTGGTGACATCGACGACGACGGCGCTCGCCGTTGCGGCGGCCGGCCAGCCGGCCATCGTGGTCATCGCCGCCGGGGCCGTCACGTTCAAGGCACTCAACAACACCGACGCCAAGGCCGTCGCCGACGGCTCGGCCAGCAACGGCAGCTCGGTGACCATCGGCGCCGGCCTGGCCATCAACAAGGTGATCCTGCGGAACGAGGCGAGCATTGGCGTCGGGACCGCGGTCACGGCAGGCGGGCTGAACCTCACGGCCGGCATGCGGTCGTTGGCCGGCGGGACGGACACGGTGCACGCCTTCGAGGCGGACGCCAAGGCCGGGGCCTCGGGCAGCAGCGGCAACCTGGGCATCGCGGGCGCCTTCGCACTGAACATCATCGACCAGGACACCTTCGCCGCCATCCACGCCGACCCGACCCCTGCACCGCAGGCCCCGGCGGCACCCGGCGTGGCCATCACGGGCGGTGGAGCCGTGGCCATGGGCGCCGGCTCAAGCTCCACCTCGAACGCCAAGGCCAAGGCCAGCCAGTCCGGCAGCGGCACCGTGGGCATCGGCGCGGCCTTCGCGCTGAACCTGATCAACGACACGGTGTACGCCGGAATAGACCAGGTGGGCGACCCGACGCGCGGACCCCCGCTCACGGGAGCCGGAAACGTCACCATCGCAGGAACCACCGCGCACACCCTGACCACCACAGCCGAAAGCGGATCAGCGGGCGGAACAGTCAGCATCACCCCGGCAATCGCGATCACCATCGCCAACATTCTCAGCAGCGCCTCGCTCGGCGCCAGCGCCACGGCCCTCACCGCCAGCGGCGCCGTGGACGCCCAGGCCACGCAGACCGTCAAGGCCACCACCACCGCCAAGGGCGACACCAAGGTGGGCAGCACCGCCGGCATCGGCGTCTCCCTCGCACTGGCCATCATCGACAACGACGTCGATTCAGGCAGTGCCCGCAGCATCACGGCCGGCGGCGCCGTCGGCTTCAAGGCCACCGGGACCTCCGAAACCAGCAGCACGGCCGAAGCCTCCGCGAAGGGCGCCTCGCCCAGTGAAGGCAGCAGCGGCGGCGGCAAGGACGTCAACAAGAAGGCCGACGACAACCTCGGCCAGGCCAAGAACACCCAGTCCGCCGAAACCGGCAAGACCTCCGGCACAAGCTCCACCCCGAAGGCCGCCAGCAACGAAGACGGCGGAAGCTCGGTCTCGATCGCCGGCGCGATCGCCATCAACGTTGTGGAGACCAGCTCCCGGGCCTGGTTCGCCAACGGCGTGACCATCAGCTCCGGCGGGATCGTCACCCTCAAGAGCCTGGCCAACACCGATGCCCTGGCGAACGCCAAGGGCGACAGCGCCGCGGACGCCAGCGTGGGCATCGGCGCCGGCGTGGCCGTGAACAAGGTGGATATCGTCAACCGGGCCGTCACGGGCACCGCGACCATCACCGGCACCGGCCTGGTCCTCACCGCGGCTCTGACCGGCGGCGACACCAACGACGTGGTGCGGCGCTGGACCGGCAGCGAATGGAAGACCGTGGAGAGCGGCGCCGAACTTCCCGGCCCGTCCAAGGATGACCTCGCCTACGTCAAGACCAACGGCGGCACCGGCGGCAACGACGGCATCTACAAGTTCAGCGGCAGCGACTGGACCATGGATCAGGACGTCACCATCACCAGCGGTGCGGAGTTCCCCGGTTCACCGTCCAGCGGCGACTACTTCCTGCTCAGCACCGCCCACGACGGCCACCCGCGAAACAGCGTCTACAAGTTCGACGGCACCGAGTGGGACTTCGTCACGGCAGACACTTACGGGCAGAAGGAAGAACTGCCCAAGAACGACATCGAAGAGAACGACTGGTTCCAGCTCACCGCCCAGGACGGCAGCAACGCTCCCGGCTTCTACAAGCGCAACGGCTCCCAGCAGTGGGTGGCCCAGTCCGTGACCCTGAGCGACGGCGACCACTTCCCGGCCAGCCCCGCCACGGACCAGCTCTTCCGGCTCTGGGAGCACGAGGTCTCCGCCACGGCCCGCGCCGGCGCCAGCAAGGCCTCGAGCGTCGGAGTCGCCGGCGCCCTGGCACTGAACATCGTCACCAACACCACCGAAGCAGTGCTGCAGGCCGGTGCCTCGGCGACGCTCGGCGGCTCCGCCGTCGTGATTTCCGCGCTCAGCAACGAATACGACTATGCCAAGGCGAGCGGCAAGGCCGAGGTTGGCAGCGCCACCGGCGTCGGCGCCTCCGTTGCCCTGCAGGTCCTGGTGCCCTCCACCGTCCGGGCGGAAGCCGAAAACGGCGCGGTTCTTGGCAGCGGGGGCCTCAGCGGCGGATCGTCCGTGACCGTGGACGCCTTCGGCTTCCGCGACATCGTCACCACGGCAGAGGGGGGCACGGCCGGCGGAACCGCGGTCACCCCGGTGGTGGCCCTGCTCATCAGCAAGGACGACCACGTGACCGCCCGCCTCGGCACCGGCTCCGCCCTCGGCAGCAGCGGCGCCGTGAAGGTCACCGCCACCCACCTCAACCGGATCCACACCGAAGGCAACGCCGAAGCGGCCGGCAAGGACACCGCCGTCGGGATCGACATCTCCATCAACGTGGCGGTCGGCTGGCAGACGACGGCGGAAATCGCCCGGAACGTCACGGGCACCTCCGTGGACGTGGTGGCCTCCAGCGAAATCAAGAGCGAAGCCAAGGCCGTGGCCAGCGCCAAGGGCAGCAGCGAAAGCGACCCCAAGAGCGGCGACCAGAACGCCAACGGCCAGGTAAACGGCGACAACCCGAACACGAAGGACCAGGGCACCGGAACGCTGCCCAGCTCCAGCGGCGGCACCAACGGCAGCAACGGCGCCACCGGCGCCAACGGCAAGGCCAGCAGCGAGTCCGGCAGCGGCGGCGGCGGAACCGGGGTGGCCGGCGCCATCGCCGTCAACTGGGTGGTGATGGTCAACACCGCGCGGATCACCGCCAACCGCACCGTCACCGCCACGGCCGGCGCCGTCACGGTCCGCGCCCTCAGCCATGTGGACGCCAACGCCCGCGCCATGGGCTCGGCCATCGACCTGCAGAACGACACCGGGGTGGGCGCCGCGATCGGCCTGAACGTCCAGGACCTCACAAGCACCGCCACCATCGGCGCGGGCGCGGTGATCAGCGGAAGCACCGGGATCACCGTGGAAGCGGTCACTCCCGCCGGTGAGCGCAACGACTTCATTGTCTGGGGAATCGCCGCCGGCGGCGGAAAGAACAGCGCCGGCGTGGCCGCTTCCGCGGGCGTTCAGATTCTCCTCATCACCACGACGGCGTCCGTCGGCAAGGGCGCGCAGCTGGACTCCGCGGGGGGAGGCGTGGCTGTCCGGGCCACCGAGCCGATGGGCCTGCAGCTCATCGCGCTCTCCGGAGGCTTCTCCACGGGCAGCGGCACGGCAGTGGGCGGCGCCGTCGCGGTCAACTACCTGGAGGTGACCACCAAGGCATTCATCGACTCCGGCACCGCCGCCGGCCAGGTCACCTCCGTGGATGCTTCCGGTCCCCTGACTGTCGCAGCGAAGGCCACCCTGGTGCCGCTGGAACCGGAAACCCCGCTGCAGGGCAAGATCACCCTGCCCTCCGTCACCAACGTCGCGGTGGGCGCCGGCGCCAGCAACAGCGGCGCCGCCGTGAGCGGCTCCTTCATCATCGACATCATGTCCTTCGACACCCAGGCTTACCTCGGCAACGGCGCCAGGGTGAACCAGGAAGGCGTCGTGGGCGGGGCAGGCCAGTCGGTGTCCGTCACTGCCGAGGACAGCCTGCAGATCGTGAACGTCGCCGGGGCGCTGTCCTTCAGCGCCAGCTCGGCGGCCGTGGGCCTGACCGTGATCGTGGACGTCATCAACTCCAACGTCCGGGCCAGGATCGGTGCCGACTCGCTTGTCCGGGCCGGCGGCAGCGTCACGGTCGAGGCGAAGGGCGGCGAGGACTGGTTCGAACTCTCCGTGGCAGGCGGCGTGAGCGGAAGCAGCGCGGCCGTCACGGGCGCCGTGCTCGTATTCGTATTCAACCAGGGCGCGTCCAACCCCGCCGTCGTCGCCTCCATCGAAGGCGGCGCCCAGGTCCACGGCCTCGGGACCGTCAAGGTCCTGGCCAGCCGGACCGCCAGCGGACCGTTCTCCGCCGGCAACCTGGCAATCGGCGGCGGCTCGGCCGGCGTCGGTGCCTCCGCCGTCGTGATCGTCCGAAGCAGCGTCGTGGAAGCGTACGTCGGAGCCGGCGCGGACATCGAAGCCGGCGGTACCGGCCTCACGGTGAGCGCCATCCAGTCCGGCGACTTCAAATTCCTTGCCGTCGGCGGTGCGGGCGGCAACTCCGCCGGCGTGGCCGGCTCCGTGGTGGTCAACGTCAGCAGCGACACCACCAAGGCACACCTCGACGCCGGGGCCTCCTCGGCCGGAACGCACACCACGGTCCTGGCCAAGGACACGACGACGGTCCTCGCGCTCGCGGGCGTCCTCACCGTGGGCGGCTCGGCGGGTGTGGGCGCCGGCGTCGACGTCGAGGTCATCACCAAGGACACCCAGGCCTGGATCGCCAAAGACACCTCCGTCACCGGCAGCGGCAACCTCACCGTGGACGCCCAGTCCGCCGAGAAGATCACCTCCATCTCCGTCGGCGGCAGCTTCGCCGGTTCCGCCGCCGTCAACGTCAACGCCGCGGTGTCCGTGCTGTCCATCACCACCAAGGCCTTCATCGCCGACGGCACCTCCGCCTCCGATGCCGCGGTCGTCGCAGTGGACGGCAGCGTCCGGGTCAACGCCGACGAATCCCTCACCCTGAACGTGATCGGCGGCAACATCGCGGTGGGCGGCAGCGCCGGCGTCGGCGCGGCAGTGTCGGTGCCGGTCACCACCAAGGAAACCCACGCCTGGATCGGCAACTTCGCCCGGGTCTCCGCCAAGGGCGCCGGCACGGTCACCGTGGCCACCGGGAGCTACAGCGTGACCACCAAGGACATGCGCTTCGCACCGGCGGACGTCAACACCGGCAGCGACACCATCACCGTGGCCAACCACGGCTTCCAGAACGGCCAGCAGGTCCAGTACGACCGCGGCTGCGACACCGCCGGCTGCGGAATCACCGGGCTGACCCACCGCGGCACCTACTACGTCGTCAACGCCACCACCAACACCTTCCAGGTCTCCGCCACGCCGGGCGGCGCGGCCGTGGACCTGCAGAGCGCGGGCAGCACCGAAAACCAGCGCTTCTTCGCCACAGACGAGGCCAACGTCCAGGAAGACAACACCCTCCGCTTCAACCCGCAGACGGCGGTGTCCGGCAACCAGATCACCACCCCGTACTCCGTGGGCGCCGCCAACGACGACGCCGTGGTCTACAGCTCCGGTGGCGGCGCCGTGATCGGCGGGCTGGTGGACGGCGGCACATACTTCTACAAGAGCCTGGGCGGGAACACCTTCCAGCTGCTGAACAAGAAGAGCACCGACGGCGGCACCCCGGTGGTCCTGTCCCTCAGCGGCACGACGGGCAAGGCACACAGCATCACCAAGTCCGGTACGGCCCCCGGCGGCGACGCCAGCGCCATGGGACCGCGCGTCATCCAGGCCGGCAGCACCCCCGACTTCCGCGGCGTGGCGGTCACCGCCAACAACTCGGACAACATCGGCGCCTTCGGTGTGGCAGTGGGCATCGGCGGCACGGCGGGCGTCTCCCTCGCCGGCGCAGTCGCGGTCAACACCATCCACACCTCGGCGCACATCGGCTCCAACGCCCGCATCAACTGCGGCGCCACGTGCGCCTCCAACGTTGCCGGCGCCAACGCCGGGCAGTCCGTCCAGGTCTCCGCGGCCAACCAGTACTACCAGCTGGGCATCGCTGCCGCCGTGGGCATCGGCGGCAGCGCCGGCGTGGCCGTCCCCGTGGACGTCCGCGTGGTCAACATCGACAGCTACGCATATGTCGGCACCGGCAGCACCGTGAACGCCCGCAACAACATCGCCGTCACCGCCAACGCCAAGGACGCCGTGGTCTCCGTGGCCGCCGGGGCCGGCGGCGGAACGGTCGGCGTGGCAGGCACGGTCGCCGTGACCGTCCTGAAGCTGAACACCTTCGCCTGCACCGGCACCCCCACGGGCACCCTCGTCTTCGAATGCCTCGGCACCGGGGCCACGCTGAAGGCCGACAACAACGTGCTGGTGTCCGCGAAGGACGACACCCGGCTGCTCCTGCTCACCATCGCCGCGGCCGGCGGCTACGTGGGCGTCGGTGCCGCAGTCGGCGTCGCCGTCCTGGACAAGAAGGTGCAGGCGTACCTGGGCGCCGGGGGCGTGGTGGACGCGCTGGCCCTTGGCGGCGCGATCGGCGGAGTGTCCAACGGCGCCGGGCTCAGCGGTTCCGGGACGGCCGCGGACTTCGGCCGCCAGTCTTTCTCGGGCGTGATCGTCCGGGCCGACTCGGTGGAGGACATTTTCGGGCTGGTCGCCGCGGTGGGCGGCGGGTTCGTGGGCGTGGCCGGCGGCGTGTCCGTGACCCTGCTGACCGTGCTGGTGAAGGCCTTCATCGGGGGCAACAGCACGGTCAACGGCCTGCCCGGAGCGGGCGGCTCCCAGGGCGTCAACGTTTCAGCGACGGACAGGTTCAAGTCGCTGACGATCGCCGGCGGCATCGCGGGCGGTTTTGTAGGTGTTTCCGGCGGCGTGGATGTCGGCGTGGCCAACAACTCGGTTCAGGCCATTCTGGGCACCGGCGCCACCATCCACGCGGCCGGAAACGTACAGGTCTACGCAGTCTCCGCCAAGGACGTCAGCACCTTCGCCGTCAGTGTCTCCGGCGGATTCGTGGGCGTCGCGGCGGCCGTGTCGGTCTGGACCGTGGGCACCACGGCCACCGGCGGCTACCACGCGGCGGCCGGCGGCGACTACCGCGGCAACTGGAACGGCGGCACCAGCTACCGGCGCGGCGACGTCGTGACCGACACCGCCGACGGCAAGCGCTACTCCGCCAAGGAAGACGGCGTGCTGGGCGGCGCTTCGCCCAGGAACAACCCCGCCAAGTGGCTGGGCGAATCCAGCGCCTTCGGCCGCGGCGACTGGTCCGCGGCGGAGTACTACAACAAGGGCGACGAGGTCCGCGACACTGTGGACGGCAAGTACTACACCGCCACGGCCGACGGCGTGCACAGCGCCACCCGGCCGGGCCTGGACGCCGGCAACTGGAACGAAGGCGGTTCCCTCAACAGCGTCCAGCAGGGCGGCTCGGCGGCACAGGGCGGCAGCGGTGGCTACAAGGACAACACCCTCACCGGCACCACGGCCGGCGCGGCCACCGCGTGGACCAGCGCCCAGGCCTGGGACGAAGGAGCCCTCGCCAGCTACAACGGCCAGACCTGGTCGGCCACCGAGGACATCGCCAACGGCGTGGCCCTGGCTCCGGGAACCGCCGGTGCCAAGTGGCGGCTGGTCTCGGGCTCGGAGAGCAGGACGAACCAGCGCCTCGCCGATCAGCTGGGTGTGGCCTCGGGCCGCATCTCCGCGGCGGCCCCGGCCAGCAACCCCGGCAACGACGCACTTGGCACCGTCCCCACGGGCGGCACCACCGCGACCATCAACGCCATCGTCCTCGCCGGCGGCCACGTACGCGCCTGGGCGAAGGACGGGCTGCTGATCCTCGGCGTCGCAGGTGCCGGCGCGGTTGGAGCAGTCGGCGTCGGCATCTCCGTCCTCGTCCTGAACATCAAGAGCAACACCGACGCCGGCATCGGCTCCACCGCGCAGATCACCGCCGGCTCCGGCGGCGCCGGCGAGGTGTCCGTCCAGGCCGCCATGGACGAGGACTCGGTGGGCTTCGGCTTCTCCGGCGCCGTGGGCGCCGTCGGGATCGCCGGCCAGGTTGTGGTCATCAACGACCGCGGCACCCAGCGGGCACACATCGACGGCGGCGCGCAGATCCTGCAGGCCGGCGGTGGAGTCGCTGTCGGATCCACCGCCGAGCGCCGGCTTGAGAACTACTCGATCGGCCTGGCCATCGGAGCCGTCGGCGCAGGAGTTTCGGTGTCCGTCGTCAACGTCTCGGGCGACAACACCGCTGAAACCGGAACGGTCGCCGTCGGCGCCACCGGCACCGTGGCCAGCTTCAAGGCCAACACAGTGGACAACCTCAACGTCTATGGACTGGGCGTCAGCGTCGCCGGCGGTGCCGGGGCCATCGGCGGCGTCGTCACCCTTGTCAGTTTGGCGGGCACGGCCAAGGCCTCCGCCTCCCCGAGCGGCACCGTGGGCTCCGGCGGGGTGGCCGCCACCGCCACCGGAACACGCACGGTCCAGGCCACCACGCTCAACGTCACCGTGGGCGGCCTCGCGATCGGCCTCACCGTGGTGCGCGCCGAATCCGCCCGGCACCTGGAGTCCATCGTGGGCGGCAGCGCCGCCACCAGCGGCGCCGTCGAATCCACGGCCACCGCCACCAACACCGCGACTGTCCGCTCCCCGGGCGTCTCGATCGCCGGCGTCTCCATCGGCATCACGGTCTCCTTCGCGGAACTGTCCGGACACACCCTGGCCAAGACCACCGGCACCGTCACCGGCGCCTCCTCGATCGACGTCACGGCCACGGCCGCCAACAAGGCTGACACCGAAACCGTCCTGGTCTCGGGCTCGCTCATCGGCCTGAGCGGCGCCTGGGCCAGCTCGCGAATCACGTCCGACGCCTGGATCCGTGCGATCGTGGACGGCACCGCCAGCCTCGGCACTGGCAGTTCAGGCTCGGGCGGCACCATCACCATCAAGGCCCGGACCCAGGGCGACGGCAACCTCGCCAAGGGCATCGTGGACTCCACCAGCGGCGGGCTCATCGACCTCAAGGCCATGGTGGCCGTGGCCCGCGTTTCCAACGAGGTCCGCGCCACCCTGGACGGCGCCATTACTGCGGCCGGCAAGCTGGACGTCCTGGCCGACGCGCACAACAGCAGCGAGGCACGGGTCAAGACGGCCGCCGTCGCGCTCGTGAGCCTGGCGATCGGTGCGGCGGATTCAAAGGTCGACGCCGGAACCCTCGCCACCGGGGCGGGCAGCATCGCCGCCGCCGGTGCCGACATCACCATCAAGGCCACCAGCGTCAACACCGCCACCGCCTACTCGAACGTCATCACGGGCGGCCTGCTGGGCGGCGTGGCAGTCAGCGCCCCCGTCGCGGACATCTCGGCACCCACCGGAGCACAATGGGACGGCGCGGCCACCGCGGGACGCAACATGACCGTCGAGGCGGATGCAACCAACACGGCCAATTCCACCGCGAAAGTCCTGGCCACCGGCATCGTGGGAGTCACCGGGGCCGCGGCGCCGGCAGACATCACCAACGCCACCGTCACTTACGCGATCATCGGCGGCGCCGCGAAAATCAGCGGCCTGACCCAGCAGCTCCTCGTCTACGCCCACGCGGTCAACCGGGCCACGGCGGTGGCCGGCGGCAAGGGCATCGGCGCCGTCAGCATCGGCGTCATGTTCCCGAGCGCCACGGACAGGGCCATCACCAAGGCCGAGCTCAACGGCGATGTCGGCACCACCCATGTCGATCCCGCGGTCGGCACCGTGGGCGACGCCGGAGCGCTGAGCATCGAGGTCAAGGCGATCGGCGACGACGCCACCAACGCCAGCGTCGACAGCTTGGCCATCGGCCTCGTGGCCGTCTCGGCTTCCTCCGCCGAGGCCCGCACCGAACCGGAAGTCCGCGCCCAGCTGGGCGGCGGCAAGGTCACCGCCACCCAGGGCGTCACAGTCCTGGCCCAGTCCGTCACCGACGCCGACTCCTACGCCTACGCGGCCTCCGGCGGGCTGATCGACATCCAGGCCGGGTTCACCGCCAAGTCCTTCGCCAGCCCCAAGGTCTCCGCGATCGTCACCGGCGGCTTCGTCCAGGCAGGCGGGCTGCTATCCATCACGGCGCTGCACGGAGCGGCCCAGGCACCGCTGTCCGACGGCACCGTCGCAGGCATCAACTGCAACGGCGCGGACACCATCTGCTTCACCCTGCCGCATGGCATCGGCACCGGCACCACCGTCACCTACAGCGCCCCCGCTTCCTCGGTACCGGGCGTTGCCGAAGGCACCGTCCCGAACCCCAACGCGATCCCGGGCCTCGGCGACGGACGCACTTACGGGGTCATCAAGGTGGACAACAACACCCTCCGCCTCGGCGTCGAGTTCAACGCCGCCGGCGTCGTGAATGCCCAGACCGGTACCCTGCACTTCGCCGGCGGCCACAACTTCCGCACCGGGGACCGGGTGGTCTACAACTGCAACGGCGGCGGCGCCCTCGGCACGCTCCCGGTGTCCGGGCTCGCCTGCGGCAGCTCCTACTACGTCTTCGCCGTGGACGAGTTCGACATCCGGCTCTCCTCCACCCCGCTCGGTGCCGCTGGCAGCAACGTGGTGACCTTCAACCCGAGTACGGCCATGCCGGACGGTTCAACCTTCCAGGTGGCGGACACCACCGGCCTGGACGGCCGCGCCGTGGTCTACCACGCACCGGCCACCATCGACTTCAAGTCCAGCCTGGTGGACGTCAACACCGACGGCGGCGGGCAGCTCCAGGACAACGACAACAACGGGATCGACCACGACAGCTCCTGGAACACCATCTACGCCCCGTCCCACGGCGCCATCGACAACGCCGAGTACGTCTACACCGTGACGGACGGCCCGGCCATCGGCGGCCTGTTCAACGGCCAGCACGTCTGGATCGTGCTCGAGGACCTCGACGGGATCGGCAGCATGTTCGCCGCCGGCAACCACATGGTCCGGCTCGCGGACTCTGCCTGCCACGCCGGAATCGGACAGTACGACGCCGACCCGGGCGCCGGCGTCGACCTCCACCCCTGCACCGAGGTCATGCAGGTCATCGCCCTGGTGCCGAACACCAGCCCGGCAGGGCTGCGCGCCAACCACTCGCTGCGCCGGGTCGGGTACGAATCGATCGGGCTCGTCGAAGGGAACATGTACTTCATCGACGTCGTCAACGGCACCGACTTCCAGCTGCGCAATGCTGCCGGAACCCTGATGACGGGCCTGGACACCAGCAAGCAGGGCACCCACCGGCTGGTTAACGAAGGCATCGCCGCCGTCAGCGGCGGGACCGGCACCCAGCAGCTCTACATCGACCTCGGCGCGGGCGCCCTGGCCGGCACCCCGCACGTGATGATCGGCGTCGGCGGCCCCGGCGCACTCCTGGCCGACCCCGCCGGCTCCACGAACGGGGTGGCCAGCGCAACGTCCACGGGCATCGGCGGCGGGCTCTTCCGTTTCAGCGACGTCTACTCCGAGGCCACCTCCAAGCCTTCCCTCACGGTGGACGTCCAGGCCGGTACGCTGCGCGGCAACGCGGTGCTGATCGACGGCACCTCCTACATCAACCTCGCCGTGAGCTCCGTGGGCAAGGGCGGCGGATTCCTCGGCTTCGGCGCCTCCAACGCCTTCGCCGATGCCACCAACACGGTCCTGGTCACAATCGGCAGCACGGCCAACATCTTCGCCTCCACGGACCTGCAGGTCACGGCCACCGGCATCACCACCGCCAACGGCGAAGCGGTCAACCGCACCGGCGGGCTGATCGCGGGAGCGGATACCGACGTCGACCTTGAACTCGGCTACTCCGTGAAGACCGAGGTGGCGGGCACCCTCTACGCCAACCGCTCCCTGCTGATCGACGCCGCCGCCGGGTTCACCGCCAACGCGCGGGCCTCGTCCGGCTCCGGGGGCCTGGGCACCAACTCGGACGCCAACGACGACGACGGCCAGGGCGTGCAGATCGGCCACGACTACACCGCAGAGGTGGCCACAAGCCTCGGCGGAACCGCGAAGCTGCGCGGCGCCCAGGTCCAGGTCTCCGCCGGCGTCGGCACGGCCTTCGCCATCGACTTCACCGACGGCAGCATCGACGGCCGCGCACTTGAAGCCAGGGGCGTCGCACGCTCCGACGCCGACGCCTACGCCCTCGGTGCGGACTCCGACGCCGGAGCCTACGTCAGCGTGACGGACAGCGTCCTCACGAAGCTGGACACCGGCTCCTACATCGAAGGCGAATCCGTCTTCATCCGCGCTGCCCACGAGCACCTGAACCTGCAGGCCGACGCGAACGCCAACTGCGGCTGCGGCGGCGGCGACACAGACGCGCGTGCTTACGTTTCCTTCACCGGCAGCTCGGCGGTCCAGGGCCTCGACGAATCCGTGATCCGCACGGCCGAACTGCACGTGGCGGCCCTGCAGTACGTCGACCGCCTGTACTACCACGCGCACCGTTCCGGCGGGCTCTTCGACTTCGGCAGCGCCGACGGCAACATCAACTACCAGCCGAAGCGGGACATCCTGTGGGAATCCACGGTGTACCTGCTGGGCGAACCCAACCCGGTGCTGATCGTGGACGCCAGCGGCAAGATCATCGCCAAGACCTACAACGTGACGGTCCGCTCCAGTCAGTTCGGACCGGCCCTGGGCATCGGCGACACCGTCTCCGGCCCCACCATCTGGATCGACCCGATCATCTACGACGAACTGCCGGCGGCCCTCTTCGAAGCCAACAACGCCGGCGGCGAATGCGACGCCGACTGCAACGGCCTCATCCACGGCAGCCTGGGTCTCTTCTACATGCAGGAAACCTGGAACTCGGTGCTGATCCGCAACAGCTCGGACAAGAACATTGTCCTCAAGGGCACCACGGACCCGCAGAGCGTCTCCATCAACACGGTCAACTCGCAGCTGAGCAGCACGCCCGAAGCCGTCATCAGCGTCTCCGTGGACAACGGCCCGCACGCACCCCCTGCCACGCAATGGTTCTGGCACGTGCACCATATCTTCCCGGCCACCGGCGTAGTGATCGAAAGCCTCCGGCCGACGGCAGCCACCGGCTTCGACCTCACGATCGACGGCGACATCCGCAACCTCATCGGCAGCACCCGCCTCAGCAACCAGCGCGGCTCCATCCTCCGCGGCAGCGACGCCGGCACGGAGACGTTCTACAGCAACACCATCACCCTGGACTCGGAGTCCGGCTCCCTCGGTACCGTCCCGAACCCGCTGATCCTGGTCCTCCTCCAGATCTTCCACACCGGCGAACCCGGCGTCCCCGCAGTGCTCAAGCCCGTCGGGCTGGACGCCGAAGCAGGCCAGGACCTCTACCTGGACCTGACCGTCCTCCGGCGCGATTCCCTCACCGCCAACCCGGCCGCCATCAACCCGGTCATCGGCCCCATCAAGGCCGGGCACGACGCCGTCGTGATCCTGCGCGACAGCGCCGAGGGCATCAACGGTCCCGGCATCGGCGACATCAACGTGGACATCTACACCCCGGACAACAAGCCGGCACCGTACGGCTCGGGCAGCGTCCTCGAAACGGTCCCCACCACCTGCTACTTCCGGCCCGACGGCGCGTCTTGCACCGGCGCCACGGACATTCCCGTGGTGGTCGGCGGCGCCGTCGTCGCGGTCGCCTTTGGGACCGACCTGACGCCAATCAACGCCAACTACACCTTCAGCGACATCCGCGCCGGGCACAACATCGCCATCTTCCACCCGTCCGCGGCCACCGCCATGACCATCAAGGCCTTCACCGACGTCGACGCCCAGTGGAGCGACGACGACACCGGCGCCACGCACGGCGTCACCGACGGATCCGGCAAGACCGACGTCCTGAACAACGGCAACATCTGGGTCATCGAGCAAAGCGGCAAGGGCGATCTGCGGGTGGGCCACATCCACGCCACCGGCCTCTGCACCGGCGCCGCGGCGCTCTGCGCCAACCCGATCCCCGCCGACGTCCGGCTCGACTCGCCGGCGCGGATCCTCGACGCCGAACTGGACAACGGCGTGCTGGACACCGACGACGACGGCGTCCTGGTGGACGCGTACGACCTGGACATCTCCGGCGTCAACAACGGCATCGACGTCACTGGCCGCAACATCACCCTCACGGCGGGCGACAACGGACTGGGCGAGGCGGGCAGCGTCTCCGGCACCGGCGGCATCGGCCTGCCGGACAACTTCCTGGAGATCCAGGTGGACGCCGTGGGCGGCTTCCCATCCGTGGCCAAGGGCCTCCTCGACGCCCACGACCTCGCGGCCGACGACGACAAGACCCTGGGCATCTACCTCGACCAGGTGGCCGGGGACCTGCGGATCGGCGTCGTGGAAACCGCGGGCGACAACAGCCTCAGCACCGGCAACGTGTCCCTGCGCAGCCGCGCCGGGTCCATCATCGACGCGCTCGGCGACGCGGCCGCCGACGTGCTCGGTCAGGCAATCGACATCGACGCCCACGGAGGATCCATCGGCACCGCCGCCAAGGACCTGGACATCGATTCGCTCCGCGGCTCGCCGTTCGCCTGCACCAACACCAACTGCACCAACAACTCTGGTGGTGCCTCCGGCGGGGCCTCCGATTCCGGCCTGGCCGCCGCCGCGGATGACGTCGCCCTGGAAGCCGGCACCGGCATCTACCTGACGGAAACCGACGCGTACCTGCGCCTGGTCCTGGCCCACGCCGTCACCGGCAACATCCGCATCACCGTCCGGGAGACCGCGGAACTGGACGAGGACCTGTTCCTGATCCGCGACGGCAGCGCCAACTTCGCCGAGGACAACACCACCCTCCCGGGCAACGACGCCGACCGCCTGCGCAGCATCCCCGCCGGCACAATCTTCGCCGAGACCGGAAGCGTGGAGCTGCGCGTGGGCGACGACGTGACGCTCCACCAGAACGGCCAGATCCTGGCGAAGCTCGGAATCGACATCCGCGGCGACTTCGGCAATGCGGACACCGGCGGCACCCTGGCCGTCCCGGACCCCGAATACGGCAGCAGCATGATCCTGCGCGGCCGGATCATCGCCGACTGCACCGTCACCCCGGGCGACTCCACCGGCGACCCCATGGGCAGCTGCGCCCCGGGCACCGCCAACCCCGTGTCCGGCCGCCAGGTGCACGTCTGGGGCGGCTCCGACGTCGACATCATCCAACTCGGCGACCCCTCCGGACTCGATCTCGCGCAGACCTCCAACCCGGCCCTGAACAAGGAACAGCAGGGCGAACCCGGCTACATCTTCCTGGGCGCCAAGACCACGGTCCACGGCAACGCCACCACGGCCTCCGGCACCGCGGACGGCGAGGACCGGATCACCGTCTGGTACCTGCAGTCCATGAACGTGCTCACCAGCCCCACCGGCCTTCAGGCAGGCGGCGGGACAGGCGCCGGCGCCGGGCACACCCTCACCCTGGACGGGCAGGGCGAAAGCGACCACTACGCCATTTACACCAACGGCAGCCACGGCAACGTCCGCAACTACGTCATCAACGTCCTGGACACCGGCGCCCCGGACGCTGGCGTGGACGAACTCGCCATCCACGGCTACAACAACACCGCCGCCGCCTACAACGGCTACCTGCCCGGCACCACCAGGAACGCCGCCACGGACGACATCTTCCTGCTGCGGGCCCTCAAATGCATCGACAACGAGAGCCCCTTCGACCTCGGCACGGGCGTCCCAAGCAACTGCCTGAGCCCGACGGAAACGGCCGACCACCCGGCCTTCGTCGCCCTGCTGGCCGGCAGCCTCGCCGCGGACGGCGGCATCGGCGCCTACCGCGACCGGATTGCCGGCAACGAACCCAGCGCCATGGTCCAGCGGATCAACTACGACACCGCGCTCAACGGCCGCATCACGGTCTTCGGCGAGGGCGGCAACGACGCCTTCTACGTGGACGACGCCTCCGCGACGATCACCCTGGACGGCGGCGCCGGCAACGACGTGTTCCAGATCGGACAGATCTTCGGCACCCGGCGCGGCGCCCAGAACGCTCCCGACGGCGGCGCCCTCCTCCCGGCCGACACCTTCCCGGCGCTGGTCCCCACGACCCGCGGCTGGCTCAGCCCCGGAACGCACGCCCCGCTGCTGGCCACCGGCGGCACCGGCAACGACCAGTTCACCGTGTACTCCAACCAGGCCGAGATCCAGCTCAACGGCGACGACAACAATGACATCTTCATCGTGCGGGCCTTCGCGGTGGCCGCGGTCTGCGACACGGACTCGGACAGCATCGCCGGCTGCGGCCTGAGCGACGTCGCCTTCGTCCCCGCCGGCGGAAACTTCCCCACCACCGTGGCGTTCGGTTCCTGCGTCATCAACGCCGGCTACACCCGCTACGACCGCAACGGGGACGGTGTCTGCAACAACGCCGACGCCCACACCACCTTCAACCACCTGCCGGGCAGCAACGCCGACCTGGACAACACCATGTGGGAAGACGACATCATCCCGCTGGACGCGAACGGCGTAGCGGTTCCCGTGATCGGCCTGGGCTTCTCCACCTCCCGGCCGCTGGATATCCGGGCCGGCGGCGGCGAGGACGAGGTCCAGTACAACGTCAACGCCCCGGTCAACGTCGACGGCGGCACCGGCTTCGACAAGCTGGTGGTGCTGGGCACCGAGTTCGCGGACGACTTCGCCATCACGGACAAGGGCATCTTCGGGGCCGGCCTGAACGTCAAGTACACCACCGTCGAAGTGGTGGAGGTGGATGGCCTGGAGGGCGATGACCAGTTCTTCGTCCAGTCCACCGCCTACGGAGTGGCGTACCGGATCATCGGCGGCCTCGGTTCGGACATGATCAGCGTGACCGGCGACGTCACCGCGGACATCGTCACCCGCGAACTCGAGGGCCTCAGCGGGGCTGTGGACCACATCGTCACCTCGCCCGGCGACCCCGGCTATGACGGCCTCACCGCCGATGGCGTGCCCTACAACCTGGCCACCCAGGACCGCGGCATCGTGGTCATCCGGGAAGGCACCGGCGGCACCCGGGTCCGCGAAGGAGCCGCCGCCACGGACGCCATCAAGAGCTACGCCTACTACACGGTGGAACTCGCGGTGGTCCCGACGTCGAACGTGTACGTGACCGTCTCCGCCGGCTTCGCGCCTTCGCAGGAAGCCGACGGCAGCCTCGCCAACCCGGCCCCGCTACCCAACGGCCTGGGCGACACCGTGTGGCTGTGCGTGGGAACCACCGATTCCCAGTGCGACGAGTTCTCCGAGTTCCAGCGGCACTTCGTGGTCAACGGCGTGGTGGTGGACGAGGCCGGCCGGGCCGTGACCCTCACCTTCACGGCCGGCAACTGGAACGTGCCGCAGCGGGTCTACGTCTGGGCCGTGGACGATCCCCGCGCCGAAGGCGACCGCACCGTGGTCCTGCAGCACAGCGTGATCAGCCAGGACGCCCGCTTCCACCGGGCCGCGGTCCGCCAGGTCAACGCGCTGGTGTACGACAACGACACCCCCGGCGTGTACGTCACCGAGGTCGAACCCGGCGGCACCGCCGCGGACGGCCGCACTGTGGTCATCGAAGGCAGCGCCCTGACCCAGCGCACCGACGACCTCCTGCTCAGCCTTGCCAAGGCGCCCGCCGCGGGCCACACCATCTGGGTGAAGGTCTGGATGGACGCGGACAGCCAGCGGCTCATCCAGCTCGACTTCAGCCTGGTCCCGGCCGGCCGCTGGCTCGCCTTCTCCGACGGCCACGGCGGCACCTACTACTCCGTCAGCTTCACCGCCGGCAACTGGAACACCCCGCTGCGGATCGTGGTCAAGGCCCGGAACAACAGCGACGCCGGCGACCCCCTGACAGCCGTCATCAACTACGAACTCGACACCCTGCTCACCGCACCCGCCGCGGCAGCCGCCTACCCGTTCCCGAACCTGCGCAGCGGCCTGCAGCGCACCGACGTGCTGGTGTACGACGACGAAACCCCCAATGTGGTCAGCTTCCCCACCGGGACGGACACCGTGGTGGTCAAGTGCGGCAACACCGCCTGCACCATCCCCGGCGGCACCGACGGCTACACGATCCGGCTCACCAGGGCCCCCGCCGGCGGCGCCGCGGGCGCCGTCCGGATCGCGCTGATCCCCGACGGCCTGGTGGACGTGGTCTCCGTGGGCGGCGTGGCCATCACCCCGGCGGACTACGCGGTGGTGGGCGGGGACATCCCGGCCCGTGCCTTCCAGGGCGCGCTGGCCATCAGCGGAGCCACCGTCAGCCGGGCCAACGGCAGCGACCTCGGCAGCTTCCTCGACGAAGGCTTCGCTGCAGGGCAGCGGATCACGATCTCCAGCTGCGGCACTGCGGTCTTCACCGTCCTTTCCGTCAGCGCCAACGGCAAGTCCATGGTCCTGTCTTCCGCACCGGGCTGCGCCGGCGGCACGGCCATCAGCATCAACCGGATCACCCGCTCCGGCGCGTGGGACGGCACGGCCACCACCGAATTCGTCGGCGGAGCCTGGCGGCTGGTCCGGCCGGTTGTCGGACCGACGGGCGGCAGCTGGCTGGCCGACGGCTTCAGCGAGGGCCAGTGGGTGCAGATCTGCCAGGCCGGCACATGCATCCGGGCCAAGATCGCCGTGATCCGCGGAAGCAACGCCGGGCACGACGAGAAACTGGAACTGCGCAACTTCCTGCTCAGCGGCGACTCCCTGGCCGGCTTCGGCGCCGGCGCGTTCACGGTGGTGCGGATTGCCGCCGTCGTGGACTTCACCGCCGCCAACTGGTTCCAGGAGCAGTTCGTCGAACTCCGGGCGGACGTCGCCTACGAACAGCCGCTGCAGCGGCAGGGCGTGAAGATCTTCCCGGCCAGCCAGCACCAGGTGTCCCGGCTGCGCGGACCGCTCGCCGTGGAAGGCGGCGTCACCGGCGCCGACCGCTCTCTCCAGCTGGGCCTGAAGCTTCCGGGCGAACAGGACGGCCCGCTCTTCGCGATCGCCGCCCAGGCGCCGGAAAGCAAGCAGATCGACATCCTTGACATCTACAACGACTCCTCACAGGCGAACGGCCGCGGGGCCATGAACAGCACCTCCCTGCGCGGCTTCAACATGGCCAAGGACCTGGACTTCGGGGCCGGCTACGGCGGGGCCGAAGGCCAGACCTTCGGCGAACCGCAGGTGTTCCCGGGCGGGATCAGCTACGGCACGGTCCAATTTATTGGAGACGGAACTGCCGGGCAGTTCGTCACCAACGGCGCCAAGTCCACCATCGAGATCTTCAACCTGATGCTCGGCACCGGCAACGACCACCTGGACATCCAGGGCACCCTCCAGCCGGACGACGCTGTGAAGCTCACCGGCACCGTGGTGCTGGCTCCGTCCGCGGGAGATGTTGGTGCCCCGGCGGGTTCCACCCACCGGATCAGCCGCCCCGCCCCGTTCGACTGGAAGGCCCAGGGCTTCCTGGCCGGCCAGCCGGTGACCATCAGCGGCCTCGCCGGCACGTGGAAGGTGCTTGGCTTCGGCGACGACGACCCGATGGACACCACGGACAACACGGTGATGTATCTGCTGCAGCTCTCCGGCCCGGCGGCCGGGGCCTCCACCGCCCTGCGCACGCTGGTGGCCGCGGACGTGCCGGTCAGCTTCACCGGTGCCGTCGCCACCGTCCCCAACGCAGCGAACGACGGCGGAACGGTCACCCGGGCGGGCGGAAGCTGGATCGCCGACGGCTTCGTGGCCGGCCAACTGGTGATGATCCAGGGCGTCACGGGCGCCTGGCGGCTCACGGCGGTGACGGACCTGGTGCTCACCCTGGGCCGCGGAGACCCGCTGCCCGCCCTGAACGGCAGCCGCACCGTGTTCGTTCCCGGACCGCACGGCGGCCTGACCACCGTGCACGGCGGCGGCAACTCCTTCATCCGGAACGCCTTCGACATGGAACGCTCCGCCCCCGGTGTTGGGAACGGCGCCGGAGCACCCGCGGGCACGGGCCTGCTCCTCACCCGCCAGGACGGCCTGCCGTGGGCACTCACTGGCTTCCTGCCGGGCAGCGGCTACTTCGCCCTGGATCCGTACGGCCACGGCCCGCAGCACATCCAGCTGGCAGGGGAGTCCTTCACCCGGCTCATCCTGGGCTTCGGCAACGCCGCCTGCCCGTTCACCGACCCGTTCCCGCACTGCGGCGAAGGCTCCGTCATGTACCTCTCCGGGCCCCTCTACGCAGGACCGGCGGCCGTGCTTCCCACTGACGTGCACGCGGCCAAGCCCGTGGCCCTGTCCGCCAGCGGCACCATGCAACTGCACACGGACTACCTGGTCCGGACCGACGGCGGCTCCTTCCTGGCCGACGGCTTCAAGGTGGGCATGCAGGTGCGCATCAGCGGCCTCGCCGGGCCCTTCACCATCAAGGCCCTGACAGCCGGCACCATGACGTTCTGGAACGCGGCCCTCCGGCCCACCGTCCACCTCAACGCCGCCGGTGTGGCGGTCTGGGATGCGCCGGTCTTCACGGTCACCGGTTTCGACGCGGCCCTTGCCGGTCCGGCACAAGACAGCCTGCTGATCGGCGGCGACACCATCACCGTCTGCAACCTTGCGGCCCCGGTCATCGACGGCACGGCCGTCCCCTGTGACCGGGACGCGACCGCGGGTCCCGGCTCGCCGCTGGTGGTCTACGGCGACACCAGCCAGGACGGCGTCTGGTACTCGGGACACCCCTACGACGTCCTCGGCATGGAATTCGGTCCCAAGCCCTTCGATCCCTTCGTCAATATTCCGGACGCGGAGAACGAGGACGACGAGTGGCTGCTCGGCCTGGCCAACCCGTACGACTACGCCGGCAACGACATCATCGACGCCTCCGGCCTGTTCGCCCACCTCGCGGCGGCCCAGCTGCCCACTGTCGGCTTCACCGCCTACGGGGGACTCGGCGACGACCTGATCATCGGCAGCCAGGCCGGCGACCACCTGGCCGGCGGCTCGGGCGACGACGAAATCCGCGGCCAGCGCGGCGTTGACCACATCTACGGCGACTCCGGCGTGAACGTCAACGTCTTCACCCGGGCGCTGGACATCGCCGTCGTCGACCGCAGCCCCCTGCCGTCCGTCACCGGAGCCGGCTTCCTCAACAACGGCACCACCATCCAGCCGTACCCGTCACCGGTCCGCGACGATCTCCTGACGGCGGGCCGGGACCTGCTCTTCGGAGAAGGCACCGGAGCTGTGCCTTCTCCTGTGGAGAGCGCCTATGACGACATCGTCTTCGGCGACCACGGCGCCGTGATCCAGGACGTCGCGGACCCGAACGAACCGGACGCCCGCCTGCAGAAGATCCAGACGACGGCGCTCGCCTCCGTCCTGGCGGTCGAGTCCCGCAACCTGCAGCGCGGCGCGGACGACATCATCTTCGGTGGCCTCGGCCGGGACCTGCTGATCGGCGGGGCCGGGAACGACATGGCCGACGGCGACGAAGCGGACGACCTCATCCTCGGCGACAACGCCTACCTGCTCCGGACCGACTTCCTGAGCTTCCACTTCCAGACCCTCTGCGGCACCCTGCTTTACAGCCGCAGCGACCAGCCCAACGCCTGCGGCGGAACAGTCACCGAGGACAACAGCGGCTTGCTCCTGGTGGACGGCGCCCCGCGCGCCTACCGCGATCCGGACGGCGCCCCCTGGTGGGCCGAATACGACGTCACGAACCTCTTCCACGACTTCGCCTCGGACGAGGGCAGCAAGTGGGCAGGCAGCTTCGGCAACGACTACCTCGCCGGCGGGGCGGGCCACGACGTGGTCCTCGGCCAGCTGGGCAACGACGTTATCCAGGGCGACGGCGGCATCGAGCAGGCCTTCGCACGCATGGTGGACGACCCGACGGCGACCCTGCACGCGGGCGCCTCCCGCACCCCGCTGGGCTGCACGGGAACCCCCGGCAACATGGTCTGCGACTTCACCGGCGTGCTCACGGTCGTCGGCTCCTTCGAGTCGGCCACCGACGGCGAGGACTACATCGAGGGCAACGCCGGCAACGACGTGGTCTTCGGCGGGCTCGGCCAGGACGACATCGTGGGCGGCAGCAGCGACTTCTTCTCGCTGACCACCCCGGAGCTCCGGCCGGACGGCCTGCCCTTCCCGGCCTTGGCCTACCTACCGGGCGATGACCGCGGCGCGGACCTGCTGTTCGGCGGCGCCGGAACGCAGATCGCCATGAACAACCAGGTGAGCGGCGTGCCCGGCACTCCGGGCCTTGCCGGCGGCATCCTGGCCGACAACACGCTTCCCGCCAACATGCACGCCCGCGACGCCGACACCATCGTGGCGGACAACGGCCGGATCATCCGGATCGTGGGTGTGAACCACACGGACATCAACCCCGCCGGGGCAGGACAGACGACGCCGGGCACGGCCAACTACGTCACCTTCAACTACGACAACTACGGAACACAACGGATAGTGGTCCGCGGCGTCCACCTGCTCGACTACACACCGGGCGGCCCGGACTTCGTCCCGGCCAACTTCGGCCAGGGCGCCGGTTCGGACTGCAACGGCTCGCCCACCCAGCCCACCTGCTCGATCGCCCTGGACACCGCCACCGGCACCTGGAAGTACGCGCAGATCGGCGGCCGCGACGAGGTCCACGGCGAATCCGGCGACGACACCGTCTACGCCGGCGCCGACCACGACGCGCTCTACGGCGACGCGCAGGACGACGACCTGATCGGCGGCTGGGGCAACGACTGGATCTCCGGCGGATCCGGGATGGACGGCATCCTCGGCGACGACGGCCGGATCTTCACCAGCCGCAACACCGGCTGCTCCGTGGCCTCCAGCGCCGTGTGCACGCAGCTGGGCGAGCCGCTCTACGGCGTCTACAAGTTCCGCACCGTGGACCCGGACACCCGCACCAGCGAAGGGGACGTGCTCAACGAGGCCATCTACACCCCCGGCCAAGTGCAGACCGCTACGATCAACGTCGCCGGGCAGCTGGCCAAGGCCGTTGACCTTACCCCGTACAACCTGGGCGACAACGTCAACGCCAGCCAGCACCACGTGGCCAACCAACCCCTCTTCGACGCCAACAACTCGGACGACATCATCTTCGGCGGCTGGGGCAACGACTTCATCCACGGCGGCGCGGGCGACGACGCCGTCTCCGGCTCCGAGGCGCTCGGCACCTCCTACGCCCAGCATTTTGACGCCAACGGCAACCCGGTGGGCCTGGAACTGATCGACTTCCTGCACCCGTACAACCCGGGCGATGTGCTCCATTTCGGCGCCGACACCAACGCCTGGCACAGCAACAACCACAACATGGGCCGGCTGGGCGAATTCCTCCTCTACGACGAATACGATCCGCGCCGCGTGATCCTCTTCAACGCCGACGGCAGCGTCTGGAAGGGAACCACCCCGCCATGGGCCAGGCAGTTCTTCCTGAACAACGACGCCGCGTCCGGCAACTGGGTGACCGCCTGCATCGCCGTCGACAACCAGGGCAACTGCACCGGAACCGCCACCAACCAGCCTTCCGACGGCGACGACGCGATCTTCGGCGACCTCGGTAACGACTGGTCCGTGGGCGGCAGCGGTCAGGACACCATCTGGGCCGGCTGGGGCAACGATCTCTCCAACGCGGACGATCTGCTGACCACCAACAACGGGCTCAACGACGCCCCCGACGGCGTGAACTCCAGCTACCAGGACCGTGTCTACGGCGGCGCCGGCCTGGACATCCTGATCGGCAACACCGGCGGCGACCGGCTGATCGACTGGGTGGGCGAGTTCAACAGCTACCTCGTACCGTTCGCACCGTTCGGCATCGCCACCGTCAGCCGCCAGGTGGAACCGCAGCTGCCCCGGTTCCTGTACGCCCTCTCCCGCAGCCAGGGCGCGGATCCCACCCGGGCCACGGACACGGGCAACGACCCCGCCCGCAACGGCGAGCCCGACGGCGAACTGGGCCTCATCACCCAGCACGACCACGGCCAGTGGCAGACGCAGACCGGCGGGCCAACCGACCCGCAGGCCGGGAACATCCCGGGAGGCCGCCGCGACACCCTGCGCGGCGCTGACTTCAACGACGGCACCCTGCAGGGCTTCGCCACCGATTCCGGTGCGTTCACCGTCCAGAACGGCCTGCTCAAGGTGACGGCCGCTAGCCCCTCGCAGGACGCCGTCGCCGTCTGGTACTCGGACGCCTACAAGTCCGTGTACTACGAACTCGCCGCCAAGATCTCCATGGACAAGGCGGTGGGCGGCTGGAAGGCCAATGCGTTCACCATCTTCGACTACTTCGGCCCGGAGGACTTCAAGTTCGCCGGCATCGACGACTCGATCAACAAGATGGTGATCGGCCACCGCAACGCCTCCGGCTGGTGGTACGACGCCCAGGCCTCGGTGCCCGGCTCGGTCAGCGCAGGCCGGTTCTACGAGCTCAACGTGGTGGTCAACGGGCTGGTGGTCACCGTGACGATCGACGGCAAGAACGCCTTCAGCTACCAGTTCCCGGTGCGGTACGTCGACGGCGACGCCGTGGCCCTGAACAAGGGGCTGGTGGGCTTCGGTTCGCAGCAGGCCCGCGGCTGGTTCGACAACATCGCCCTGACGGTCATCTCGCCGGAGATCTCGCTGGACCGCGCGGAATACTTCGACGACGGCACGGCCGAGGCGTTCACCCCGGCGGCGGGAGCGTGGAGCATCGACACCGGCCGGTACCTTGGAGGTGTGAGTGCCGGTAACACCGCGCTCGCGGCCGCACAGTTCGGCAGCACCGGGATCGACCCCCTGTCCTACGTGGAGGTCGAGGCCGCGTTCCGGGCCGCCGGCGTCACCGGCATCGTCTTCGACTACTACGCCCCGAACGACTACAAGTTCGTGGTCCTGGACGTTCCCGGCCAGCGGGTGCTGATCGGCCACGTGAGCCCGCGCAGCGGCTGGGTGGTGGACCAGTCCGTCGCCCGGAGCATCGCGGCCGGCAGCGAACAGACCCTCAACCTGGTGCTCAAGGCCACCGTGACTACCGTGACGCTCAACGGCCAGGTGGTCACCAGCCGCTCCTTCAACTCCGCCGTCGCGGACGGCCGCACCGGCCTCCTGGGCAAGCCCGCTTCGGGCACGGAGCCAGCCTCGTTCAACAGCTTCCGCTTCCGCACCGACGACGGCCAGTTCACCCCTCCCGCCGTCATCCAGCGGGAAGTCCGGATCGGCGATGCGACCGTTGTCGAGGGCAACAGCGGGGCCAAAACGGTGACGCTTACTTTGACGCTGAGCCAGGCCCAATCCACCCCGCTGACGCTGAGCTGGCGGACCCTGGCCGGGACCGCGACGGCGGGAACGGACTTCCTCGCCGTGGCCTCCGGAACCGTCACCTTCGCCGCCAACAGCACCACGGCCACCCTTACGGTGACCGTCTACGGGGATACGCTCTACGAGTCCGCCGAGCAGTTCATGGTCCAGCTCCTTGCCGGGCCGGATTTCAACCTCGCCGACGGCTTCGGCCAGGTGACCATCAGCAACGACGACGCCGCCCCGGCGGGCAACGCGGCAGCCACCACCATGTCGTCGCCGGACAGTACGCCGGACACCTCTTCGGGCACGCCGTCGGATACGTCATCGGCGGCCACGGCGGCTCCCGCCGCGGGAAACTCTGACGCCCCGCTCACCGTGAACTACCTGCCCGACGGCGGCGTCAGCTTCACCGTGCAGGGCGCCAACAACCGGGACTACTACACCGTGCGGATCGTGTGCGGGGACTACTCCACCACCCTCACGGTGGTGATCGGCGCGGACGGCACCGGCACCACCCAGGCCGCCTACCCGCCGTCGGGCAGCTGCACGGCGACGCTGGAAATCCCCAAGCAGATCAACCGCTCCCGCGTCCTGGCCACGGTCACTTTCACGGTCTGAGCACCTTCACGGTCTGAGCACCTTCACGGTCTGAGCACGCCGTCTCGCGCGGGCGCCCTACAGGTACGGCCGGGTGATCATTTCCAGGCCGTGGCCGGAGGGGTCCTTGAAATAGACTCCCCGGCCGCCGTTCTCAGTGTTGGTCCGGCCGGCCAGCTGCATCTGCGGATCCGCCCAGTGCTCAACGCCGTTGGCCTGCAATCGTGCGTAGGCGCGATCGAAAAGTGCGTCGTCCACCAGGAATGCGTAGTGCTGCATCTGGATGTCCACGGGCGGCTCGGCAAACTGCAGCAGCACGCCGTCTTCCAGCAGGACGTTGGTGAACGGTCCCCAGGAGGGTGCTTCGGGAAGCTCAAAAATTTCCCGGAAAAACCGCGCAGATTCGTTCCGGTCCTTGGCGGCAATGATGGTGTGGTTGAAAGACATGGTCATGTTGTGACCCCTTGAAATACGGCGCCTCCATGCCTGGCGCAGTCCGCCATCGGCACGCGACGATGTCCACAGCCTAATACGGGGGACAACGGTGCGGGAGCCGGGGCAAAACGAAATCTCCTTGAAACACCCCGGGCTTACTCTTGTCACGAACCTGCAGGACTGTGCCGGCGATGAGGAGAAGCGATGCACTTGATGCCCCGTGAGCAGGAAAAGCTCATGATCGTGGTGGCGGCGGATTTGGCCCGGCGGCGGCAGGCCCGCGGGCTCAAGCTGAACCATCCCGAAGCGGTGGCGATCATCAGCTACGAACTCATTGAAGGCGCTCGCGACGGCCGCACCGTGGCTGATCTCATGAGCTGGGGCACCACCATCCTCGGCCGCGGGGACGTCATGGAAGGGGTGCCGGAAATAATCCACGACGTGCAGATCGAGGCCACCTTCCCCGACGGCACCAAGCTCGTCACCGTCCACAACCCCATCCGCTAGGAGGCCGCCATGATCCCGGGCGAATACCGGCTCCGCCCCGAGCCGATCCACTGCAACAGCGGACGCGAGGCGATCGCCGTCGACGTCGTCAACCGGGGCGACCGGCCCGTGCAGGTCGGCTCGCACTACCACTTCGCCGAGGCGAACCGGGCGCTCGAATTCGACCGGGAGGCCGCCTTCGGCCGCCGCCTGGACATTCCGGCGGGCACCGCGGCGCGCTTCGAACCGGGGGACAGGCGCACCGTGCGGCTTGTCGAGCTCGCCGGGAACCGTGAGGTTTACGGGCTTAGCAACGCTGTCAACGGAAAGCTCGACGGCGGCACTTACGTTGAGGAGGACGCCCAGTGAGCTTCGACCTTCCGCGCCGGCAATACGCCGAGCTCTACGGCCCGACGACGGGCGACGCCATCCGCCTCGCCGACACCGAACTGTTCCTGGAGATCGAGAAGGACTACACGGTCTACGGCGAAGAAGCCGTGTTCGGCGGGGGCAAGGTGATCCGCGACGGCATGGGCCAGAACGGCCAGGCCACCCGTGACTCCGGAGAAGGTGTCCCGGACACCGTCATCACCAACGTGATCGTGCTGGACTACACCGGCATCTACAAGGCGGACATCGCCATCCGGGACGGCCACATCCTCAAGATCGGCAAGGCCGGCAACCCGGACATCAGCAGCGGCGTGGACATCGTGATCGGGGCGAGCACCGAGGTCATCGCGGGCGAGCGGAAGATCCTCACGGCCGGCGGCATCGACACCCACATCCACTTCATCTCCCCGGATCAGGTGCCCACGGCGATCAGCAGCGGAATCACCACCATGGTGGGCGGCGGCACGGGCCCGGCCGAAGGCACCAAGGCCACCACGGTCACCCCCGGCGCCTGGCACATCAAGCGCATGCTGCAGGCGGCAGAGGGACTGCCCGTGAACATCGGCGTCTTCGGCAAGGGCCACGCCTCCGCCGTCGAACCCCTCGCCGAGCAGATCCGGGCGGGCGCCGTCGGGCTGAAAGTCCACGAGGACTGGGGCTCCACCACCGCCTCGATCGACAACTCGCTGAAGGCCGCGGACGAATACGACGTGCAGGTGGCCATCCACACGGACACCCTCAACGAGTGCGGCTTCGTGGAGGACACCATCAAGGCGATCGACGGCCGGGTCATCCACACCTTCCATACCGAGGGCGCCGGCGGCGGGCACGCGCCGGACATCATCAAGATCGCAGGGCTCCCCAACGTGCTGCCCGCCTCCACCAACCCCACGCTGCCGTACACGCGCAACACCATCGAAGAGCACCTGGACATGCTCATGGTCTGCCACCACCTGAACCCGGACATCCCGGAGGACGTGGCCTTCGCCGATTCACGCATCCGGGCGGAAACGATTGCTGCCGAGGACGTGCTGCAGGACCTCGGCATCTTCTCCATCACCTCCTCCGACTCCCAGGCCATGGGCCGGGTGGGCGAGGTCATCACCCGCACGTGGCAGCTGGCGGACAAGATGAAGAAGCAGCGGGGCGCTTTGGACGACCCGGCAGCGGCCGCCCACGGCTCGGCCGGCAGCGACAACTTCCGGCTCAAGCGCTACGTGGCGAAGTACACCATCAATCCGGCCCTCGCACAGGGCATGGCCGACTCAATCGGCTCAGTTGAGGAGGGGAAGTTCGCGGACCTCGTCCTGTGGGACCCGGCGTTCTTCGGAGTGAAGCCGGAGCTGGTGCTCAAGGGCGGGCAGATCGCCTACGCCATCATGGGCGACGCCAACGCCTCCATCCCCACGCCCCAGCCGCGCACCATGCGGCCCATGTTCGCCACCTTCGGCAAGGCCCTGCAGAAGTCCTCCATCACCTTCCTGTCCAAAGCTGCCATCGAGGCCGGCGTCCCGGAGGAACTCGGCCTGGAAAAGGTGATCCGCCCCGTCTCCGGCATCCGGACCTTGAGCAAGGCGGACCTGAAGTTCAACGACGCGACGCCGGAGATCGCCGTCGACCCCGAAACGTACCGGGTGAGCGTGGACGGCGAGGACGTCACGTGCGAACCGGTCGCCGAGCTGCCCATGGCGCAGCGCTACTTCCTGTTCTAAACGGAGAACCAGCATGATCATCGAAAAAATCCTGGGCAACGTGCACGAGCTGCCCGATCCAAGCGCCTACGCCGGGCGCCACAGGGAGAAGGTGGTGCTGCCCAGCGCGCTGCTGGTCAAGCGCATCCAGCGGGTCACCACGGACCACGGCAAGGAGCTCGGGATCCGCCTGCCGTCCGGCTCCCCGGACCTGCGCGACGGCGACATCCTGGCTGTGGAGGAGAAGAACCTGATCGTCGTGTCGGTGCTGCCCACGGACGTGCTGGTGATCGCGCCGCGCAGCATCCACGAGATGGGCGTCGTAGCCCATTCCCTGGGCAACCGGCACCTGCAGGCGCAGTTCTTCGACGCCGCGTCCGAGTACGCCGCCGAGGTCATGGTGTGCCAGTACGACCACACTGTGGAGGACTACCTGAAGCACGTCGGCGTGCCCTACGACCGCCAGGAACGCGTGATGCCCGTCCCCTTCCGCCATGCCGAACACACCCATTAGCCGACGCCTCGCCCTGCAGCAGCTCACGGATTCCGCGCTGCCCACCGGGGCGTTCGCGCACTCCTTCGGCTTCGAGTCCTACATGGAGCGCGGGCTGGTGCACGACGAGGCAAGCTTCGCCACCTGGCTGGCCGCGTTCCTGGGCCAGCAGCTGACATACTCGGACGCCCTGGCCATCCGCTTCCTCTACGAAGGGACTCCGGTCGAGGAGCTGGATGAACACCTCAGCGCGCAGCTGCTTCCCCGGCAGATCCGGGAGGCCAGCACCAAGATGGGCGGCCGGCTGCTCGAGATCGGCGCCGGAGTCTTCCCGTCGCCGGAGCTGGAAGCCTACCGGGACCTGGTGAGTAAGGGCCGGGCCGCCGGCCACCAGCCGCTGGCGTTCGCCGTCGTCGCGCGCTCCCTGGGCGTCCCGCTCGAGGAGGCGCTCGCGGCGTACCTTTTCGCCGCGGTCACCTCACTGACGCAGAACGCCGTGCGGGCCATCCCGCTCGGCCAGAACGCCGGTCAAAGGGTGCTGCGGAACGCGCACGACGGCGTTGCTGCCGCCATCGACCGTGTCCGCGCACTCACGCCGGACGACTTCGGGGCCGTGAGCCCCGGCCTGGAAATTTCGCAGATGCGGCACGAGAAGCAGCGCGCCCGCATGTTCATGAGCTGACAGTTCTTACGGATCAAGGAGAGACCATGTCTGAACCCATCAAGATCGGCATCGGCGGGCCGGTAGGCGCCGGCAAGACCCAGCTCGTGGAACGCCTCACCCGGCACATGAGCGCGGAAATCTCCATGGCCGCCATCACCAACGACATCTACACGATCGAGGACGCCAAGATCCTCGCCGCCAACGGCATCCTGCCCGAGGACCGGATCATCGGCGTCGAAACCGGCGGCTGCCCGCACACGGCCATCCGCGAGGACACCTCCATGAACACCGCGGCCATCGAGGAACTCAAGAAGCGGCACCCGGACCTCCAGGTGATCTTCGTCGAGTCCGGCGGCGACAACCTCTCCGCCACCTTCAGCCCGGAGCTCGTGGACTTCTCGATCTACATCATCGACGTGGCGCAGGGCGAGAAGATCCCGCGCAAGGCCGGGCAGGGCATGATCAAGTCCGATCTCTTCATCATCAACAAGACGGACCTGGCACCCCACGTGGGCGCGGACCTGGCCGTGATGGAGCGCGACTCGAAGGAATTCCGGGGAGCCAAACCGTTCTGCTTCACCAACCTCAAGACCGACGAAGGCCTGGATGCAGTCATCGAATGGATCCGGCACGACGTCCTGATGCTTGACCTCGCCTCATGAGCGGGGCCTCATGAGCACGACGGCGGCACCCGCCCCTGCTGCCGTTGAGTCACCGATGGGGGAACTCCAGCTGCGGGTGGCGCGCCGCGGCGGGCGTTCCGTGGCCGTGCACCAGTTCCATCAAGGCGCCCTGCGGGTGTTGCGGCCGCACTACCTGGATGATTCGGGGCAGCTTGGCTATGTGATGGTGAACCCGGGCGGGGCCTACCTGGGGGCGGACCTGTACGTGATCGACGTCGAGGTCGAAGGCGGGGCATCGCTGCTGCTGACCACGCAGTCGGCCACCAAGATCTACCGCACGCCGGGCTCCTTCGCCGAGCAGCGCATGGCCATCCGCCTCGGCGAAGGCGCCAGGCTGGAGCTGGCGCCGGACCAGCTCATCGCCTACCGGGAAGCCAGCTACCGGCAGGACACCCGCATCACCATGCACCCGGCGTCGAGCCTGCTCATGAGCGAAGTCGTTACGCCCGGCTGGTCTCCGGACGGCACTGCCTTCAAATACGAGGAACTGCGGCTGCGCACTGAAATCCGGGTCGCCGACGGCGAGGAAGGCGGCGGCCTGCTGGCGCTGGACAACGTGCTCATCCGGCCGCGGCTTGGTGCACCAGCGGGCGACGTCACCGGGCTGGGCTTCATGGAGGGCCGCAGCCACCTGGGATCGCTGCTGGTTGTCGATCCGCGCGTCGACCAGGCGCTCGCCGACGAACTGCACGTGCTCGCCGCCGCGCACGACGCCTTGGCCGGAGTCTCCCTGAGCGCGGCGGTCGGCGGAACCACGGGGCTGGTGCTGCGCGCACTGTCGGACAACACTGAAGAGCTGAACCGCCTGCTTGGTGCCTGCACGGCGCATCTGCGCAGGCGCTGGTACGGCCAGGGGCCGCTGAACCTGAGGAAGTATTGATGACAGCGCTCGCTGACCTGTACCGGCAACGCGAACTCCTGCCGTTGCGGACGCGGCTGCTGTTCACCTTCGGTGCGGTGGCCGCCCTGCATCTTGCCGCCGTCGGGCTGCTGTTCTCCGGCTTGCTGCGTTCGGGGGAAAGCGGCGGCGGGCAGCCGCTGGCGCTCGGGCTGGTGCTCACCGCATACCTGGGCGGCGTCAAGCACAGCTACGACTGGGACCACCTCGCGGCGATCGACAACTCCACCCGGAAGTTCGTCGCCCAGGGCAGGGAACCCGTGAGCGTGGGCTTCGCGTTCAGCCTGGGGCACAGCTCCGTGGTGGTCCTGGCCGGGGTGCTGGTGCTGGCGGGAGCCACCGCGGTGGGGCAGTTCATGCAGGACGGCAGCGCCGGGAACCTGGTGCTCGGGCTGATCGGCAGCGGCGTTTCGGGTCTGTTCCTGCTGGCGATGGGCATCTTCAACGGCTCCGCGTTCCTCCGGGCGGCGCAGCTGTACCGGCAGGCGAAAGCGGGTGGGGCGGTCGCCGTCGAGGACCTGGAGGCCCGCGGTTTTGTGGCGCGGCTGCTGGCCCGGCCGCTGGCCCGGGTGCGGCGCCCCCGGAACATCTACGTGATCGGCTTCCTGTTCGGGCTGGGTTTCGATACCGCCACCACCATCGGGCTGCTGCTCATGACGACGGCGGCCTCCCTCGCCGGAGTCTCCCCGCTGGCGCTGCTCGCGCTGCCGCTGGCCTTTGCCGCGGCCATGACGCTCTGCGATTCGGTCAACGGCGTGGCGATGATGCGCATGTACCGCTCCGCGCTGGCGGACCCGCGCCGGAAACTGGGCTTCAATGCCGTGATCACCGGCATCTCGGCGCTCTCCGCCCTGTTCATCTCCGTCATCACGCTGGGCGGCTTCCTCAATGCCGCGTTCGGCCTGGACGACCCGCTGACCACCTGGCTTGGGTCGGTCGATCTCGGCGAGGCGGGACTGCTCCTCGTGGCGGTGCTGCTGGCGGTGTGGGGAATCTCCGCGCTGCGCAGGCCGCCTCTGCCCAAAGGCCCCCGATAGGCCCGCTCCATAACTCGACCGCGACGGATACCGGCAGACCCCGAACGCCCAGGCTCGAGGATTTCCGGCCAAGGCATGGCGATCCGTTGGCACGGGCCGGGGTTTAGCAGCATCCCCATTTCCTTCTGGTTCAGGTAATCTTGATTTAGTAAGGCTGCTTAGTTCATGACTAGGGCAGGCGCAGCCTTGGCCCCTTCCGGGGAACAAGGTGGTGCGTGTACAACTGCCTTCTCCGCGCCGGAGAAGGCCCGTTTCCGCGACAACGCGAAAGGAAAGAAATGATCATCCTGGGACTTGTTCTGCTGATCGCCGGCTGGCTACTCAACATCGGCATCCTCGTCACCATCGGCTGGATTGTGCTGGGCATCGGCGTCATCCTGCTTATTCTCGGCGCGCTCAATCGACCCATCTTCGCAGGGCGCCGGTACTGGTACTAGCCAGGACGCCCACACGTGGGCCGACGAATACAGCGGAAACACCTGCTCCCCGGCCGGAGGTAGTGGCGAAAGCGAGGCGCGCCGTCCAGGCGCGCCCAGCGACGGCGACCAGGCTTGCTTTGCGGGTTCCATCTCAACGCCTCGGGCGCAACCGCATCGTCACTGCCCGGCCCGGCGCCCACGAACACCAGATCCCAGCGGCCGCATCCATGCGGTCCCTCCAACCTTGACCGGCCCGCTATTTCTTCTTCCTACCCTTGCGTTGCGGCTGGGTTCGTTGGCCCTTGGCCTGGATGACGGCGGCAGCGGCTTTCGCTTCTTCGCGCTTTCCGCCGAGGATCGGCAGTGCGGGTGGTCTTTTGGCGGCGCGGCGTTCGGCGAGGGCCTTCGCAGCGGGAGATCCCGGGGTCGGCATGCGGCGGATGACGAAGAACTGCTGGCCCATGGTCCACAGGTTTGTGGTGGTCCAGTAGATCAGCACACCGATCGGGAAGTTGATGCCGCCCACACCGAAGACCACCGGCAGGATGTACAGCATCATCTTCTGCTGGCGCATGAACGGGCTGGCCATTGCCTCTTCGGACATGTTCTTCGCCATGATCTGCTTCTGCGTGATGAACTGCGAGGCCGTCATGGCAAGGATCATCACGATGGTGAGGACGATGACAGCAACGTTGCCGCCGGGGTTGTTTAGCAGGGCTGCGGACAGCGGAGCGCTGAAGATGCTTGACTGGTCGAACTGAAGGACCTGGTCGTGACTCAGCGCACCGATGCCTTCGCCCTGGTTCTTCGCGTGAGTGATGCCGGACAGCACCTGGAACAGTGCGAAGAAGAACGGCATCTGGATCAGCAAGGGCAGGCAGGCCGAGAACGGGTTGGTGCTGTGCTTCTTGTACAGGGCCATCTGCTCCTGCGCCATGGCCTGGCGGGAAAGCTGGTCGGTCTTGCCCTTGTACTTGTCCTGCATTTTCTTCAGGTCCGGCTGCAGCAGCTGCATGCCACGCTGTGCCTTGATCTGCTTGACGAAGACCGGGATCAGGGCAGCACGGATCACCAGTACCAGCCCGATGATGGAAAGCGTCCACGTCCAGCCGCTGGCTGGCGGCATTCCAATCGAACTAATGCCCTCGTGGAAGCCCACCATAATGATGGAGACAAACCATTTGAACGGAAACATGATCGTTTCAAACAAGTCCATAAGGGATCCCTATCTGCCAGCTCGGACGCGGACTTCGCCGCTGGTTCGAGCAACCAGGCTTGTAGAAACAGTCCCGCGCAGAAAAATTCCAGGGAATGGATCTTCAGCGAACGGCGGGGGCTCCATGTCGTGAGCCTAACTCAATTTTCATTCTGGGTGATTGATCGGTAGGCGCCGTTGTTGAGACTACTGCCAGCTAGACCAGAAGGCTCTCTCGCGCGGCCCGAGTTGGACCCAACGCAGATACCTACTCGCGTCCGAAGCGACCGAAAACGGCGCAGCCGGTGAAGCTAGTCCCTTCCATTTTGATGACCAGGATTCTTGTCGCTGCGATCAAACAAGATCCTTGTGCAATGGAATTCGTCATGCAATAGTGCTCGAACACTGGCGGCGGTTTCGCAGATAACTCCGCCCGGACGCTTTGGGGGAAGCAATGAAAACTCGAAAACCGGCGCTATCGGGATTTGCGCGGCGATGGTGACTATTGCGGAAACAACGTGAACTTCGCCAATGACTGAATCCATCCACCCTGAGGTCCAGCGCACACTCAGCACAATTCCAGTTCGCATGTCCCGCCAAATGACCAACACCGAGTATCAGGTTCGTGTGGCCGAAGTCCTCCGGCTTCGGCATCCCGGACCGTCAAGACGAGATTCCCAGGTCAGTGTCGGTGGACGGCGACGGTCCGGCGCCGGTACGCCGCGTCGGCGCTTGTGAGCTTCTCGTAGTAAGTGACCCCGCGTCGTCGGACGACGGGCCGTGACGGGTGCGGGGCCGGGTGGCAGGATAGGGCGCATGGAACTGCACATCACAGGGGACCCGGCCGCCGACAAACTGCTCAGCGACGACGCGTTTGCGCTGCTCACCGGCATGTTGCTCGACCAGCAGGTGACGATGGAATCGGCGTTTGCCGGCCCGGAAAAGATCCGGACCCGCATCGGCTCGATCGCGCCGGCAACGGTCGCCGGCTACGATCCCGAGGGCTTCGTGGAGATGTTCAAAGAGAGCCCGGCCGTTCACCGCTTCCCGGGCTCGATGGCCGGCAGGGTCCAGGCGCTTGCCGAAACCGTCGAGCACGAGTGGGGCGGGGACGCCACTGCCATCTGGACGCAGGGCGATCCCGACGGCAAGGAAGTGCTGGAGCGGCTCAAGGCCCTGCCGGGATTCGGTGAGCAGAAGGCCAAGATCTTCCTGGCCCTCCTGGGCAAACAGTGCGGGCTCCAGGCCGCGGGCTGGCGCGAAGCCGCCGGGAACTACGGGCAGGCTGAGGTCTTCCTGTCCGTGGCCGACATCGTGGATCCTGAATCCCTGCGCAAGGTGCGCGCCTCCAAGCAGGCCGCCAAGGCCGCGGCCAAGGCGGCCAAGTCCGCCAAGCCCGCAGGTCGTTGAGGAATCGGCGCTGAATAATCGGCGGCTCTGCCCCATGTCCCACGGCGCCGTGCCCGACTAAAATGGGGCTATGTCCGCCATCGCAGCGCGCAAGTTGTTCAAGCATTCCGGCACGGGACTCATATTCCGCGGGGCATTGGCTTTGCTCTTCGCCCTGGCGGTTGCATCCTTGCCGGTTGCCACGGTGTTCGCCCTCACGTATGTGTTCGGAATTTATGCGATGAGCGACGGCCTCGCGAACCTGGCACATTACTACTACGATCCCGCACGCCATTCCCGCTGGAGCATGATCGGCGGGGTTGCATCCGTGGCTGTCGGCCTGGTGACCGTTTCGTGGCCCGGCATTGCGGTCATGTCGCTGGCGCTCCTCATCGCGATATGGGCCTTGGCGCTGGGAATCTCGCAAATCTTCATCGCGCTTGAAGGCAGGACGACCGTCAGGGCCTGGCGGAGCCCCGCGCTGACAGGACTTGTCCTCCTCGCGTTTGGCATCCTTGTCCTCATCAACCCCGGCACCGGAATCCTTGCCCTTTCCGGCATGTTGGCGGCGTTCACCGCCATCGCCGGATTGCTTTTGGTGATTTCCGGATACTCGATGCGCAGGGTTGCTGCCGCACGGAGCTAGCGGAAGCCAAGCCACCGGGAGGCTACGCGGGCATCGGCACCGGTTCCGCGGCCAGTTCCTCCGCTGTGGGCGGGTTGGCTCCCGGCCTGCTGACAGTGATGGCGGCGGCCTGCGATGCTGTGCGGCCGAGGATTTCGAGCACTGCGGGGGCCAGTCCCTCGCTGCTGCGGCTGAGCAGCCCGTAGATCAGGGCCGCCATGTAGGAATCACCGGCCCCGATGGTATCGGCCACGACCGTCCGCACCGCGGGCACGTGCAGCCGGGTGGCCGGCGTCGCGAGCAGCGAACCCTCAGCCCCGCGCGTGACGACCGCCAGGCCCGCACCGAGTTCCAGGATCCTGCCCGCGGCTTCGTCCAGCCCGAGACCGGGGTAGAGCCAGTCCGCGTCCTCGTCGCTGAGCTTCACCACGTCGGTCAGGGGGACCAGGTCTTCGAAGATGGCGAGGGCCTGCGCATGGGTGCCGAGCAGCGCCGGCCGTATGTTGGGGTCGTAGGTGACCAGGGTTTCGCGGTATGACTGTTCGAGCAAGGTCCTCACTGCGCCCGCACCGGGGGAGAGGAAACTGGCGATTGACCCGGTGTGAAGAACCCTTGGAAGGTAGGCGGGAGCCACCGGCGCAAGTTCCCAGGAGATGTCGAATTCGTAGCTGGCCGAACCGTCAGGGGCCAGGGTTGCCGTGGCCGAGGCCGTGCGCGACGCCGAGGTGGAGCCCGGGAGCAGGGCGACGCCGGCTGAAGAAAGGTGCCTGGCAATCGCGGCGCCGCGTTCGTCGTCGCCGATCGAGGTCAGCAGGCTTGTCCGGACGCCCAGCCGGCCCAGGCCGTAGGCCACGTTGGCGGGCGAGCCGCCCGGATGCTCCACTGTGGTGGGCGAGGCAGTGCCGTCGGAACTGCTCACGACGTCGATGAGTGCCTCGCCGATCACGACGACGTCGGCGGACTCCCCGGCGGGGTTGGAAGCTGCGTATGGCTGGGTCATTGCAGGTGCCTTTCGCAAAGGCGTCCGCGGACCGGGCGTTGTTGGCTTCGCCAGGTCCGCGGACGGGAGGTGGGGGAACGCTGTCAGGGACAGCGGTGACAGCTCAGGCGGTTGCTGCACCTGTCATGATGGCGACGGCGTCCGTCATGGAGTGGGACTGCGGCGTGATCGTGGCGGCGCACTTGCCGAGGCGCTGGATGTGGATCCGGTCGGCGACGTCGAACACGTGCGGCATGTTGTGGCTGATGAGGATGACCGGCAGCCCGCGGTCGCGGAGGTCCCGGACCAGCTGCAGGACCTGGTTCGATTCCCGTACGCCGAGTGCCGCCGTCGGCTCATCCAGCACCACCACCTTGGAACCGAAGGCCGCGGCGCGGGCCACAGCCACGGCCTGGCGCTGTCCGCCGGAGAGGTTCTCCACCGCAACGGTGACGTCCTGGAGCGTGGAGATCCCCAGCCGGGTCAGCTCGGCTTTGGCCTTGCGGCGCATGCCCTTGGTGTCCAGGACCCGGAAGATCTTGCCGAGCGGGCCGGGGAGCCGCTCTTCCCGGCCCAGGAACAGGTTGGACGCCACGTCCAGGGCGGGGGAGACCGCCAGGTTCTGGTAGACGGTCTCGATTCCGTGGACCCGGGCGTCCTGCGGTCGCTTGAAGTGCACCGGCTGCCCGGAGACCAGCAGTTCGCCGGTATCGGGCACCTCCGCCCCGGTCAGGCACTTGATAAGCGTGGATTTGCCGGCACCGTTGTCGCCGATGATGGCCAGGACTTCGCCGGGGTAGAGGTCCAGGCTGACGCCGTCCAGGCCGACCACCTTGCCGAAGGTCTTGACCAGGTTGCGGGCCTGGAGGATGGGCTGGCGGCTGCCGTTTGCCGGGGTGGGAACGTCGACGGAGGTCATGACTTAACCTTTCGGATCCACTGGTCCACCGACACAGCGACAATGATGAGCACGCCCACGGCGAGGGTCTGGAAGAGGATGTCCAGGCCGGCCAGGGACAAGCCGTTGCGGAAGACGCCCACGATCAGCGCCCCGAGCAGCGAACCCCAGACGGAACCGCGGCCGCCGAAGAGGCTGGTGCCTCCGATGACGACGGCGGTGATCGAGTCGAGGTTCAGGTCCACGCCCGCGTTGGGGCTGGCTGCGTTGGTGCGGCCGATCTGGATCCACGCGCCGATCGCCAGCACCGCGCCGGCGGCCAGGTAGACGCTCATGAGGACCCGGTTGACCGGGATGCCGGCGAGGCGGGCTGCTTCCTTGTCATCGCCCACCGCATAGACGTGCCGTCCCCAGGCCGTCTTGCCGAGGATGAAGGCCACCACGATGTAGAGCACCAGCATCGCGACCACGCCGGTGGAGATCCGGACCGGTCCCACCGGGAACGTACTGCCCATCCACGTCAGCAGGGCAGGCATGCTCGAACCGCGGACGGTGGAACCGCCCGAGTACAGCAAGGTCAACGCGATGAAGATGTTCAGGGTTCCCAGGGTCACGATGAACGGCGGAAGCTTGAACCTTGTCACCAGGAAACCGTTGAGGGCCCCGGCGCCGAGGCCGACAACGAGTCCTGCCACCAGCGCCAGGGGTGCCGGCACGCCGTTGTTCACGGTGACCTGTGCCACGACCATGGAGGCCAGGATCATCACGGCGCCCACGGAGAGGTCGATGCCCGCGGTAAGGATGATCAGGGTCTGTGCGATGGCGAGGGTTCCCACCACGGAAACCTGCTGGGTGATGAGGGAGAGGTTCTCAACGCGCAGGAAGCGGTCGTTGAGGATCCCGAACACCACCACGGCTACCAGCAGGACGATTGCCGGGCTCAGCGCGGGGTAGCGGTGCAGTACATTGCGGATGCGGCTCAGGGGCGTGCTCCTGTCGAGGAATTCCTCGGCCGGATCTGTGGATTTCCCCACCGGGGGTCCGGCGGCTTGCTGTTGCTGGGTCATGTTTGCTCCTGTCACCGGCTGGCTCTACTTGCCCCAGCAGATCTTGGCGGCGTCCGCGGTGCTGATGCTCTTGACGCCGTCGGCCGCCTTGTCGGTGACCAGTTCCACGCCGGTGTTGAAGAAGTCCAGGCCGGGGGAGTTCTCCGGCTTCTTGCCGGTCTTGGCGAGTTCGACGATTGCCTTCACGCCGAGTTCGGCCATCTTGACCGGGTACTGCTGGGCGGTGGCACCGATGATGCCGCCCTTGACGTTGTTCACGCCGGTGCAGCCGCCGTCGACGGAGACAACGAGAGTGTCCTTTTCCTTGCCGGCGGACTTGAGCGCCTCGTAGGCACCGGCGGCAGCAGGTTCGTTGATGGTGTAGACGACGTTGATGTTCGGGTTCTTGGACAGCAGGGTTTCCATGGCCGTGCGGCCGCCGTCCTCGGCGCCCTGGGAGGCCTGGTTGCCTACGATTTCGTAGTCGCCGCCCTTGCCGCCGGTGTACTTGCCGGTCTTGGCCTCGTCGCCGTTCTTCTTCTTGTCCGCGGTGTCGACGCCGAGGCCCGTCAGGAAGCCCTGGTCGCGGTTGTAGTCAACGGACACAACCTTGTCATCGAAGAGGTCGATGAGGGCGATGGTGGCTTTCTTTCCGCCCAGCTGCGCGGCGGTCCACTTTCCGATCAGCTCGCCGGCGGCGAAGTTGTCCGTGGCGAACGTGATGTCTGCAGCGTCGGCAGGGTCCGGCGGGGTGTCCAGTGCGATGACGAACAGGCCGGCGTCCTTGGCCTTCTTCAGGGCGTCGACGACGGACGGGCCGTTGGGCGTGATGAGGATTCCCTTGTCGCCCTTGGAGATGGCGTTTTCGATGGCCTGGATCTGGGTGTCCTCGTCGCCGTCGGCCTTGCCCGCTGCGAGTTTGAGGTCGACGCCGTCAGCTTCCGCGGCCTTCTTTGCGCCGTCCTGCATGGAGACGAAGAACGGGTTGGCGGTGGTCTTGACGATCAGCGAGACGCCGATCTTCTCGGAGGAGGAAGCCCCGCTGCTGGTACCGGTGCTGGGGGAGTTACCTCCACAGGCCGTCAGGCTGAGTACCCCGAGGGAAAGGGCTGCGCCTGCGGCGAACAGCCGGCTGGCGGTGGAGCGTGGGGCGATGGAACTCGTCATTGAAACTCCTGGTATTCGAGGCACTTTTCGCGCCTGACAACGATGTCGTAAGTTATGTAACCAAGCTCACAATGTAGAGTCAAGGGCAACTGATGATGAAAGAGCGAGGTTATGACAACGATGTCAGATCGTTATCGAACTGAGGGCGCGAAGAACCGGCCCACCATGCGCAATGTCGCTGCACTTGCAGGTGTCGGAATCAAGACGGTCTCGCGGGTCATGAACGATGAGCCGGGAGTTTCGGAGGCGACCCGGAAGCGTGTCCTGAGTGCTTCGCAACAGCTGAACTACCACCTGGACATGGCCGCGGGCAGCCTGCGGCGGACGGGACGGCAGACCCTGTCAATAGGCTTGCTGCTGCCCAGTGTGGCCAACCCCTTCAGCGGCGAAATCCACAGGGCGCTGGAAGACGCACTCTCGGAGCGGGGCATCGCGGTCTTCGCTGCGAGCCTTGATGAGGACCCTGCCCGGGAAAAGGCACTCGTGACCGCCTTCCTTCGCCGTCGGGTGGACGGCATGGTGCTCACCCCGATCGCCAAGAGCCAGGCCTATGTGATCCCGGAGCACTCGCGGGACCTTCCGCTGGTCTTCATCGACCGTGAACCGGTCGGCATCGAGGCCGACGCCGTCGTGACGGACAACGCCGCGGGAGCTGCACGGGCGGCAGCCCACCTGCTGGGCCACGGACACAGGCGGCTGGCCTACCTTGGCGACACGCCGGATATCCAGACCGCTCGGGAACGCCGCCGCGGCTTCATCGAGGAACTGGGCCACGCCGGCATCGCCACCTCCACGGTTCCCGTCCGTGAAGGCTTGCGCGACGAAGAAGCGGCGAGGCTTGCAGCGCTTGAAATCCTGGCTTCGGATGAGCCGCCCACGGCCATCTTCTCCAGCCAGAACCTGGTCACCTTCGGGGTTATGCGCGCATTGAAGGAACTGGGCGCGAACCGCCGCATAGCCTTGGTGGGCTTCGACGACTTTGCCCTTGCCGACATGATGGACCCGGGAATCACCGTGATTGCCCAGCATCCTGAACGGATCGGCAAGCTCGCAGCCGAACGGCTGCTTGCCCGGATAGACGGCGACGACGGCGCGCCGCGGACTTACGTGGTCCCCTCCGAATTGATCGTGCGCGGCTCCGGCGAGCTGCCGCCGTCGTACTAAAGTCCCGTCCCCAAGAGATCCATCATCAAAGCAAGGAGCCCCGCATGGCCAAGACACTGTATGCCGAATTCACCGTCAAGCCCGGCAGCGAGGAACGGGTCGCCGAAATGATGCGCGAACTGACCGAACGCGTGCGCAATGAACCCGGCAACCAGCTGTTCCTGCCGTACACCCGTGAATCCAAGCCGCGGGAGTATTTCGTGTTCGAGGTGTATCGGGACGACGAAGCCTTCCGCGAGCACATCACCGCCGATTACGGGGCGGTCTTCAATGCCGAACTCGCAGAGCACATCGAGGAAGACGGCTCGGTGCTCACCTGGCTCGAACCGCTCGCCTGAACAAGTCCCCCTTAAACCCGGCTGACCCGCAGTTGATGCCGTTTGAAGGTTCAGACGGCACCTGATGCGGGTCAGCTGGGTTGTCGGCGCTACTTGAACATCGACTGCCGCAACGGCGTGACCGTCAGGGACTTGAGGTGCGCCGTGCCGCCGTCGGCGAAGAGCGCGACGTCCGTGGCCCCGGCGTCCGGAAACACCTGGTCGGTGATGCTTCGCAGGCCGTCCTGGGAGAAGACTTCCACGGAGGAGCGGTCCACGTAGATGCGCAGGGTTATGTTGCCTTGCGGATCAACGGAGACGGGAGCGGAATCCAAGGATGTGAAAAGCGGGTTGAATCCGGTGTTGCCGGAGTTTCCACGATCCACGTAGAGCTCTTTCGTCCTGGCGTCGTAGCCGATGACGGTCGACGACGTGCCGTTTCCAAGCACCGTGATCCCCGATTTCAGCGCCGTGCCCGGGTTGAAAGTGACGTCGATCCTTTGCACGTCGCCAGAAGCCTGGCGGGGCAGCACGTGCGTGCCGGGAACGATGGACCCGCCTACCTTGTCCTGATAGCTGGGTTTCTGGGCGAGGGAGTCCACCTGCTTGACGGCTTTCTGTGTAAGCCGCGGCCCGTCGACCGTCTGGGTCAGCGCCACCTCGCGGGGCAGCGACATGGCGCTGCGCCAAGGGGAAGTGGGAATCGTGTTGGCGTAGTCCCAGTTGTTCATCCAGCCGAGCACTACGCGTTTGTCCTGCGGCATGTTGCCGAAGGAGACGGTGGCGTACAGGTCGCGGCCATAGTCCAGCCAGTCGTAGCCGTTGATGCGGGGCCTTGCGGACTGCTCGGAAGCGATGAACTCGTCCGCCAGGATGTGGCCCCAGCCGAAGCGGTTGTTGTCCACGATCCGGATGTTCGCCTTGCGGCCCTTGAACTCCGAGACGTTCCAGGAGGCCCAGTCCAGGACCTCGCTGTTGGCGCCCGTGGTGGAACGGACCACCTGCCCGTCGACCACAAGGTTCACCGTGGTTTCGTCCGAGCGGGGCACCGCGGCGGAGTCCGTCAGCATGACATGGTCCAGGGTCAGGTGTCCCCATCCGCCGGTAGCCTGGTCCACGATCCGAAGCTGGGCCTGCTTGCCGGCGAATTCGGAAACGTCCCAGCCTTTCCAGTTCAGCTGTCCGGCATTGTCCCCGGCGGTTCTTCTGACAACGTTGCCATCAACCAGCAACTGGGCCTCCAGTACCTGTCCGGTCTCCGCGGTGCGGTTGCCGCCTCCCACCAGCAGGCTGATGAAGTTCTTGCCGACCGTGAACGGTGGTGAGGTCAGGGTGCCCTCCCGGTCGTCCCCGGGATTCCCGCCGGTTTCAAAGGTATTGATGCGTTTGGCGCCGATGTAGAAGTCACCGCCGGCGGTAGCGGGCTGGAACTGGGGTGCGAGGTCGCCGGTTCCGGTCCAGCCGGTGTCGGCGAGCGTGCTGTCGTCCGGACCTTCAAAACCGTTGAACAGAAGGTCGCCGGGCGGGGGAGTGTTGTCCAGTTTGTCGGAGACCCGGGGGTGCTGGCCGCCGCCCACCAGGAAGTTGATGTAATCGCTGTCCACAGTGAAGTCGGGTGAGGACATGGTGCCCAACGGCCAGTCGCCGTCGTTGAAGGAGTTGACCAGCCCGGCGCCCGCGAAACCGCTCACGGTGTTCTGTCCGGGCAGGGATCCTGCCGCAGGGCTGTTCGCGAACGGACCGTTCTTCCAGTTGCCGGGCTCGTTGTTCACGGTCCAGCCGTTGTACGTGCCGTCGTTGAAGCCCGCGATCGGGGTGCCGGCCGGAAGTGCGTCCGCCGGCTTCGTGGTCTCGGAGGTGAACGTGGTGCCGTCGAAGGTGCCCACGAAGTACTGGCCGGCCGAGCCGCCCGCGACCCCGCCCGGGTTCACGTTCACCACCATGACCCATTTGACGTTGTTGGTATCACCGTCAACGGCCAGGGGGAACAGATCCGGGCACTCCCACAGGCCTCCGGTGGCGTTGGCGGGGCCGAACTGGCTCAGGGCCGTCCAGTCCTTGAGGTTCTCCGACTTGTAGAGCAGCACCTTGTGCTCAAGCGCCTCCACCGCCGTCATGACCCAGTAGCCCCCGCCGTCGGGGGAGCTGTACCAGAACACTTTGGGGTCCCGGAAGTTCGCCGAATTACGGTTCAGCACAGGATTGCCGCTGTACTTGGTCCAGGTCTGGCCGTCATCAAGGCTGTAGGCAAGCGACTGCGCCTGGAGGCCACGGTGCGGTGAGGCCTCCTTGTAGGCGCTGGTGTAGATCGCCACGAGCGGCGGGTTCTCTGCTGTGCCGAAGCCCGAAGAATTGTCCTTGTCCACCACGACGCTTCCGGAGAAGACGTCCTCTTGCGTGTCCGCGGAGATCGCCAACGGCTGCTCCTTCCAGCTCACCAGGTCCTTGGACGTGGCGTGTCCCCAGGACATGTTTCCCCACGTGTTTCCCTGCGGATTGTGCTGGTAGAAGAGGTGGTACACCCCCTTGTAGAACACCAGCCCGTTGGGATCGTTCATCCAGTTCTTGGCCGGCGAATAGTGGAACGCGGGGCGGTACTGCTCTTGCCCCAGGATGTCACCGGAAGTCCCGGTGCCCGCCAGGGGGCTTCCGACGTCGGCCCTGCCTGCCGTGGCGGGACCTGCTCCGGCGAGTGCTCCCGCGAGCGTGAGTCCGGCGAGCGTCAGAGCTGAGAGTGACTGCAGGCCGATGGTTCGTTTCTTGTGCATTTGTGTGGATTCGCCCTTCATCGCGCGTGTCTTCCCCAATAGACATCGTTGTCAATGCGGGGAACGCTAGGTTATGTCCACGAGACAAGTCAACGATCGGCGATCGGTGGGAGACGCCTCGAGCGGCGACTGTTTGGCTGCACATCAAGCTTGCGAATCTCTGGCCAAATGCCCATTGGTGTGAGCTGCGCGACTTTCTAGGCTTGAGGAAGTTCCTGATCTCCAACGGCCAAGCATGAGGTTCAACGATGAAGCGCATCGCACTCCTGGGCAACCGCGTTGCCCCCGTCAGCCCCACCGGCTCCCACGTTCCCGCTTCCGGGCCGTGGAGCCCCGACGCCGAGCCGCAGGCCGTGCAGACCTTCGCCGAGGGCCACGTCTTCCCTGCCCACAACGGCACTCCGACCATGTGGCGCCCGCGCCCGGCGATGGCGGTTTCGGCATGATGCCCGTGGTGGTTGCTCCCAGCAAGCCCGCACCCGAAGCGAGGCTTGTTCCGCCCGCCGACTGGTCCACGTTCAACCGCGGCGACGCCGTCTGGGTCCACGAAGACGGCTGGGGCTATGACACCGGCATCGTCGATGAGGTGGCCGGCGAGCACCGCATGCTGTGGATCGTCCTGGAGCAGAGCGGCCGCCGCCTGATCTGCGGTAACGATCCCCTCGAGGTCTGGGCAGCCTAGCTTCGGAAACGGCCTTCGAAGGTCTTCCCGTTTTCAGGACGCCGTGCGGCTGGGTGACGCCCGCCGTTCCCGCAGGCGTTCGAGGAGCGATGCCCCGGAAGAGGCCAGCGTAGCGGTGAGGACGACGACCAGAGGGGCGTGCACCGCCGTCGCGATGGTGGCCCCTGCGAACGCCGTCCCGGCAGAGCCTGCGGCGATCTTCAATGCCCCTACCCAGACGAACACCTGGGCCCGCGCCCTGGCGGGCGCGTATTCGCTGCGTGCGGCCAACGTCGCGGCAAAGAACAGCGAGTTCGCCGCCCCGGCAACGGCATAGGCGCCAACCGCTGCCCAGAAGACGCCGGTGAGCGCAACGAGGCCCAGCGCGGCCGCAACGATCGCTGCCAGATGGGTCATGGTGCGGTCGGCGTCTCCGGGCAAGGGTTTGACCATGAGCATCCCGGACCCGGCCAGGCCGCCCAGCCCGTAGGCCGCCGTCAGGATGCCGGCAGCGGCCGGGGCGACGCCGAGGGGACCGGCAGCGCCGACGGCGGTGATCGGGAGCACCGCGACGGAGAACGCCACGATCACGGTCAGGTAGAGGGTGCGGCGCAGTGGGCCGGTAGTGAGCATCAGCCCGAGGGTTTGCGCTGGGTGTGGCACTTCGCCGGCGTCGGCCGGCGGTGCCGCATAGGGAAGCAGGCGTATGAGTCCGGCCGCGGCGAAGGTTCCGGCGGCGAGGACGAGTACCGCCACGGTTGGGCTGGACCAGGCGGAGATCGCTGCCACGAGCGAGGGGCCAATGGTGCCGCCGATGCCGTAGGTGGCAACGTCCCAGCCCTGTGCGCGGCGCTGGCTTGAGCGGTCAGGACCTGCAATGGCCGGGAGGCGGCTGCTGATGCCTCCGGTGAGCAGGGGGCCGACCAGCCCGGAAGCAACGAGCAGCGCGACCGTGATGACCGTCCACACATGTGGGTAGACGAGGACGGCGGCAGCCAGCGTCGCGCCATGGAAGATGCACGCCCAGGCGATGACGGTGCGGCCGTCCTTCGCGGTGTCGAGCACGCGTGCGATGAACGGACCGGCCAGGTGCGGGGCGGTGATCGCCGCGCCCAGCAGACCGGCAAGCCAGCCGGGTGCGCCGCTGGTGGTCGCGAGCAGCACGATGGCGACCACCGCGCCGCCGTCGGCTGTGCGGGCCAGGGTTGCTGCGGCGACATACCGCGCCAGGCCCCCGGGCGCCGTGCGCGGCCCGTCCTGTAGGTGCTGCCCCGTCACAGGGGCGCTCATGCTTTTCACGCCTGCCGGACCCCCGTGAAGTCCAGCAGCTCGCAGACGCGTTCGACGTCGGCGCGCTGGCCGCCGTCGAGCCCGCGGATGGGCAGGGGGAGGCTGTGCGGCTGGGCCAGGCCGAGGTATTCGGCAATTGCCGCGGTCACACGGAGGCTGCCGTGGCGGCTGAAGAGGTCCCACAACGGTTGCAGGCGCCCGGAGATCTCCCGTGCACTGCTCGCATCCCCGGATCGGGCGGCCCGGGTCAGCTCCAAGGCCAGGGCGGGCAGGGTGCCGCCGATCACCGAATACCAGGCATCGCATCCGGCGTTCAGTCCTGTCGCGGCGAACGCGTCTCCGGACACCCCGATCGTGACGTGGGCGGGGAGGATGCTCCGCAACTGGGCGATGCGCGCGGATGCCGCAGCAGGGTCCGCGGGAACACCGGGGATCTTGATCGAGGCGACGTTCGGAAGCGCGGCGATGGCCCGGTAGAGCTCGTCCGTGAAGGCGAAACGGGTGGTCCCGGGGTTGTCGTAGAGCGCCAGCGGGACGGACAGTTCCCGGGTCACGTCCTCGAACAAACCGTAGACGTCCTCCGGGGTGAGTGTCTGGTAGGAAACCGGCGCGAGCAGGACGCCCGCGGCACCGGCGCCCTGGGCGTCCTCCAACAGTTCAAGGACATGCTTGGTGCGCAGCGCGCCCACTCCGATCATGACCGGCACGTCTCCGGCGCTGCCGACGGCCAGGCGCGCCACGCGGGCGCGCTCTTCCCGGGTGAAATAGGCGTAGGAGCCGGTCGATCCCAGTGCGGTGATCGCGTCGACGCCGGCCGCTACAAGGCGCTCCACCAATGTGGTGAATGCGGCTTCGTCGATGCGCTGTTCAGCGAGCGGCGTCAGGGGGAAGGCGTTGAGGCCGGTGAACATGATGGTTGGCTCCTCGGGTGGGCGTCAGGCGGTACGGATGGGGTTGCTGATGAATCAACAAGCAGCCCCGTACTCATGCTCACAGTCGGCTTGGTTCTAACATAGATCCAAGAATCAAGAGAATGAGGGGACCAAAAATGGAGGTGGAACTTCCGATCGTCCTGGACCGCACCAGCCATGTTCCGCTCGCAGCCCAGCTCGCGGGCCGGCTAAGGGAAGCGATCCTCGAAGGAACCCTTCGGCCCGAACACACCCTGCCCGCCTCGCGGCGACTCGCCGCTGAGCTGGGAGTATCCCGCGGCGTGGTGGTGCGGGCCTACGAGCAGATCTCCGGCGAGGGGTACCTGGAAAGCCGTGGATCGGCCGGCACCCGCGTAGCGGTGCGCCTCGACGGCCGCGGAATGCCCGCGCCGAAAACCACACCCAAGCCCGCGCCGGTTCCGAAGGCCATGATCGACCTGACCCCTGGCAGGCCCTCCGGCGAGCCGTTCCGGGACCCTGAATGGAAGGCAGCATGGAAGAAAGCCATCGGCGAGCCGGTCCAGGTTGAGCTCCCTCCTGCATTGGGAATGCCGGCCCTGCGCACAGCCTTGGCCCGCCACCTGGGCGCATCCCGGGGACTCACCGTGGACGCTGGGGACATCGTCATTACCGCCGGCACCAGCGACGCCCTCCAGCTCATCGCAACGGCCCTGCGCAGTAGAACAGGCGCTCCCAGGGTTCTTGTTGAAGATCCTGGATACCCGACCGCCCGGCGGGTGCTGACCGCCGCCGGCGCCCTCGTTGAAGCGATTCCGGTCGGGGAAGACGGGTCAGAAGCACGCCGGCTCAACGCCCTGGGGTCCCGCCCCGATGCCATATTGCTCACTCCCAGCCACCAGTATCCGCTGGGCGGCCGCATGCCGGTCCAGGAACGCCTCGCCGTGCTCGCCTGGGCCGGGCGGAACCACGTGACGGTTCTTGAGGACGACTACGACAGCGAATTCCGCCACACAAGGATGCCCTTGCCGGCGCTCGCCTCGCTGCCCTCCAACGCCGACGTGATCCTGATCGGCACCTTCTCGAAGACCTTGAGTCCCTGGCTGCGCTGTGGCTACCTCGTGGTCCGGGGAGCAGCAGGGGAGCGCATCAAGAGAGCCAGGGAAGAGCTGGATACCCCGGTCTCCGGCATGTTGCAGTCAGCGCTGGCCAACTATCTCGACGGCGGAGGGCTGGCGAGGCATATCGCCCGGGCCCGGCGGCAGTATGCCCACCGGCGGGCCTTGATGATCGACCGCCTGGGAGGACGCGCCGATCTGAAGCTGGCAGCCCTCGACGGCGGCCTCCACGCCATTATCCGCATCGACGAGCGGGTGGACGCCCGCGAGGTCGTCGAAGAAGCCCTGAAGCAGGGCGTCTGCGTTGTGTCCCTGGAGGGATACTTTGCCGAAGGGGGCGCGGAAAACGGGCTGGTCATCGGCTACGGTGCGCCATCGGACCTGCAACTCTCCCGCGCGCTGGACATCATCACGGCCATCATCGATGCGAAGGCGAAGGGAAACAACGCCGGATCCGCGTGAACGCCTGCGCGCCGGCAGCCCGCCAAAGACGAAGCGGGAGGACCGGACACCTCACAGTGTGCCGGTCCTCCCCGCCAACCTTTTGCTGTTATTCGCTTGCGAGGAGTCAGCGCTCCAGCCGGAAGCCAAGCTTGATCCTGACCTGCCAGTCGGCCACGTCGCCCTCATTGAGATGGCCGCGGATCTCCTTCACTTCGAACCAGTCGAGGTGCCTGAGGGTCTGTTTTGCAGTGGCGATGCCGTTCTTGATGGCAGCATCGATGCTTTCGGAAGAAGTCCCAACAATCTCGGAAATGCTGTAAGTGTGGTCAGCCATTTTGTGCTCCTCGCGATCGTCCTTGGTGCCTGCGGCCCGGCACGCGACCTGGAGGCAGGCGCGGCCCGGCAAGCAGGCGGTGAGAGCAGACTAGCCCAGGCAAAGGCTCGCGGCTAGGGGTAGGCGCTCCGGGGTTTCATCGGTTGTTTCGCGGTGTTGTGGCGAGGATTATCCCTAAAGTTTCAAGCGGTAACGGGGCGTTTCCCGCCTATTCATCCGATGTCTTTAGGCTGCGGGGGTTGAAACATCCACCCGCAAGCTGAAAGGCCAAACTCCCTATGACTTCCCCGAGCCGCCGCACGGCGATTGCCGCGTCCCTCGCCGGCCTGGCCGCCGTCGGCGCCACCGCCGCCTCCGCAGGATCCGCCACCGCAAGCACCACCCCCGCGTTCGGCAGCACCCGTCCGTCCGGTACGCCTACCGTGTTCACCGTCATCAGCGATGTCCAGGGCGACCTGGGCGACTTCGACCTGGCCCTGAAGGACATCGAGAAGACCAACCCGGCCGGCCGCAGCGCCGGCTTGGTGGTCAACGGCGACATCACCCCGCGCGGCTACGACTTCGAATACGAGGCCGTCCGCAAGGTCCTGGACGCCAATCCGCACGCCGCCAACGTCCACTGGGGCATCGGCAACCACGAGTTCTACGTCCCCAAGTACTCCAGCCCGTCAACGCTGGCGCAGGCGAGCTGGCCGAACGGCACCACCGAGGCCTCGCTTTTCGAAAGCTTCTACAGGTTCACCGGCCGGGACAAGGTCTACACCGAGATCGACCTGGGCGGGGTTCCCGGCTTGATCCTGGGCACCGAGAAGTACATGCACTACCACGATGCCAAACTCTGGGACGAGGTGTGGCTCAGCGAAGAGCAGATCGCCTGGTTCGAGGAGCGGCTGGCCTACTGGAGCGCCCGCCGGAAGCCCGTGATGGTCTTCACCCACCACCCGCTGCCGGACACGGTCTCCGGAACCCGCAACAAGCTCTACCTCAGCGACTACCTCCAGGCGGACCGCCTGCTGGGCATCCTCGGCAAGTACCCGAACGCCTTCGTCTTTACCTCGCACACCCACTGGGCCCTCCAGCTGGCCGACTGGGAAGTGCGCCGCACCGTTCCGGGGATGGAGAACCTCCAGGGTTTCCAGGTCATCAACACCGGCGCCATCCAGACCCTCTGGGAGGACAACGGCACCGGCGGCGAACGTGCGCTGGACCCCCGTGAGGCCAGCGGCCTGCAGGTGGAGGTCTACAAGGACTGCGTCATCGTCAAGGCCCGCGACTACCGCCGCGGCCAGTGGATCAAGGAAGTCCAGATCCCGCTGTTCTGAGCGTTCCAGGCAAATGCGAGGCCCGCTCTGCGTCCTTTGAGGGATCCATTGGACGTAGAGCGGGCCTCGCAACGGGGGTCGAGGGAAGCTCAGGCCTCGAGCACGTAGCTCTTCAGGTCGTCCAGGGTCTGCTGCATGTGGGCGTCCATCGCCTGGCGGGCCTTGTCCGGACTGCCGGAGGCCAGCGCCTCGAGGATGCTGCGGTGGTGGCCGATCGCGTGCTCCTGGATCTCGGGAACCTTGGAGGTCTGGGTGCGACGGGCCTCGAGGACGCGTTGGAGGGGCTCGAAGAGCACGGCGACGAATACGTTGCCGGAGGCGTGCAGGATCACGTCATGGAAGGCCAGGTCCGCCTCGACGAACGCGGAGACGTCGTTCTTCCCGTGGGCAGCCTGCATTGCATCGACGTGCCTGCGCAGCTGGGCGAGGTCTTCCGCCGAGACTTTGGACGCTGCCAGTTCGCAGGCTCCGGTTTCGAGCATGCGGCGCAGTTCGATGAGCTGGACGGCGGCAGCGGCGTCCTTCTCCCCTTCGGAGGCGGCACGCAGCACGGCTTCCAGCGAGGCCCAGCGGTTGAGGGGGTTCACGAAGGTGCCGCGGCCCCTTTCCACGCTGAGGATCTGCTGCGCCTGGAGAGTCTTCATGGCTTCGCGGACGGTCATCCGGCTGACTTCGTGCTTCGCGCTGAGCTCGAGTTCGCCCGGGACCACTGTTCCGGGCGGGAACTCGCCCGCCACGATGCGGTCCAGCAGCTCATCAGCGACGACGCCGACCAGCGACTTGCGTGCCATGGTGCTCCGTTTCTCTTGCGCCGGCCGGGCCGGCTTGCGGTGTTGCCTGCGCGCAGGCAACACCATAGATGTCTGACATTTTACGCTGCACTGCAGCGCTCCGCCTGTCACCCCGGAAAACACGGGCCCGCGTTGCGCACAATCGACGCAACGCGGGCCCGTGTTTTCCGAGTCTATCCGGGTGGAGGGTCTCAGCCGGCCGTGATGAGGTGGCTGGCGGGGTCGTAGCGGAAGGTCACCGGACCGCCGGAGTGGTTGAGCAGGATGTTGCTGCCGTTGGCCGCACCGCCCAGCCCGTAGTTCTCCGCCCAGGAATTGTTGATGGCGGCTTTGAACTCGTAGCTGCCCGCCGGGAGGTCTGCGACTGAGAGCTTCCACGCGCCGTCAGCCGGATCATAGGCAAGCTGGGCCTGGGCGCAGTCCGGCATCCAGTCCCCGGCGCAGCCCAGCTCCGAGTCCAGGCTGCCCGGCACGGAAACCGCGGCAGGCTGCTGGCCGGCGTAGGCCGCGCGGATGACGTTGGTGCTGTGATCGTAGATGAACGTGACCGGACCGCCCGGGTGGTCCAGGGCGATGTTGGGCCCGTTGGCCTCGCCGCCGGCACCGTAGTTTTCGTCCCAGCCGCCGTTGAGTGCTGCCTTGAACTCGTAGTGGCCGGCCGGCAGGTCCGGGACCCGCAGCAGCCACAGGCGGTGTGTGGGGTCGTAGCTCATGCCGGCCTGGGCGCAGCCAGGCTGCCAGTCCGCGGAGCAGCCGAGTTCGCTGTCGAGGCTGCCGGCCACCGTGACCGTATCCGGCTGGGTGGGTTCGCCGACGGTCCCGCTGCGGACATCGCTTGCTGCGGTGTGGCCTGCGTTGTCCAGCACCACGGCCCGGTACTCGACGGCGGTGCCCGCCGCAAGGGCGGAAACGTCGTGGAACACCTGGTACGGGGCGTTGTCGTCAACGCCGATGCGCTGCCAGTCGCCGCCCGGAACCCGGGCCTCGAAGCTGACCTCGTTGAACGATTTGCCGTCGACGGCGGCGCTGACCTTCATGCGACTGCTGTCCGCCGCGGCGGTGACTGGCTTGCCGAGCGTGACAGCGGGAGCCGCCGTCGACGTCGGGAGCTTGTCCACCGCGCGGTACACGACGGCCGAGAGCGGCGGCACGGTGACGGTCAGGGTGGAGTCCGCGGCCGTGGTGAGTTCCTTCGCGGCGTCGCCGTAGATCCGTTTGAACCCGGCGTTGGCCCGGTACGCGGGCACGGCCGCGGTCTGCGTGGTTTCGCTGTTGTTCAGTGCCACGAGGTATTCGCGCTGTTCGGTGGCTCCAATCCGGGAGAAAGCGTAGATGCCGGCGCCGTCCGCGGCGTAGCGGTGTTGCTGGGCGCCGTCGCGGAGGGCCGGGTGCTCCCTGGTGAGGGCGGCGAGTTCCTTGATCTTGCGGTACAGCGGGTGCCCGGTGTTGAAGTTGGCGGTGGCGTGCGTGGCCGAGGTGCCCAGGAGGTCGTCGTCGAGGTACTCCTGGACCTGGCTGGCGAACATCGGCTGGCGGGAATCCTGGTCGCCGCCGGCCCCCGTGAATCCCTGTTCGTCGCCGTAGTAGACCACCGGGTTGCCGCGCGAGAAGTACATCAGTTCGTGCGCCAGATCGTCCCGCTTCACCAATTCGGCATCGGAGGCGCCGACGTTGTCCTGGGAGATGAACATGCCGATCCGGCCCATGTCGTGGTTACCCAGGAAGGTGGGCAGCTGGTAGACGTTGGAGTCGGCGTCGGTGTACCAGTCGTCCCCGCCGAAGAAGTCCTGCAGGCCGGAAGCCTTGCTGCTTTGCGAAGCGAAGCTGCGGGCTGCGCCCTGGAAGCCGAAGTCCAGCACGGCCTGCATGCGGTTCCGGGTGGTGTACTTCGAGGTGATGGCCTTGGAGGTGTCGAAGACCTCGCCGAACATGAAGAACTGCTCCTTGCCGTGGGCCTTGGCGTAGTTCAGGACCCGCGGGCCGAACTGCTGCCAGAATTCGTCGTTGACGTGCTTCATGGTGTCGATCCGGAAGCCGTCGATCCCGAAGTCCCGGATCCAGCCCGTGTAGATATCCACCATGCCGTTGACCACGCGTGGTTGCTCGGTGAAGAGGTCGTCCAGTCCAAAGAAGTCCCCGTACGTGGAGTCCTCGCCCGCGAAGTTCGTGTTGCCGCGGTTGTGGTACAGCGTGGGGTCGTTGAGCCAGGCCGGGACCTTGACGTCCTTCTCCGCGGCCGGAACGAACGGCGTGTACGGGAAGGACGTTGCGGCGTCGAGGGCCGGGAAGCTTTCGGTGCCCGCGTAGTCGTGGTCGTCGAAGACCTCGCCGCTCGCGGAGCGGTAGGGCGAGGTGGCCTTGGTGATATAGGGCGCGGCGGAATTCTCCCGGTACTGGATGACGTCCGCCGTATGGTTGGCGATGATGTCGAAATAGACCTTCATTCCGCGTGAATGCGCGGCGTCGATCAGCGACTTCAGCTCGGCGTTCGTGCCCAGGTGGGGGTCGATCCGGGTGAAGTCGGTGACCCAATAGCCGTGGTAACCGGCCGAGCTGTTGTCCAGCTGTCCGCCGCCCTGGACAGCTTTGTTCTTGAAGCTCGGCGTGAGCCAGAGGGCGTTTGTTCCCAGGCCCTTGATGTAGTCGAGGCGGTCCTGCAGGCCTTTGAGGTCGCCGCCGTTGTAGTAGCCCTTGCGGGTGGGTTCGAAGCCGGACACCAAGGGATTCGTGCCGAGGCCGGCGGTGTCGTTGGCGGTGCTGCCGTTGTTGAAACGGTCGGCCATGACGAAGTAGAAGTTTTGCTCGCTGATGCCACCGCGGACAGAATGCGCGGCGTCAGGAGAGGGCTTCCGGGCAGTGTCGGCGGCATTGGCGGCGCCGGCGGGAAGAACGGTTGCGGAACAGGCCAGTGCGGTGGCCAGGACGACGGCGGCAGTCCGGCCGAGCGGCCGACGGTGGCCGACCCGGCGCGCAGCTCCGTCCTTGGAGGTTCTGGGGAATGACAAGTGATTGAGCCTTTCACGATACGAGGATGCTGTGTGGCAAGTCACAACTGTAAACGCTTGTAGTGGCTGAATCTAGGCTATTTATCGCCATTTCGCTGGTTCTTAATCTGCATTCCTGCTCAATATTGGAAACGCTTTCAATCGCTGCCAAGGGGCTCGTGCGCACATTCTGCTGGATCACCCAGGCAGGCTGGCCGGGGAGAGCGCGGAAAGCCGCGGTTCTGCCGGGCCCGGATTGTGGGTGATCCAGCAGAATGTCATGGCGCCGCGGGTCGGGGCGAGATCGTGACAGATCCCGCGGTGCCATTCGCTCGGCGCCCGGCCTCCCTTGCAGAAGCACGTGGCCGGTGCGCGCCGCGCGGAATGATGCCGCGACGACCTGCCGGGTCGAATCCAGGAGGCGGCCGGCCTTTGGGTTCGTGCGCACATTCTGCTGGATCACCCGGGGCGGGCTGGTCGGGCGAGTGCGGAAAGCCGCGGTTCTGCCGGGCCCGGGATTATGGGTGATCCAGCAGAATGTCATGGCGCCCGCAAGATCCGTTGTTGGATCGGCTTGGAGGTGCCGCCTGTGATTCCCGGAGGCCTAGGCTTGGCCTCCGACAATAAGCGCCGTGGGCGATCCGGTTTCCAGCCGTCCGGCCGGTCCCGCAGGCAGGCCGCTCTCCGGATCCAGGCGGAACGTCACGACGTCGTTGGAGCGCTCGTGTGCCACATGCAGCCAGCCTTCGCGGACCAGGTGGTGGCGCGGCCAGTCGCCGCCGCTGGGAGTGTCGGCCACAGGCTCGATGAGGGTGCCGTCGTCGCCGACCCGCAGCGTGCAGATGCGGTTGGAACCGCGGACGCCCACATAGGCGTGGCGCCCGTCAGGTGACAGGGCGATCTCCGCCGCCGCGTCGCCGTCGGACGCTTCCTCCACGCCCGCCGGGCCGATGGCGGCGAGGGCGAAACGGCCGTCCTCGCCGGCGCGCACCGTGGCGACCTGGATGGAGTATTCGGTGACCACGAAGACCGCTCCGCCCGGGTGCTGAACCAGGTGCCGCGGCCCGGAGTCCTTCGGCAGCACAATCTGCTGCACCCCCCGCAGCCCTTCGCCCGGCACGTAGTCCCACAGCCGCAGCAGGTCGTGCCCGAGATCCGTGGTCATGATCCGGCCGCCCCGCAGCATGAGGGAGGCGTGTGCCCGGCTGGGCCTGCCGGCGCCGTATGGGTCCTGTGACTGATCGGCTGCGGTGCGTGAAGTGATGTCGCCGTCGTGATCAAGCTCGTACAGCAGCACCTGGCCGTCGCCCCAGCAGGCGACCATCAGGAAGTGGCCCCGCGGGTCGATGGCCACGTGACAGGCCGCGGCGCCGGCGCTCCAGGGCCGGCCGAAGGGCTCAAGCCCGGCGGCGCCGGTGCGCCGATAAGCCCGCACCGTTCGTGCGTGTTCGTGGACCGCATACACCACGGGGAGGGTCGGATGCGCGGCAAGGAACGACGGCGACTCGCAGGCGACCGCGAGGCCGAGGGATTCCAGTGAGCCGTCCGACCCTGCCCGCAGGGCCCCGATTCCCTCGCCGCTGCCGCCGGCATCGGCCGTGTATGAGCCGGTCCAAATCAAGGTGTCAGCCATGCGGCCAGCCTAGCGCCGGTAACACCTTGCACGGCGGTGGGGAGCTGTGTCACACTTGAGCAAATGCAAGATGTCTGACATCTTACATTCAAAACAGATAGCAGCCTTTCCCACACAATGGAGTGCCCCGTGGCCCTTGAAGCCGACGTCCTGGCCGCCTTCCCGGCCGAAGTCCAGGTTCCTGCCCAGCTCGTGGCCGACGCCGTCGCCGCGTCCGCCGCCTCCTCGCCGCGCATTCTGGTGGTGCTGGACGACGACCCCACCGGAACCCAGTCCGTGGCCAAGCTGCCCGTGCTGACGGTTTGGGACATCGAGGACTTCGCCTGGGCCTTCACCCACGTGGTGGACAACGGCCTGGAGCCCGCCGTGTACGTCCTCACCAACACCCGCAGCCTCGACCCCGCCGAGGCCGCCCACCGCAACGAAGAAATCGTCCGCAACGCCCTCGCCGCAGCCCCGGCCGCCGGCGTGCGCGTGGGCTTCGTCAGCCGCTCCGATTCGACCCTGCGCGGCCACTACCCGCTGGAGACGGACGTCATCGCCGCCACGGTCGCCGCCTGCACCGGCGAGGCGACCGACGGCGTCGTGATCGTTCCCGCATTCCCCGACGCCGGCCGCGTCACCATCGGCGGTGTGCACTACATGCGCGGCGACGCCGGCACCCTCACCCGGGTATCCGAGACCGAGTTCGCCAAGGACGCCAGCTTCGGCTTCGCCAACTCCGAGATGGCCAAGTATGTGGAGGAGAAGTCGCAAGGCCGTTTCGCCGCGGACTCCGTGATCGTCTTGGACTTGAACGTCATCCGTGCAGCCGGTTCCGAAAACGATCCGCAGATCGCCGCCAAGGCCATTGCCGACGCCATCGAATCCGCGGCCAACTCCACGCCGATCGTCGCTGACATCGTCAGCGAGAACGACTTCCGCCTGCTCGCCCTCGGCCTGGAGGAAGCCGAGCACCGCGGCAAGAAGCTCCTCTACCGTGTGGGCCCGCCCTTTGTGCGCGGCCGCATCGGCCAGGAAATCCGCGCCGCGCTCGGCGGCGAGGAAGCCTTTGAAGGCAACACCCCCTCCACAGCCGGCGGCCTGATCGTGGTCGGCTCGCACGTCGGGCTCACCACCCGCCAGCTCAACGTCCTCACCGCGGAACACAGCTCCGCCCGCATCATCGAGATCGACGTCGAGAAACTGCTCGCCGCCGAAACCGAAGCAGCGGAAGAAGCTGACAGCTACACGGACACCGTGGTGGGCGCCGTCGTCGACGCCCTGCACGAAGGCGACGTAATCGTCCACACCAGCCGCCTGCTCATCAAGAGCGACGACGCCGCCGCGAGCCTGCAGATCGCCCGCACCGTTTCCGCCGCCGTCGTTTCCGTGGTGAACCGGACGCTGAAGACCTTCCCGCCGCGCTTCGTCATCGCCAAGGGGGGCATCACCTCCTCCGACGTCGCGGCGCACGGCCTGGAAATCCGGCACGCGATCGTCCGCGGCCCCATGCTGCCGGGCATCGTCTCGCTGTGGGAGCCGGTGGACGGGCCCGCGAAGGGCATCCCGTACATCGTCTTCGCCGGCAACGTGGGCGACGACGACTCCCTCGCCCAGGTCACCCGCAAGCTCAGCACTTCCTTCTAGTACGCCCCAGTATTCAATGGAGAACACCATGACCAGCAACTACACCGTCACCGTCCTGGGCCTCGGCGCCATGGGCCTGCCCATGGCCACCCGCATGGCCTCCCAGCTGACCGTCCACGGCTTCGACATCGCCGAACCGCGCCTGCAGCTCGCTGCCGACGCCGGCATCCGCACCTTCTCCTCCGCCCGGGAAGCCTCCAAGGGCGCCGACGCCCTGCTGCTGGCCGTGCGCAACGGCGAACAGCTCAACGACGTCCTCTTCGGCGAGAACGGTGTTGCCTCGGTACTGGAGCCAGGCGCCGTCGTCATCCTCGGCAGCACCGTCGGCACCGAAGCGATCCCGGCAACGGTCGCACGTTTGGCGGAGTACGGCGTCGAACTCGTTGACGCACCGCTGTCCGGCGGGCCCAAGCGCGCGGGCGAAGGCGACCTGCTGATCGTGGTCGGTGCCGCGCCGGCTGCCCTCGAAAAGGCCCGCCCGGCCCTGGAACTGCTGGCCTCCACCCTCAGCATCGTGGGCGACAAGCCCGGCGACGGCCAGGCCCTGAAGACCGTCAACCAGTTGCTGTGCGGCGTCCACATCGCGGCCGCCGCCGAAGCCCTGGCCCTGGCCGACGCACTTGGCCTGGACCAGGAGAAGACCCTGGCCGCCCTCGAAGCGGGGGCCGCAGGTTCCTTCATGCTCTCCAACCGCGGCCCGCGCATCCTCGAGGCCTACACCGAGGAGGGCGCCGAGGTGCTCTCCCGCCTGGACATCTTCGTCAAGGACATGGGCATCGTGGGCAAGGCAACCCGTGCCGCCGGCCTCGCCGCACCTGTCGCCGCAGCCGCGGAACAGCTTTACCTGCTCGGCCAGGCGCAGGGCCTCGCCGCAGCCGACGACTCCGCCGTCATCAAGGTCGTCGCGCCCACCCGTCGCACCAAGTAGTACCCGGCGCTCCAAGTAGTACATCCCCCTCAAAGCCGCTTGACGGCGGTCCCCCCCTCCGCCGTCAAGCACCCCAGCTAGCCTTTAACTAGCACGTCAAAGGAGACAATCCCCGATGAATCCGCTCATCAATTCCTTGGCGGTGCGGGCCGCAGACGCCCCTCCCGTCATCAAGCCGGCCGTGGAGCTTGGCACCCCGCTGCTGCTGACCATCGCCGCCCTCGGCGTGGCCGTGCTGCTGGTCATGATCATCCGCTTCAAGGTCCAGGCCTTCGTCGCCCTGCTCACGGTGAGCATCGGCGTCGCCCTCGCGGCCCAGATCCCGCTCAAGGACATCTTCACGGTGGTGGCCAACGGCGTCGGCACCACCATGGGCAAGGTAGCGCTGCTCATCTCCCTCGGCGCCATCCTCGGCCGCATGATCGAGGTTTCCGGCGGCGTGCAGTCCCTCGCGGACCACTTCGTAGCACGTTTCGGCCGCACCCGCGTGGGCATCGCCCTGACCACCGTCGGCTTCCTCGTCGCCATCCCGGTGTTCTTCGAAGTCGGCGTGATCGTGCTCGTCCCGATCGTCTACGCCTTCTCCAAGCTCCTGAACCTGCACCCGATCAAGTTCGGCCTGCCCATGGCCGGCATCATGCTGTCCATCCACGTGGCTGTCCCGCCGCACCCGGGCATCGTGGCGGGCGCGGGCGTCCTGGGCGCCGACGTCGGACTCATCACCATGCTTTCCCTGGCCATCTGCGTGCCGCTCGGCTTCCTCTCCTACTTCGTGGGCGCGTTGATGAACCGCCGTGAAATGGAACTCCTGCCCTCCGTGAAGGCCCAGCTTGCGGAGTACGGCAACCCGGACACCGTCCACGAGGGCCACAAGCAGCACGCCACCAAGTCCGGCCCCGGGGCCACCTCGATCAACTCCGCCGTCATGGCTCCGCCCTCGGCCGGCCTCATCATGGCGCTCATCGCGACCCCCATCGTCCAGATCATGATCGGTACCATCGGCACGCTCGTCCTGCCGAAGACCCACGAGCTCTTCGGCGTGTTCGCCTTCATCGGCACCCCGGCGTTCGCGCTGCTCGTCGCCGTCATCCTGGCCTTCTTCTTCCTCGCGGTGCGCCGCGGCTGGTCGCTGTCCGAGACGGGCGAGATCTTCGAACAATCCCTGCCCCCGATCGCCTCGATCCTCATGATCGTGGCCGCCGGCGGCGTGTTCGGCGAGGTCCTGAAGGTCAGCGGCATCGGCGCGGCCCTCTCCTCCACCCTCTCCGGCATGGGCTTGCCGATCATCCTGCTCGGTTTCATCATCTCGCTGGCCCTCCGCGCCGCCCAGGGCTCCGCGACCGTGGCCATTGTGACCACGACCGGCCTGCTCACCGCGGCCGTGCAGGGCGGCGGTTACACTCCGGTGCAGATCGCCCTCATCGTCATTGCGATCGGCTTCGGTGCGCTTGGCCTGAGCCACGTCACCGACGCGGGCTTCTGGGTGGTGGTGCGGTACTACGGCATCACCGTTGCGGACGGCCTCAAGACCTGGACCGTGCTCACCACCATCCTGGGCCTGGCCGGCTTCGCGCTGACTTTCCTGGCCTGGATCCTGGTCGGAGGACTGGCCCACTGATGCGAGCCCGACTCGACGAACTGGTAACGGCCGCCCTGCAGCGCGGGGCGGCCGTTCCGGCGTTCACCTGCTACGACTTCACCACCGCTACCGCCGTGGTGGAGGCCGCCGAGGAGACCGGGCTGCCCGTGATCCTCAACGTCGCGCCCAAGACCGCGGCCTCGCGTGCCGGGCAGCGACTCGTCGCGGCCCTCCGCGGCCTGGCCGACGGCGCCTCGGTTCCCGTCTGCGTGCAGCTCGACCACGCCTCGGACCTGGCGGTCATCGTTGAGTCCGTCCGCTCCGGCGCCGACTGCGTGCTCGCGGACGGTTCCTCGCTCGGCCTCGAGGAGAACATCGCGCTGGTGCGCGAGGTCCGCGCCGCGCTGGACGCTGACGCCGCGCTGGACGTCGACGGCGGGCTGGACGCCGACGGTGCTTCCGCCGTCGTGCTCGAAGCGGAACTCGGCGGGCTGGCCGGCGACGAGGACAAGGCCTTTGCCCTCGGAGCGGAAGAGCAGGAGGCCGCCGGCCTCAGCGATCCCGCCCAGGTGCGGGACTTCGCGGAGCGCTCCGGAGCGCAGCTGCTCGCCGTGGCCATCGGCAACGTGCACGGAAAATACACGGGCGCCCCTCAGATCCGCTGGGACGTGCTGGAACGGATCTCGGCGGAATCCCCGGTGCCGCTGGTGCTGCACGGCGCCTCCGGCATCCCCGCCGCGGACTTGCTGAAGGCCCGCACCCTGGGCGTGGGCAAGGTCAACTTCAACACCGAACTCCGCAGCGGGATCCTGGCCACGCTCGAGGCCGAAACCCCTGCGCACCGGGCCGACGGCGAGAACCTCCAGGGCCTGCTGGGCCGCTGGAACGCTTCGGCCAGGGAGTTCGCCGCGGCCACGCTGCGGACACTGGGGGAGTAGCGCCGGCTACACCCTCGCGATCCGCTGGATGTCCTCGAGGAACTCCTTGACGATTGGCTCCGTGACGGTGGCGCGGGTTCCTTCGATGGCCTGCAGGTAGTCGCCGGTGGTGAGGGCCTGTTCCCTGCCAAGGGATTCCGTAGTCCCCTGGACGGCGCGTTCGAGGGCCTGCTGGGATGCCTTCCTGGCCGCGTACTCGATGTCGGCAGGGGAGAAGCGTTCGCTCGCTTGCGCAAGGGCGTCGACGTCGATGTGCGCCGCGATTGCCGGAGGAATGTACCTGTTCCAGATGGCCGTCCGCGCGTCCAGGTCCGGCGGCCCGATCGGAATCACGTAGTCGAAGCGGCCGTGACGGAGGAAGGCCTTGTCCAGGGAACGGATGAAGTTGGTGGCGCAGATCAGCAGGCGCCCTTCCTTCTCCCGGAAGGCGGGGATGATTTTCAGGAGTTCGTTGGTGACGCCCTGGAGCGGTGACGACGCCTCGCCGGTCCGGGCGGCGGCGATCTCTTCGACCTCATCGATAAAGACGACGGCGTGCTCCAGGCGGGCAATGTCGGCGAAGACCTGCCGCAGGGCGCCGGCGAGCCCTTGCGGATCGGCCGCAAGCCGCGAAGGAAACACCTCGACGAAGGGCCAGTCGAGGCGGGAAGCCACTGCCTTGGCGAAGGTGGTCTTGCCGGTGCCGGGCGGGCCGAAAAGGACCACGGACCGCGGCGGGGTCACGCCCAGGGACTTGGCCAGTTCCGTGCGTGCCAGCGGCAGGATCAGCCGGTTCTCGATGAGGGACTTTTCACCCTGCATGCCGGCCAGGGCGTCCCAGAGGCCGTGGGGGAGGAGCCGGCCACCCAGTTGGCTGAGCGGCCCGATCTCCTTGGCCTGCAGGGGGATGGTTCGTTCGAAGTAGTGGAGGTCCTCCTCCACCTTGTATTCGCTGTTCCGGAAGGCGCGGACCCTGGTCTCGGAGGCTGGCAGCAGCGCGGAAACCCGCTGGATCCCCTGGCTGGTGAGCCGGTCCTCCATGCCTGCCAGCAACGCGCTGCCGAGTCCTTGTTCCCGCCAGTCCGCGGATTGGGCAAGCATGACGATCCAGGCCCGGGCATCCTGGATTTTGCATACCACTGCCCCGATGACCCGCCCTTCGCTGACTGCGACGGCGGCGACGCCGTTGGAACAGGCGTCGATGATTTCCGCGAGGGTGTAGACGGGGTGCACCCCGGGCGTCCTGGAGTCCTGCCAGACGCCGATGAGCTGGTCCAGGTCATCGGGGTGGAAATCCCGCACGCTCCAGGGTTGGATGGCGGGTCTGCTGCCGGCCGGCGCGGTAGCAATCGTGGAGGTAGGCGCCATGTCAGTCGGTCTCCGGGCAGCTGCAGTAGAAGCAATCCTCATCGCCGCCGCAATCGACGGGATCCGCAGGCGTGTCGGGCAGGGGCGCGAAGGACCGAAATTGAAGTGAGCCGTTCATGGGCAGTTGGTATTCCTTTGGAGTATCGGTAGGGCGCCACGCCGCTGTGACGCCCTACTAAGTCCCGTCCAGTATCGGGGGAACGTGACTTAAGAAAAAGCGATGAGAACTGAAGAATAAAGCTTCGGAAAAATGATGATTCGCGAGCCCCGTTACCCGGTCAGCACCCGGAAGCCCAGCTCCGCGTTGAAGCCGTGGATTTCCCGGGTGTCCAGGACCGACATGAAGGCCAGGGTTTCGGCCGTGATCACCTGGCCCGGCACCAGTACCGGGAAGCCGGGCGGGTAGGGCGTGACGAACGACGCCGAGACCAGTTCCTCGCCGGCCGCCACCCGGCGCTCCAGCTCGGCCACGGACAGGTACTCCGTGGCTCCCGGCTTGTACGTCTCGAAGTAGGCGTCCCGCATGTTGCCGTCGGAAGTCAGCGAATCCACCCGGAAACGCTCGGCGAAGCGGCTGAAGTCCGGCAGCGGCGGCGGTGAACTGGTCAGCGCGGCCACGCGGGCTTCATGGGCCTTCCGGCCGAGGCCGCTCATGGCCGCCTGCTCGTCTTCGAAGGATTCGGCGAGCTTCACCAGCACTTCCACCAAGTACGCCACGGCACTGCGTGAAGTGCCGATGTTGGTCATGAACAGCACGCTGTTCCGCGAAGTCTTGTTGACCTGGATCCCGTACCTGTCCATCAGGTACTCGTGCTTGAAGGTGTCGCCATCCACGCCCGAAAGTCCGATGTGCAGGGTCAGCCGGCTGGGGTCCACCACGAACTCGTCCCGCCGCCAGGACTCGGCCATCGCGGCCAGGCCGTCGCGCAGGGGCATCTGCCGCTGCGTTTCGCGGTACTTCGCCGGGACCAGGTCACGGGTGCCCAGGATCCGGAAGTACTTCTTCAGCAGGGGGTGCCGCGCCACGGCCTGCGCGATGCTGACCGCGAGGTCCGCCTGCCGCTGCACCAGCTCGTAGCCTTCGAACTCCACCTGCCGGCGGCCCATGTCCAGCGAGGCCAGGATCTGGTAGTTCGGCGAGGTGGAGGTGTGCGTCATGTACGCCTCGTGGAAGCTCTCGGCGTTCAGCTGCCCGAAATCCTGGTCGTGGATGTGGATCATCGAACCCTGCCGGAGCGAGGTGAGGGTCTTGTGCGTGGACTGGGTGGCGTAGACCCGCAGCCGTGCCTTCGCCGGGTCCGGGATGAGCCGGGTCTGCAGCAACTGCTCGTCGCTCACGTTGTCAAGGCCGTCGACGGCGTCAAGGCGCCGCAGCTGTTCGGCGTACCGGCGGGCGTAGCCGCGGTCGCGGAACTGCTTTTCGAGCTTCTGCGAGGCGGCCATCGCGGTGCGGCGGCGGTAGATGTGGTGGAATCCCGCGAAGGCGAACCAGGCCTCATCCCAGAGGAACACCAGGTCCGGTTTGATGGCCAGGCACTCCTCCATGACGCGTTCCACGTCGTAGACGATCCCGTCGAAGGTGCAGTTGGTCAGCGCCAGCATCTTCACCTCATGCAGCCGCCCGGCCCGCCGGTAGTCCAGGAGCATGCGCTTGATGCTCTCCAGCGGCACCGCGCCGTAGAAGGAGAATTCATCCAGCGGGTAGGCATCCAGGTAAGCCACCTGCGCACCGGCCAGCATCAGGGCGTAGTGGTGGGACTTGTGGCAGTTCCGGTCCACCAGCACCACGTCCCCGGGTGCCACGATCGACTGGTGCACGATCTTGTTGGCCGTGGACGTTCCGTTGGTGACGAAGAGGGATTTCTGCGCCCCGTAGGCCCGCGCCGCCAGCGCCTGGGCCTTCTTCAATGAGCCATGCGGGTCCAGCAGGGAGTCCAGCCCCCCGGAGGTCGCCGAAGTTTCGGCCAGCAGCAGGTTCAGCCCGTAGAACTCGCCCAGGTCATCGATCCACTTGGAATTGACCACCGAGCCGCCGCGCGAAACGGGCAGGGCGTGGAAAACGCCGGCGGGCTTGCGGCTGTACTGCTGCACGGCGTGGAAGAACGGCGCCTCGTAGCGAGCCGCTGCGCCGCCCAGCAGCGAGAGGTGCAGTTCCAAGCCGTCCTGGCGCCGGAACAGGCGGCGGAAACGGCGGGTGAGGGAACCCGCCAGTTCCTCGATGGACACCCCGGCCACGAGGTAAAGGTCCAGCTCAGGGCGCAGTTCCCCGAGCTTCTCCGCGAGCATCAGGATCCGGTCCATGGGCCGGACGGGCACCTCGCCGCCCACAAAGCCTTCCAGGAAGGCACGCAGGTCCCTGCTCAGCCGCTGCCGGCTGCGCGCCACGAAACCGGGCCGCAGCACGCAGGCCTGGATGTCAGGGTTGAGGAGCACTGCCACCAGGGCGTCCTCGAAGCTGGGCACGAACACCGGCTCGTAGACGAACTCGTCTGCCGGGCGGCGCTGGGCCAGCAGGTCGGCCCGCATGGCCTCGCGTTCTGTCTCGGACATGTCGTCGATGACCAGTACCTCGAAGCGCCGGCGCGCATCGGCCGGGCCCTCGGGCTGCTCTGATTCCCGTTCCGGGTCCGCAGCTGTTTCGGGGGCGGCCTGACCGTGCCGGGACAGCCGCCGCGTCACCGGTTCGATCAGCGCCAGCGCCGTGGTGTAGTCGCGCTGTTCCAGGCTTTGACGCAGCTCCGCCACATAGCCCTGCCCGGGAGCGGCCCAATACATTTCCACGGCCTCCAGCATCGGCAGCAGCCGTGCAGCTTCGGCGTGCAGCTGCCCGTTGCGGGAGCTTTCCGTTCCGGAGCCATGCCCGACGGCGGCAGCCTGCTTGACCGCGTAACCCAGGTATTCCCACGTGTCCACGCGCAGCCGCCATGCGCTGCTGGGCACTTCCCGGCCGGGAGTCCCGGCTCCGTTGAGGTGGCCCGGAAGGCGGGTGCCGGCGTCGGGCGTTGTATCGGAAAGGTGCGATCGGTCCTGCGGGACGGCTGCGGCAAGGGAATGGCGGACGGGCGCTGCGGGAATCATGGGAATCCTGGTTCTCGTTCTGCTGGTGCCAGTGGCCTCGTTGCCACCGACTCCACCCATTAAACTCTGAACGCCAATTCTTCGGGCTGCATTACGCGGGCTTCATTCTGGAACTCCGGAATGCCCCCGCTACCGGCCTTCCCGCCAGAGCGGCAGCGGGACCACATCCGTGCTGCGGCCGGTTTCATCCAGCACATGCCCCAGCCTCTTGTAGGTGCGCACCACCGCTTGCCGGGAGATCGCCGTGCTGCCCGGTGCGCGGGCAGCGAGCTCGCGTTCGTGGGCCTGGATTTCCAGGTAGTCCCGCACCCAGAACGTGACAACGAGGTTCTGGGCACCCAGAACCTGGGCGCTCAGCCGGCAGCTGGGCAGCGCGGCGAAGTAGCGGCCGACGTCGTCCACCTGCGTGGCCGGAACGTTGAGGACCAGGCTCACTTCGCGCAGGTTCTGCTGCACCGCGGCTGCGGTGTCGCAGCGCATGGTGATGTAGCCGGCGGCGAGGAAACGTTCCACCCGCCGGCGCGCTGTCTGGGCGGAGACCCGGCACGCGGCGCCAAGCTCCGCCCAGCTGGCCCGGCCGTCCCTGGCCAGGGCTTCCAGCAGTGCGGCGTCCAGCGTGTCGGGGGAGTAGGCCGGAGGCGCGGGCGTGGATTCCTTGGCCATGAGCCTGGCCCGCGCCGGTTCCAGGGTGCCGCTGCGCCAATCTGAAGCCTGCCGGTACAGCTGGGTCACGAACACCACCTCGCGCCGGGTGACGCCGGGCAGGTCTGCGAAAGAGCCGGTCACGATCGCCATCAGTTCCTCGTGGCTGGAGGCAAAGCAGTCCACGAACAAATCGTGAGGCCCGGACACCAGCGACACGGTGCCGAACGCCGGCTCGGCGCACAGCCGTTCGATCAGGGCCCCGTGCTGCTCCGGCACCGAGGAAAGGTTGATGAACGCGGACCAGCCGGCGCTGAGGTAACGCGGGCCGGGAGACGGCGTGATCCAGGCCAGGCCCTGCCCGGACAGCGCACCCCAGCGCCGGGCCACGGTGGGCCCGGACAGGTCCAGGACGTCCGCCACCCGCGACCAGTCGGCCCGCGGATTGATCTGGAGGGCGTTGACGACTTCAAGATCCAACTCGGAGATCATGGGAGATTCTTTCAAATTTGCGCCACTGATGGAGGTTTTCATCAATAATCCGCCGGTGCGTGAGGGGCTGAATAATGTTGTGACTCGCGCCACTCCGGGCGCCCCGAACCCCAAGGAAGCATATGGCAAGCAAGACAGTGCCGCCCACGACAGCGCCGTCGGCGACGGCGGACGTCACCCGCAAGGCCGTCCTCGGCATGATCCTGGCAATGGCCCTGGTCGAATCCCTCAGCGGCGTCACACAGGGCTACCTGAATCCGATCCTGCCCGCCCTGGGCCCGGTGTTCGCCATCGACGACCCCACCATCAACGGCATCTTCCTGATCTCCAACGTCAGCTTCGCCGTCCTCACCCCGATCATTTCCCGCCTCGGCGACAGCTACGGCTACCGGCTGGTGCTGCGCTGCTCCACCGTGGTGGTGGCCCTGGGTGCTTTCATGATGGCGTTCTGGCCTTCCCTGTGGACGGTGACGGCCGGCGTCGTCCTGCTGACCTGCGTGGTGGGCTTCATCCCGCTGATGATGGGCATCCTACGCGTCAGCAGCCCCGCCCACACCCGCACCGGCGTCAGCGTAATGATCGGCGTCCTCATGATCACCTTCGGTGCCGGCGGGCTCCTGGCCGGGATCATCGGCGCCTCCCAGCCGACCCTCGGCCTCTGGGTGGCCGTGCCGTTCGCCGTCGTCGGCCTTGTTGCCTCCTTCCTCCTGCCCGACGCCGGAACCCCCACCCGCGAAGGCCTCGCGGTGGTGCCGCTGATGGCTTGCTCGCTGGGTCTGATCGGCTTCGTGGTGGCGCTGTCCATGGGCCCGGAATGGGGCTGGGTCGATGCCCGTACCCTGCTTGCCGGACTGCTCGGGCTTGCACTGCTCGTCGTCTGGGCCAGGATCGACTCCCGGCGGCCGGCAGCCGGCGCAACCCGGCGCTTCATGGACCTGCGCATGCTTGCCAATCCCCGCATCCGCACGGTTTCCCTGGCAACCTTCTTCTTCGGCTTCGCCTCCATCAGCTACTTCGGCACCAACGGCATCTTCCTGCACGCCCACCCGGAAAAGACCGGCTACGGCTTCGCCATGAGCTCCTTCAACATCGCCATCATCCTGGCCCTGGGCTCCGTGTTGTCCCTCGTGTCCTCGCTCCTGACCGCCCGCGTGCTGCGCCGCTTCGGCGAACGGGCAACGCTGGTGTCCGCCGGCGTGCTGCTGGCCGGCGGTTTCGCCGTCATGGCCCTCGCCCATGGTTCCCTGGCCGGATACTGCGCCGGCTTCGCCCTGTTCAACCTCAGCCTGGGCATGTACCAGGCCGGCACCCGGGCCCTGTCCGTGGAGGGCGTCCCCATGGAGGAAACCTCGACGGCGGCCGGCCTGAACGAGCTGGCACTGTCGGTCGGGATCGCGGTGGGCGCCGCCGTCGTGAAGCTGATCTCCTCAAGCACCGCCGACGGCGGGCGGATCAGCGAGGGCGGGCTCTTCGCCATCTGGGGTGCGCTCGCAGTGGCCGCGCTGCTCGCCTCGGTGGCCTCGGCCCGTTACCCGAAGGTGAAGGAGCCGGCATGAGCAACGCAGCCCTTGCGGCCCCGGCGGCCGTGCAGCACCAACTGGAATCCGCCTTGGACCGCTGGGAAGCCGACATCCTCGGCCTGAGCCACGCGATCCACGCGGACCCCGAGCTCAGCGGGGAGGAGTTCCGGGCGGCCAAACGCGTCCGGGCACTGCTCGGCACCGCGGGTTTCGCCTTCGACGCCGTCCAGCCCTCGCTTCCCACCGCGTTCAGTGCCCGGTACGGCAGCGGCAGCCTGGTGGTGGGCCTGTGCGTCGAGTACGACGCCCTGCCGGACATCGGCCACGCCTGCGGGCACAACGTGAACGCCGCCGGCGCGGTAGGCGCCGCCCTGGCGCTCGCCGCCGTCGCCGATAACCTCGGCATCACCGTCAAAGTGCTCGGGACCCCGGCGGAGGAAAGCGTGGGCGGCAAGGTGGCGATGATCGAGGAAGGCTTCTTCGACGACGTCTCGCTGGCCATGATGGCCCACGCCGCCGCCGCGGACGTGGTGGGCGGGAGCTCCCTGGCGATGTGCATGTGGGAGGTGCTCTACGAGGGCCGGCCCGCCCATGCTGCCGCCGCACCGGAGGAAGGCATCAACGCCCTGGACGCCGTGGTGGTGGCGCAGACCGCCCTCGCGCTGGCCAGGCAACAGCTCCCCGCCGGAGCCATCGTCTCGGTGATCGTCACCGAAGGCGGAAGCGCGGTCAACGTCATCCCGGAGCGGGCCCGGGCGAATGTGGAAATGCGCGCCCCGGACATCGCCACCCTGCGCGTGATCGAGGACCGGGTCCGCCGTTGCCTCGAAGCCGGGGCGTTGGCCAGCCGCGCTTCCCTGACCGTGACGCCGTCGGGCAACCCCTACGCCGAACTGCGGCAGGACCGCTACCTGTCCGAGGCCTACCGGGAAGCCATGGTGCTCCGTGGCCGGGACGTCGCATTCGACCCCGCCCCGGTGGCGTCCACGGACATGGGCAACGTTTCATTGCTGGTGCCGAGCATCCATCCGCTGGTGGGCTACGAGGTGGGCGGCGCGGCGCACCACACCGCGGAGTTCGCCGCGCACGGAGCCACCGCCTCGGCGGACCGGGCAGTGCTCGACGCCGCGTTCGGCATGGCGATGGCAGCGGCGGCTGCCGCCGTGGATCCGCGGGAGCGGGAGAGACTGCTTCGGCGGTCCTGAACGGGGTGGGCGCGTGCGGCGCGGGGCCGGTGGGTGGCGCGGCTAGGATCGGTCCATGACCGTCGCATCCTTGGTATTCGCGCTGCTCGCCGGCCTCCTCCACGTGTACATCTTCAGCATGGAATCCATCACCTGGACCCGCCCGGCAACCTGGAAGCGTTTCGGCGTCGCCACCCAGGCCGACGCCGAAACCACCAGGCCCATGGCCTTCAACCAGGGCTTCTACAACCTGTTCCTGGCCGTGGGCGCGCTCGCCGGGATCGGATTCGTGGCCGGCGGGCGCCCGGAGATCGGCTGGACCCTGGTCTTCAGCGCCTGCGGTTCCATGCTGCTGGCGTCGCTGGTCCTGGCGGCCAGCGGGCGGAAGTACCTCCGTCCCGCGGTGCTCCAGGGCACGACGCCGCTCCTCGCCGTCGTGCTCGGCATCCTGGCGGTCGCACTCGGCTGATACTGCCGGGTTGGCACTTAACGGCAGTCCCGCGCGGCACCACTGCCGTTATCTGCCAACTCGGCGGACAATGGAGCCAGCAGGGAACATCAGCCGCAGGGGGCGCGATGGGATTGTTGGGCCATGACAAGGCAGTTGCCGGGCAGGCCGCCAGCGGAGCGCGGCGCGACCCGGTCATCGATATCGCCCGCTTCTTTTGCCTCACCCTGGTGGTCCTCTCGCACTGCATGATGGTCAGCACCGTGCTGCACGCCGACGGCACGGTGGCCTGGGAAAACACCTTGATGGAGCAACGCTGGTTCGAACCCGTGCTCTGGGTGCTGCAGGTCATGCCGTTGTTCTTCGTTCTGGGCGGGATCACCGGTCTGGAGTCCTGGCGGCGGCTGCAGGCCCGCGGCGGAACCGGCGTGGACTACGCGCAACTGCGGCTCCTTCGCCTTGTCCGGCCTGCTACTGCGCTGCTTGCTGTGATGTTCGTGGGGCTGTTTTCCGCGCAGCTCCTGGGGGTCCACCCGCAGGTCGTCCAGCTCATGACCATGGGGGCGGGAATGCCTTTGTGGTTCCTCGCCGCCTACCTCGCCTCCCAGCTGAGCGTCCCGCTGCTGGCCAGGCTGCATGGCCGTGCACCGTGGCTCACGCTTTCGGCCCTCGTGGCCGCGGTGATCGCGGTGGACTGCCTGCGCGGCGCGTTCCCCATTCTCGCCTCGCTCAACATGTTGTTCGTCTGGTGTGCGGTGCAGCAGTTCGGGTTCTTCATCGCCGACGGTTTCCTCGCGGGCCGCAGCAGCGGATGGCTGGTGGGGCTGGTGGCGGGAAGCAACCTGTTGCTCGGGCTGATCACCGGCGCGGGAGTGTATTCCGGGAACATGATCGTGAACCTGAACCCGCCCAACCTCTGCATGCTGCTGCTGGGGCTTTCGCAAGCGGCCACCCTGCAGCTGATCCGTCCGGCGATCGCCTGGCTGGCCCGGGTCCGCTGGGTGCTCCGGATGGTTGCGGTAGCCGGCAGCCGCTCCATGACCATCTACCTCTGGCACCTGCCTCTCCTCGTTGGAATGTCCGGCCTGCTGCTGCTCACCGATTTCCCCAAGCCCGCTGCCGGCACCGCCGAGTGGTGGTGGGCGCGGCCGCTGGTGCTGCTCGCCGTCATTGTGCTGCTGCTGCCGGTCCTGCTGCTGTGTGGCAGGCTTGAAGAACGCCCGACGGCGGCGGTCCACGCGCGGGGCCGCGCGCCTGCCGCGGTGGTGACGGCCGGCGTCGTGGTTTTCATCCCCATGCTGGACGCCGCGCTGAACGGGCTCACGGTCGGTCTGCTGGGCGGGGGTGCGGCGTGCTTCATGCTTGCGGTGCTGCTGCTGGGGCGCGTGGTGGAGCCGGCGCCGGCGGCCCACCGAACACCGTTGCACCCGCGCGGGATACGTGCCAATGTCGAGTCATGACCGAGTTCACGGATTCCCTGGCAGAGTCTTTCCACGGTGACGTCACCACCGTCCGCAACGACAAATTCCACCGTTACGAGCTCCTGGTGAACGGTGAACTGGCGGTCATGTCGCAGTTCATGGACCGGCCCGGCCATATCGATTTCATGCACACGGAGACCAGGGAAAAATTCCGGGGACGCGGCCTGGCGAAGGTGCTGGCGCGGTTCGCCCTGGACGACGTGTTGGCCTCCGGAAAGCGCATCATCCCGCATTGCCCGTACATCGCCGCCTTCCTGCGCCAGCACGAAGGTTATGACCTCGACGTCGACTGGCCGGCCGAGCCGCCCGTCGGAGAGCCGGGCAACGAGTAGGGGTGTTCCGCTGTTCAGGGCAGGTGTCCCCGGCGCTTCTGCCATTGCCATGAGTGCCAGAACAGCAGGGCCACGGTGGTCAGCAACGGGAGCGGCAGCATCTGCGGCAGGGAGTTCATGAGAACGACGAAGAGCGGGCCGTTGGCCGGTCCCTCCACAAGGCCGCCGTAGAAGGTCGGTCCCAAGCTCGCGTTCATGATCCATCCCACGAACAGCACAAGGGCGGCGTTGAGGATCCAGAGCGCCACGATAAACGGGTTGAAGCGGATCTTCCGGATTTCGTCCGGAGCCGCAGCGGGATGATGAAGCACCGCATTTCCGTGCTCGTCGATTTCCCGGAAGCTTGCGCTCGCGTTGGGTCCGTCCTGCATCGTTTCCCCCTGTGATGCCTGCCGTTCGCCCGGCCACGGCGGCCCAAGCGCGTTGCTGTGGACTCTACACGGCTGGTTCCATCGACGGCCGGGATCCTGGCGCCGCTGCCGTTGCCCATCGACGCACTGGTTACCTGCCGATGCTCTCGTTGCCCATCGACGCGCCTCTTCCCTGGCGACGCCCGAATTCCCGTAGCGTCAGGAACAAGGCGTAGCGTAAGGAACAAAGCGCAGCGCCAACCCCGCCCTGGCCCGCTGCGCCAACGGCACGCGCCGGACCCGGCCCTCGATCCGCGAGGCAGCGCCGGATATCGGTATAGCTCAGAGCGGTCATGCCTCTGTGTTTCCCTTCAGGACCTGCCCGCGGCTGGTGGTTCCCCCTGATACCCATTGCCGTCACGGTAGCTCCATTCGGGCTTCCCACCCGCCGCATTCGAGGTGACGGCCGGTCCGACGATGAGGAACCGGGCCTCCTCCGTGGCGATCGGGGCGTGTTCGACGCCTCGTGGCACGGTGAACAAGTCCCCGGGGCGAAGGTCGACATCCCGGTCGCGCAACTGAACGGTGAGGTTCCCTTCGAGCAGCAGGAATGTCTCGTCCTGGTCGTCGTGGCTGTGCCAGTTCACTGCCCCGATACCCTTGGCGACTTTGAACAGGTTCCCGTTGGCTTGGCCGAGGACCTTCTGTGACCAGTATTCCTGCAGCTCGGCTGCCTCATCGAAGACATTGTGCTTACTCATGGTTCAAGTCTTCTGGGTCACCTTCGCCCCTGTGAGTGCTATGAATAGCATGTGCCGAAAGAATCCTCTCAGTCGCGTTCGGTCGCGATCCTCGTGGACCAGGGATCCAACCCCTTTGAGTTCGCCTGCGCCTGCGAAGTATTCGGCACCCGTCGCCGGGAACAGTTCGGATTCGAACTCTATGAAACCCAGGTGGTGAGCGCTCAGCCGTCGACCCTGATGCGGGACGGTCTATTCACCGTCACCGGGGCTGCCGATCTCTCGGCCCTTGAGGCGGCGGACACCATCGTGGTTCCTAACCGCCCCTTCCCCGGCACGCCCAGCCACACGGAGGTCCTGGCCGCCCTCCGACGTGCCCACCGACGGGGAGCCCGGCTCGTCGGCCTCTGTACCGGAGCGTTCACCCTTGCCGAAGCAGGGCTGCTGCACGGACGCCCCGCTGCCGTTCATTGGCAGCTCGCTGAGCAATTCCGGCAACTGCACCCCGACGTCGAGCTCCGGCTGAACGAACTGTACGTCGACGACGGCGACATCCTCACCTCCGCTGGCAGCGCGGCAGCGCTGGACCTCTCCCTGCACATCGTGCGAATCGATCACGGGGCAGAGATCGCCAACAGCGTCAGCCGGCGCCTCGTCTTCGCCGGCTTCCGGGAGGGCGGTCAGCAGCAGTTCATCGACAAGGCGCTCCCTGAATCCCGGCACGTGCCGCTCTCCGCAACCCTGGAATGGGCCAGACGCCGCCTGGAGCTCACCACCGGCGTCACCGACCTCGCCCGCCACGCCAACGTCAGCCCCGCCACCGTGCACCGGCGTTTCCGAGACGAACTCGGCACAACGCCCCTGGCGTGGCTCACTGCGGAACGCGTCCAGCTGGCCCTTCGCATCCTGGAATGTACCCCGGCAACCATGGACGAGGTAGCTCACCGTTCAGGCCTCGGAACCGCAGTAAACCTGCGCACCCTCATCAAACGGCACACCGGACTGTCTCCCAGCGCCTACAGGATGCGATTCAGCGAGTTGGGCGGAGCCACCTGATCGCATACCGAAACCAGGAGTAAATGGTCAGGGTCCTCGACGACTTGGTGGCCCGATGCCGGTGTGCTGTTACAGCTGAACCCAAGCGGTCTCGGTTTCTTCTGATGCATTCTGCTGGATCACCTCCGCGAGCCTGTACGCCGGCCCGCGAGTTTCCGGGGCTCGGCCGTGCTTCTCTTCGGGTGATCGAGCAGAATGTCGCGCAGACGCCGCCGTCCGCCTGCGCCGCCCAGGCAAGCCGGGCAAGCTACCCCACGCCGACCCGCCGGTTCCAGTCAATGCCTTTCGCCCTGTCACACCTCGTGAATTAGGGCACAAAAGTTTGACGAAAAGGTAAGCCTAAGTAAGGCTTGCCTTGCCTAAGAACGCACCGAGTGTTGCGAGGGCATTTGTTCGAACCCAGCGGAAGGAGGCCGACGTGACGTCGCCCAGCATGGAAGTCCGGCCCAATGAAACCGAGCCCAGCGAAGAGCCCGGTGCCGAGGACGGGACCGCCCCGGAAGGGGACTTCGGGTCCAGCGTGGAGCTTGCCCTCGCGGCCACCAATCAGCTTTTCAATGCGCGGAACTCGCCCAGTTACGTCGCGCAGGTGCTACAGGGTGTCAACGCCGTGGCCACCAAGGTTCAGCGGACCGACCGGCCGTTCACCGGCGTCGGGCATGCAGGGCTCAAGGCGAAAGTGGACGCCGTCGACCTCAGCCGCCCGCTCCGGGACACCGCCGCCGCCCTCGAGGAGCTCGACGAGCTTTACCTCAAGGACGCCATCTATTTCCATGACTCCCGCTACGCCGCGCACCTGAATTGCCCGGTGGTGATCCCGGCCTTGGTTGGCGAAGCCGTGCTCTCGGCCGTCAACTCCTCGATGGACACCTGGGACCAGAGTGCCGGCGCCACCATGATCGAGCGCCGCCTCATCGACTGGACCGCCGAACGCCTCGGCTTCGGCGATGCTGCCGACGGCGTGTTCACCTCCGGCGGCAGCCAGTCCAACCTCCAGGCCCTCCTGATCGCCCGCAACCATGCCGTCGCCAAACTCCGTGCCGCCAACCCCGAAGGCGACGCGCGCCTCCCGCAACTGCTGGACCGGCTGCGCATCTTCACCTCGGAGGACAGCCACTTCAGCATCCAGAAGTCGGCTTCCATGCTGGGCCTCGGTTTCGACGCCGTCGTGGCCGTCCCGACCGCCGCGGACCGCCGCATGGACCCCGCGGCGCTGGCCGCCGCCCTTGCCGAAACGCACGACGCCGGCCTGGTGCCGATGGCGGTCGTCGCCACCGCCGGGACCACGGACTTCGGTGCGATCGACCCGCTCGCAGAGCTCGCGGCCCTGGCCCGCGCCTACGACTCCTGGCTGCACGTCGATGCCGCCTACGGTGGCGGCCTGCTGGTCTCCAACCGTCACCGCCACCTGATCGAGGGAACCCACCTGGCCGACTCCGTGACCGTGGACTACCACAAGACCTTCTTCCAGCCCGTGAGTTCCAGCGCCGTGCTGCTCCGCGACGGCGCCCTGCTGCGCCATGTCACCTACTACGCGGACTACCTCAACCCGGAGAGCGCCGCCAAGGCCCAGGTCCCAAACCAGGTGGACAAGAGCATCCAGACCACGCGCCGCTTCGACGCCCTGAAGCTGTGGCTGACCCTGCGCACCATGGGCGCCAACGCCATCGGAGCCCTGTTCGACGAAGCCATCGACCTTACCGGCCGGGTCGGCGCGCTGCTGGCCGAGGACCCGGACTTCGAGCTCGCCGCCGAGCCCCGGCTGAGCACCATCGTGTTCCGCTACCGGCCTGTTGTTGAAAGCGTCCGTCTCGACGAGGCCGCCGCCGACCGGCTCAACCCCGCCATCCGCGCCGCCGTCTTCGCCTCCGGGGAGGCCGTGGTGGCCGGCACGAAGGTGGACGGGCACCACTACCTGAAGCTCACCCTCCTCAACGCCGAGGCGAGCCGGAACGACATCCGCGAAATCATCGAGCTCCTGCGCCGCACCGGCGCCGGCCTGCTCGCCACCCCGGGCAACAACACCAGCACCGACAGCAAGGGCAACGCAGCATGAGCACCACGGACGCCGCCCCGGATTCCGGCCGCATCTACGACCTCGCCGGCATCGGCCTCGGGCCCTTCAACCTGGGCCTGGCCGCCCTGAGCGAGCCGATCGACGGCCTGGACGCCGTCTTCCTTGAACGCCGGGAGTCCTTCGACTGGCACCCGGGCATGATGCTGGAGCCGGCGCACCTGCAGGTTCCCTTTATTGCGGACCTGGTCACTCTGGCCGATCCGAAGTCGAAGTTTTCCTTCCTGAACTTCCTCAAGCAGACCGGCCGGCTGTACCGCTTCTACATCCGGGAGAACTTCTATCCGCTGCGCGCCGAGTTCAATCAGTACTGCCAGTGGGTGGCCGGCCAGCTGGACTCCGTGCGTTTTAGCGCGGATGTGCTGGATGTTTCCTACGACGACGGCGTGTACACCCTTTCCGTGCAGGGTCCGGAAGGCGAGGAGGTGCTGCGGGCGCGGCGGCTGGTGCTCGGGACGGGCACCAGCCCGTACATTCCGGCAGCCTGTGCAGGGATAGTGTCAGACGACAGGGCGGGCGGACTTGTCCTCCACAACGCCGAATACCTGTCGAGGAAGAGTGAGCTGCAGGCCAAGGGCAGCATCACCATCGTCGGCAGCGGCCAGAGCGCCGCGGAGATCTATTACGAGTTGCTCCAGGAAATCGACGTGCACGGCTACCAGCTGAACTGGGTGACGCGTTCGGGTCGCTTCTTCCCGCTGGAGTACACCAAGCTCACCCTGGAGATGACGTCCCCGGAGTATGTGGACTACTTTCACTCCCTCCCGGCTGGGCAGCGGGATTCGCTGATCGACAGCCAGAAGAACCTGTACAAGGGCATCAACTCGGACCTGATCGAGGAGATCTACGACCTCCTCTATACGAAGAGCCTCTCCGGCATGGTGGACACGCAGCTCTTCACGCACTCCTCCCTCAACGCCGCTGGCTGGGACGCCGACAAGGGCACCCACACCCTGGAACTGCGCCATGAAGAACACGGCCGGGACTTCAGCTTGGACTCCGAGGCCGTCATCCTCGCCACCGGCTACAAGTATCAGGAACCCGGCTTCCTGACCGGCATCGAGGACCGCATCCGGCGCGACTACCGCGGACGGTTCGACGTCGCGCGCAACTACAGCACCGGCGTCGAACCCGGCGAAATCTTCGTCCAGAACGCCGAACTGCACACCCACGGCTTCGTGACGCCGGATCTCGGCATGGCCGCGCACCGCAACTCCTGGATCCTGCGCGAAATCACCGGCCGCGAGGTCTACCCGATCGAACGCAGCATCGCCTTCCAGCAGTTCGGGGCACCTGTCATGGCCGACTCGCCGGTGGCGGTGAACGCATGAGCTTCACCTTCCGCCCCGTCGACCCGGTCGCCGACGCACCTCTCCTCCACAGCTGGGTGAGCCGGCCGTACGCCCGCTTCTGGGGCATGTTGTCCTCCACAGTCCAGGACGTTGTGGAGGAATACTCGCGGATCGCGGCAACCGGACACCACCAGGCGTTCCTGGGGCTCGACGACGGCGTCCCCGCCTTCCTCATGGAGCGGTACCTGCCGGGCGAATCACCTCTGGCGGACGTCTACGAGGTGCAGCCGTGGGACATCGGCATGCACCTGCTCGTAGCCCCGCCCTCCGGCGGCCCCCGGACCGGCTTCACCACCGCCGTCATGCAGTCCGTGATGGCGTACCTGTTCGAGGACCCGTGGGTCGAACGGGTGGTCGTCGAGCCCGACGCCCGGAACCACAAGATCCACATGCTCAACGAACGGGTGGGCTTCCGGCCCGAGCGGGTGGTGACGCTGCCCGCCGTGCCTGCCCAGGAGAACAGCCCCTCCGAAAACCATAAGGAAGCCCTCCTCAGCTTCTGTACGCGGGCCGAATTCCTCGCGACCCTGACTCCCGTTCTTGCCGCCGCTCCGGCGGGACCGCACGCGAACCCATTGCCGAACCAGCAGGAGAGAGCCGATGACCAGCATTCTTGAAGAGACAACCCGGGACACCGCTTCAGTGGAGCACCTGAACCCCGAACGCTGGGCGGCCGCCAACCGCCACCTGGTCCGCAAGGCCATCGCGGAGTTCTCCCATGAGCGCATCCTGGTGCCGGACCTGCTGCAGCACGCAGCGGGCAACGGGGCCGGCGCCGGCGTCGGGCTGTACCGCCTGGTGAGCGACGACGCCGCGGTGGAGTACCGCTTCGAGGCGACCGTCCTGGAGCTGGACCACTGGAGCATCCCGGCGGAATCGATCACCCGGACGTCCCATGGGCCGGTTGCGGTGGGGGAGGGCGGACACGGAGACGGGCCCAGCGAGCTGCCGCTCGACGCCCTGGACTTCATCACCGAATTCCGCGACACCCTGGCCATCCGCGAGGAACAGCTTCCGGTCTACCTGGAGGAAATCAGCAGCACCCTCGCCGGCCATGCCTACAAGCAGGGCAACCCCCTGCGCGCGGCGGAGCTCGCGGCCGGCATCACGGGCGGGGCGGACGTCGCAGCCGACTTCCAGGCGATTGAACGCACCATGAGCGAAGGGCACCCGTGCTTCGTGGCCAACAACGGCCGGCTGGGCTTCGGGATCGCGGACTACCACGCCTTCGCCCCGGAAAGCGGTGCGGCCGTGCAGCTGCAGTGGGTCGCGGCGCACCGCAGCAAGGCCGTGTTCACCTCCAGCGCCGGCCTGGGCTACCGTGCCCATTTTGAGGCCGAACTTGGCCCAGATATCCTGGCCTGTTTCGATGCGGAGCTTTCCGCGTGGGGCCTGAACCCGCAGGACTACCTCCTCATGCCGGTGCACCCCTGGCAGTGGGAGAACAAACTCGCCGTGACGTTCGCGGCGGAGATCGCCCAACGGCACATCGTCCACCTCGGCGCGGGACCTGACGCCTACCAGGCGCAGCAGTCCATCCGCACGTTTTTTAACACGAGTGCGCCAAATAAGAGCTACGTCAAAACGGCCATGTCCGTGCTGAACATGGGCTTCATGCGCGGCCTCTCGCCGCAATACATGAAAGCCACCCCGGCGATCAACGACTGGCTGCAGGAGCTCATCGCACGCGACCCCGAACTGCAGGAACGCGGCCTGGCCGTGATCCGCGAGTCTGCGGCGATCGGCTACCACAACCACTACTACGAGGCCGCTTCGGCCAAGGGCTCGGCGTACCGCAAGATGCTTTCCGCCCTGTGGAGGGAAAGTCCCTTGCCCCTGCTGGAGAACGGGCAGCAACTGGCGACGATGGCCTCGCTGCTGCATGTGGACCCCGACGGCGGCTCCATGGCCTCGGCGCTCATCAAACGCTCCGGACTGGAGCCCGCGGAGTGGCTGCGGCACTACCTCGAGGCCTACCTGGTCCCGCTGATCCACTGCCTTTTCGAATACGAACTGGCCTTCATGCCGCACGGCGAGAACGTCATCCTGGTACTGGAAAACGGCGTGCCCGTCCGCGCCATCATGAAGGACATCGGCGAGGAAATCGTGGTGATGGGGGAGCGGCTCGAACTGCCGGAGGAAATCTCCCGCATCAAGGCCGACATCCCCGCCGAGGAGATGGTCCTGGCCATCTTCACGGACGTCTTCGACTGCATCTTCCGCTTCCTGTCGGCAATCCTCGCGGAGGACGGAACGCTTGGGGAGGACGAGTTCTGGAAGGTGACGGCCGGCGTCGTACGCGAATACCAGGGGCGGCACCCGGAACTGGCGGAGCAGTTCGCCATGCACGATCTCTTCGCCCCGGACTTCGAGCTGTCCTGCCTGAACCGTCTGCAGCTGCGCAACAACCAGCGCATGCTGGACCTCAGTGATCCTTCGGGCGGGCTGCAGATGGCCGGCCGCCTGAAGAACCCGCTGGCGCGGTTCGCGTGACGGGGCGGTAGGCATGCCGAAGCCGAGGTGCCGCCCCTCGTAAATGTCCCGGATCTGTGCTGTCCTGATTTCATCGGGCCCGGGCTCATCCGGGCCATGGCAAGGCGGTCGGCATGGTTGAGCGGCATGATCATTGGAGGCTGATCGGCCGCGAGGAACTGCGCGGCACCCTCACGGGGATCTGTGCTTTCGTTGCCCTACTCAGCTGGTGGATAGGGCTGACGGGCTATGTGAATGCGGGCGGATTCGCCACCGGGCTCGGCGGAATCCTTGCGTTTCTCCTCCTGCCGGCATGGATCACGGCATTGGCCATCCTGCTTGTAAGAGTCAGGATCCGCAACGCCCGAAAGGGCGGCACGGGACCCCGCCGGCCTGCGAAATGAACCGCTGATCCCGGGCTTCAGCCTTCGTCCGTCGTCGCCGGCTTTTCCAGCAGGGCCCGGGCGTAGTTCTTCATCGAGCGCTGGTACCGCGGAAGATGCGGTGCCAGCGCCGTGAGGGCGAGCGAGAGGCCTTCACGCTCCCGCCCGGTGTCGGCGAGGGCAAGGGCCAGAACGGCGTCCACCGCGTCGGAAAGGTGGTCCTCGCCGCGGCCGCGCTCGTCCGTGAGCATCGCGACGCTGATGTCCGGCCGGCCCAGGTTCCGCAGGGAGCTCGCAAGCTGGATGACGGCCCGACGGCGGCGCTCACCTTCCAGCCCCGCCTCCAGTGCCCTGCCGTACAGGGGAACAGCGCGCTCCGGATAGCCGGTCGAATCGTAGGCGGCGGCGAGCTCGAAGTCGGCGTCCGCAGTGCCGGCGGGCAGTTCCGCGCAGAGCATTTTCATCGCGGAATGGAAGTCGTCCCGCTCGTGGTCATCCAGCGAAGCCCATAGGGCGGCGACGCGTTCTTCCCACTCACGGCTCTGCATACGGACAAGCGTAGCGGGCGCCGGGAAGCAGCCGGGCGCGTCGCCCATGGCACTTGCGGAAGGAGCCCGAACTGCATCGGATATTCAGATTTCCTTGGCCGGTTTTATTTGCTATGCAGATGCAATTCGGCGCGTGATGATGGGTAAAACCCGTCACCCAGGGCGCGATCTTTGATGTCGTGCCCGTCAAGTTACATAGGAGTATTGACATGGCTAGCCAAGAGGTTGAGGTCCTCGTTGTAGGCGCAGGTCAGGCCGGGATCGCGATGAGCGAGCATTTGAGCGACCGCGGAATTTCGCACCTCGTCCTGGAGCGGGACCGCATTGCCGGGCGGTGGCGCTCCATGCGGTGGGATTCCCTGGTTGCGAACGGGCCGGCCTGGCATGACCGCTTTCCCGGGCTGGAGTTCACCGGCCTTGGGCCCGGCGACTTCGCTTCGAAGGAACAGGTCGCTGACTACTTTGAGGCCTACGCGGCGAAGATCGATGCGCCGGTGCGCTGCGGCGTCGAGGTGACGTCCGTGCGCAGGAAGGCCGGTGCGCCCGGATTCCACGTGGAGACAAGCGACGGCGACTTCGACGCCCGCTATGTCATCGCCGCAACGGGACCTTTCCAGAAACCGGTGATCCCCGCCGTCGTACCTGAGGCCGCCGGGCTCGTGCAGATCCATTCCAGCGCGTACCGCAATCCGGAACAGCTGCCCGACGGCGGCGTCCTGGTGGTGGGGGCCGGTTCCTCCGGTGTGCAGATCGCCGCGGAGATCCAGCGCTCCGGCCGGCAGGTGCACCTTTCGGTCGGCCCGCACGACCGTCCCCCGCGGAGCTACCGCGGACGTGACTTCTGCTGGTGGCTCGGGGTGCTCGGGATGTGGGACGCTTCCACGCCTGCCCAAGGGGCGGAGCACGTCACCATCGCTGTCAGCGGGGCCGACGGCGGCCACACTGTCGACTTCCGGGCCCTCGCCGAAGAAGGCATCAAGCTCACCGGCAGGACCCTTTCCTTCGATAACGGAACCATGGGCTTTGGTCCGGACCTCCGCGACAATGTCGCCAACGGCGACGCACATTACCTGGAGTTGCTCGACCTGGCCGACGAATACATCGAGCGCAACGGCCTCGATCTTCCCGAGGAGCCCGAAGCCCGCACAATGCGGCCGGACCCGGAATGCCTGAGCGAACCGATCCGCGAACTCGACCTCGCTGACGCCGGAATCCGCTCGATCGTCTGGGCCACCGGCTTCGCGGTCGACTACAGCTGGCTGCAGGTGGACGCGTTCGACGAGAAGGGCAAGCCACGGCAGCAGCGCGGGGTGTCTTCCGAGCCCGGCATCTACTTCCTCGGCCTGCCTTGGCAGTCCCGCCGCGGCTCGAGCTTCATCTGGGGTGTGTGGCATGACGCCAAGTACGTTGCCGACCAGATTTCGATCCAGCGCAGCTACCTGGCCCACAACGAACAGCACGCGCTCGTGGCGGGCGGGGTCTGACGGGGTGCCGGCTGGAGTGGCTGGCTAGGCATGGACAAGGCAAAGGCAGGGCGGCTGGAATAGCCGCCCTGCCTTTGGTGCGTACGGGGTGTTCCTGCGCCCGTCTTTCGGGTCTCCTGTTGCGCCGGAGGGCAGGTTCCCGTGCGCTTGCCGGACACGGGTCCGACGGTCTTGTGCCGGCTACATGATGCCCGTCGGCACCAGCAGGGCCCAGGCCAGCGCCGGCGCGACGAGAACAACGCCGCCTGCGTACGCCATGAGCTGGCGGTAGACCCGCTGCCGGTCGGCGTCGCGTGCATTGGCCACGACGAGCGCTCCGTCCGTTGAGAAGGGCGAGACGTCCACCACGGTGGCGGCAATGGACAGGGCGGCGACAGTTCCCGAGGCGCTCAGCGAACTGCTTGCCAGCAGGGGACCGGCCAGGGGAATGAACGCGGTCAGCAGGGCGGTGGAGGACGCGAACGCGGATCCGACACCGATGACGTAGCAGAGGACGAGGGCGATCAGCAGCGGCGCGCCGAGTGCCAGGGCCTGTTCGGCGAGGGTGTCGATGACGCCGACGTGCTGGAGCAAGGAGACATAGGTGATCATGCCCGCCACCAGCAGGACAGTGGACCAGGAGACACCGCCGATGAAGGTCTTGTGTTCCTTGATGTTGACGAAGGCCAGGAGCAGGCCTGCGGACAGCGCAACGAATCCGATCGGCATGTGGAAGCCCAGCGTGCACACAAGGATCGCGAGGATCAGGGCCAAGGTGAGCATCTGCTGTCCGTTGGGACGGCCGATGCGGGGAGTGCCCAGCCCGGCGTACTCGTTGGCGTGTTTGTCGCGCAGCTTCCCGAAGAGGGCGAACACCACAATGGTCAGTACAGAGAGGATGAGATTGAGGGCAAAGCTGGCCAGGAACAGTGCGCCTTGGTCGACGGGAAATCCATTCTTGTGGGCGATATCGTGGACCAGCACGCCGGCAACGGAGAGCGGCGAGAAGCCGCCGGCATGGGCGCCGTTGATGACGAAGGCGCCCATCAGGACTGGGTGGATCCGCGACTCGTAGGCAAGTCCGAGGGCTGCCGGCGCCAGCAGGGCCACTGCGGCCGGGCTGAAGGTGCCGAGTGAAGTCAGGGCCGCAGCCATGAGGAAGAACACCCATGGCAGCAGCATGGTTTTTCCCCTCACCATGCGGACGCAGGTCTGCACAATGATGTCGATCGAGCCGTTCCGCTGGGCCATGCTGAAGAAGTAGGTGACGCCGATGATCGTCAGGACGATAGTCGCCGGGAACTCGTCCAGAATCTGCTTGTCGCTCATTCCTAGGACGAAGTAGCCTACGCCGAAGGAAGCAACAAGTCCCATCACACCGATGTTCAAAGGCCACTTCGTGGCAACCACGAACATCACCACAAGGATGACGAGCGGGATGATCTGCGTGGCGGTCATGGTCGGCTCCGATTCCGAGGCAGCCGTTGGGTTGCCCAGGACACCACCGAACAGGAGGGCGATCAAGCCCAGGACAGTGATGGCAGCTGCCGTCACCAGCAGGATACGACGGCGGCGCTTGGTCCGCCGGGAGCGGTCTTCAAGGGTGGTGCCGGGTGTGGTTTTTTCTGCGGTCTTAGTCATGATGCTCTCTCTTCATCGAGTAGCGCTGGCGAGGGAGGCGCCGACGGTGCTGCCGACGACCTCGGGGAGGTGGATGGTGGTGGAAGCGATGGTGCGGGCTGTTCGGTCCACGCCGACGAACTGGGATCCGTCCCGTTCCTCGCTCCAGGTTTCAATCACTCCGGCGGGCGTGCGCAGCCGCAGGGTGGGTTGAAGATTGTTGCTCATGAAGTCGTTCATGACGGTGCCCGGGGTGCGGGCGGCGAGTGTCAGGGCGATGCTTCCGGTGATTGCCAGGGCCGGGTGTGGCTTGCCCATGGAGAGCATCATGACGCTGACGTCGCTTTCCCGGTCGGACCGGGCGGGGGGAGCAACAATCGCGACCTTGGGCACGGCGCGCGCCGCGTCGTCGGCGGTTGCCGCCAGTCCCATCCGGACGGCGGCTTCACGTCGAATCCGCTCCAGGGTTTGCAGTTGCAGTTCGACGCCGTCGGCCCAGCTTTCGTGCCGTTCCGGGTCAAGGCCGAGATCCTCTGCCCGGAGGATTACCACCGGAGCTCCGGCGTCGACCATGGAGACGGTCCAGCGGGTCCCGCCGGCAGTCACAGTGTCGCGGGCCGCCCCGGTCGGCAGGAGCCTGCCCGTGGTCTTGCCCGCAGGATCCTGGAACCCAAGCCCAACCTGGTAGCCCGGGAACGGTACCCCCGGCATGTGCGCTTGAGGCGTGATGGGCAGCGCTCCCGAGGGAGTGGCCACCCGCTGGATGATGATCTGACCGGTGTTCGTGTTGCGTGTAACGATCCGGGTGACGTCGCCTGTAGGCACCACCCAGCCTTTTTCGATGGCGTAAAGACCGACCACTGCCGAGCAGTTGCCGCAGTTGCTGCCCCAATCCACTGCTGCTTCTTCAATGCCGACTTGCGCGAAGGTGAACTCGACGTCGACATCCTCGCCGAGGGGTCGGTTGAGGATCATGGCCTTGCTGGTTGTTGAGGTTGCCCCGCCAACGCCGTCGATCTGCCGGTGGTCGGGACTGCCAAAGAGCCGCGGAAGTAATACGTCCGGGCTCGTTTGGGTCTCTTCCAGATGCGCCGTTTCGAACACCCAGCATTTACTGGTGCCACCGCGCATCCATTCCGCGTCGATCTTCATGATCTCGTCCTTGCTCTCCGAGGCCCCAAATGTTGAAGGGGATACTTCGAGATTGAGCCACATCACAAATGAAGACAATGTTGGATATCTAGCGGGGGATGTAGAAATGCTTCATTCACTGTGTTTGAGAGGCGAGATTGATCACCGAAGCTAGGGAAATCATGCTGCGCGTCGCCAGTATTGGCGGCTTTCTCGGGAAGCATGCATAGAATTAACCATTCGTACTGAAGGGTGAAGAATTGCTAAACGACGACCACGCAAGTCTTTTCGATATCCGTCGCCTGGCCTTGCTGGTCGAAGTCGTGGAGCAAGGGTCCATCACGGCTGCTGCCGAGCTGATGTTGTACACCCCCTCCGCTGTTTCCCAACAACTCAGGAAGCTTGAGCAGGAAGTCGGCCAGCCATTGCTGAACCGGCGTTCCCGTGGCGTGGTGCCAACGGAGGCAGGTCAGGTTCTGGCCGGTCACGCACGAAAGATCGTCGGACAGATGAAAGCCGCCCAGGCCGACCTCCAGCAAATCGCGGGACTAAGGAGAGGTTCGCTGGCCGTAGGCACCTTCCCCACTCTTGCCGGTTCGTTCCTCCCCTTGGTGATCCGGGCTTTCAAGAAGAGGTACCCCGCCATCGGCCTGTCCTTGCGGAGCGCCCGCTTCGAAGAACTCGTCAATGACCTCCAGTCCGGACTCACCGGCCTGTGCTTGCTCTGGGACTATCCTTGGAATCGCTTCCACGATGACAGCATCCGCTTGACAGAGGTTTTTCAGGAAAGCACCGTGCTCCTGGTATCGCGCAGTCATCCACTCGCCGACCGGGAAGAGATCCGGATGGAGGAATTGCGCAAGGAATCATGGATAGTCCGCGCTGAGGCCCACCCCGTGGTGGAAGTGCTGCAACGCTCCGCCCATGCTGCTGGCTTTGAACCGACCATCGGCTTCCTGGCCAACGATTACCAGGAAGCCCAGGCCATGGTCAGTGTCGGCATGGGAGTAGCTATGGTGCCCAAGACCGCAGTCGCCCTGCAGCACCCGGATGTCCGGGTCATCAGCCTTGGCCCCGATGCACCACTCCGGCGGGTGTTGCTGGCCCAGCGCCAGGACAAGGTCTACGCCCCGGCGGAGGTAGCCTTCCAATCAACTTTGCTGGAGATCGCACGGGAACGGGCTGCGGACTACCTGTAACGGTGCTTGACAGGCACGGGTGGAGCAGGCGACGGTTCAGCGGGATGCATCAGCGGCGTTCTGTCCGGTGCTTACTGCGAGGCAGAGACTCCACGGGAGCGCTGGGAGAGCGATTCTCCGTTCAGCCTGTTGGTATGGGGAAAGGGTTCCACCGACGAGGCTGGCCGTGTTGGTTGCGAGAATGACGTCGTTCTGGTCCACGATGCATGTGTTTGGCGGCAAGGACCGAAGGAACGGGGCGAATTCAGTCTGGAGGCGGCTGACGAGAACGTCTACGGCAGCCACGCCTGCCATCCTGCCCGCCCTCGCGACACGTTTGGCGAAGGTGACGACGTGCTCGTTGGTTCCGAGGGCGTCGATGTAGGCGTAGGTGGTGTGGATCGTGTCATCGGCCTCGTGCGTAGGCCACCATGGTGTCGTCGAGTAGTCATAGAACTCCGGACCCACTTCGAATTCGAACCGCTGCGGCGATTCCGGGCCCGACGGGAGGTAGCACCAGATGGAACCTGGTTTGCCGAAGAAGGACGGATCGGCGATGAATCCCGTCCCGTACAGTGCCGGCATGGCCTTCAGATTCTGGCGCGCTACGTCATAGACGCTCTCCAATTCATCCAGCCTGCCGCTCCGTGCGCGGTCAAGGTCGGCTTGGGCGGCTTCCTCGACAGTCCGGATCGACGCTGCTGCGGTCCCTTCGAGGCTCGCAGCGAACGATTCGACGGCGGAAACTGCGCTATCGACGCCCTCGCTTCCGGGCGGTGTGCCTGGTGGCGGAGGTTCCATGGACATCCTCAGGTCGATGAGGCGGTTCATGTCTTGGCGGACATGCTGTTCGGCCAGGGAACGCGCCTGGATGGTGTCCCCGGCCCGGATTGCGTCCACGATCATCGCGTGCTCTTTCGCGGCCGCGCGCCGGCGGTCAGCAGCCCCGGCCCATACCAATGCCCCGACCTCGGCCTGCATCCTCATCTCCTGGCGGGTGAACAGGACGGACCCCGATGTGGCCGCAAGCTCGATGTGGAACCGGCTGTCCGCCCGCATCATTTCGGCCGGTGTCTGCGCGGTCTCGATCGTCGTGGCCATCGACGCGAGGCGCCCGATGGCGATCTGCTGCGACCGGCCGGCCGCCACCGTGGCGGCCGACCCTGCCAGGAAGGCCCGGTATTCCCGGATGTCGCGCAGATCCTCGAGGGAGTAGGCGGCGAGGGCTTCCCGGTGGGCCCTGGCCAGATCTCCGGTGCCCGCCCTCACGAAGCTTCCACCGCCCTTGCCGCGTCGTGTTTCCAGAAGACCCAGATGACGAAGCTCGGCGAGGGCGGTTCGCAGGGTCATGGTGGAGACGCGCATCCTTGCCGCCAGCTCGCTTTCACTGGGAAGCTGGGCCCCGTCCTCGAGCACGCCCAGCTCAATCGCATGACGGAGTCGAAGGGCGATCTCCTCGCCACGCTCAGCAGTCTCCAACGGCGCGAATGCGAGTTGCTCTTTCCAGCTGGCCATGGCCCACGCTCCTGAACCGTGTAGTTGATGATCAAAAACTTTGACATCTAACCTTCGATGTCTATTGACATCTAACATCAGAGTTCTAAACTCAAGTGTATCAAAGGGGCGGGGGAACGGAGCCCCTGAACCGCTCAGATCATCACCAAGGAGCCGATGGTCAAGATGGATAGCACCGATGTCGTCCACGTCTGGCACCGAGCCGGAAACCTTACACCGGTCGAACGCCTCAGCCGCTACGCCCAGGCACTCACGGCAGACTGCCCGATCGGGGACTACCGGACCTTGGATGATGCGCAGGAGGACCGGGCGATCCTCGCCCTGTTCCGCGTGGACCGACCCCACGCGACCATTGCCTCCCTGCACCAGGTGCCGCCCCTGGCCCTCTCCGGCTACTATCAGATGCTTCATGACCTTGCCCGCGAGGGGTTCGGGCCGGACGCTGGCTTCCATGCCGGAGCCCCCCGTTTCGGCCATTCACCCGACACCGGACTCCGCCAGCCCGTGTACACCCCCGCTTTCAGTGGAGGCGAACGATGAAGCGCCGCAGTCTCGGAGCCCTCAATGCTCCGACGTTCGCCCTCGGGGGTACACGCATCCAGACAGTCCTCCCCCACCTGCTGGAGCCCGTGCGGGCCTGGGCCAACAAACCGGAAACTTCGGATGCCCTGATGGGAGAACTCGACGCCGACATCTTCCCTGACTTCGCCTGAGGCCGCTCGAACACCCGCCGCGAGCACGGCAGCCTCGGGGACCGCGAAGTCCCCGAGGCTGCCTACTGGCATCGAGCGGCCCGGAACCGCCTGGCTAGTCCGCCAGGAAGTCCAGCGCTGTCAGCGCAAGGGCGGCAGCGCCGTCGTGAATTGCCTGGTTAGCCGCCTCCCCGACACAGTGCGCGGCGAACTCGGGCTGGTGATTGGCCGCGGGGAAGCAGCCCAAGCCGATGTACGGGTGGATGGCCGGGACAACCTGCGACACGTTGCCCATGTCGGTTGATGCCCGGTTCATGGTCGCCTGTTCGGGCGGCGCGTTGAAGTCCCTGCCCAGGGATTCCGCGTGCCGGATGTACAGCTCCAGCGCCCGCTGATCGGTGCGGAATTCCGAATAGGGTTCGGATTCCGGGGTGACCGAGAGTTCGCAGCCGGACGCCACGGCACCGGCTGCGAAGCAGCGATGGACCCGCTGCTCCAGCTCGCCCAGCTGCGCGAGAGATTCGGCGCGGACGTACCAGCGGCCTTCGGTTTTTTCGGGGATGGCGTTGGGTGCTTCGCCGCCGCGGGTCTGGATGCCGTGGACGCGGGTGCCGGACGGCAGCTGCTGGCGGAGCAGACCCAGGGCAACCTGGGCGACCACGAAGGCATCGTTGGCGTTGACGCCCTGCTCGGGATAGGCCGCCGCGTGCGCCGACTTTCCGCGGTATTCCACATGGTTGTGGGCCACGGCGAAGGGCCGCGCCTCGGCGGAGTCCACCGGGCTGGGGTGGGCCATCATGGCCAGGTCCAGGCCCAGGAAGGCGCCCTTCTTGAGCAGCTCGATCTTCCCGCCGCCGCCTTCTTCCGCGGGGGTTCCGTAAACCTCCACCGTCAGGTCCCGCTCGGCGGCAAACTCCGCCAGGGCGACGGCGGCACCGCAGGAGACCGCGGTGATGATGTTGTGGCCGCAGGCGTGGCCCAGGCCGGGAAGCGCGTCGTACTCCGCCATGAGCCCGACGCGCCGCGAGCCGTTCCCGACGACGGCGCGGATCGCCGTCGGGAAGCCCAGATACCCTTCCTCGACGGCGAAACCGTGCCCGGCCAGGTAGGCGGCAGTCCAGCCGGCGGCGCGGTGCTCCTGCCAGCCGAGCTCCGGGTTGGCGTGCAGCGTCTCTGAAAGCCCGACCAAAGCAGGCTGCTGCCCGGCGACCGACTCGAGGACCCGGGCCCGGGTCTGGGTGCCCGCATTCAGCGCGGCCGCCTCAGCGCTCATCGCCGGGCACTCCGTAACCCACGGAGGCCGCGGGGTCGAGGCCGCGCACCACGTAGTCGTTGCGCTGCGGAAGCCAGACGTCCAGCAGCTTGCCGAGCTCGGCGATCGGGTCCTCGTGCCAGTCGACGCGCAGGTCCGTGTCCCGCCAGCCGTGGCCGGAGACCACCGACATGCCGGCCGAGCGCACCGGCCCAGCCTCTCCACCGGCCGCCTCGCCCGCGCGGAGGGCGGCCATCAGCCGGACCTCCAGCTCGCCGTCTGCGGCTTCAAAGGCATCGCAGAGAGCCTGCACCACCCCGGGGCCGGCAAGCATGTTGCCCGCGGCCACGCTGTTGGTGCCGCGGCCCTCGCCGATCACGCCCAGCGAATGCCCGCCGCTGAATACCGCGGAACCGCCGCGGGCGTCAAGGACCACCAGCTGCCGGTAGGCGGCGGCGGGGGATTCGTGCACGACGGCGTCCACCGCCTCCTGCGCGGAGTATCCCGCCTGGAGGCGGTCGAGCAGTGCGGTGCCGAGCCGGGGGTCGGTGATGTTCTGCGAGCTGGCGGCCCCGACGCCGTCGCGCAGGTGCGCGCAGCGGGCGGCGACGGCGGGCGAGGAGGAGGAAACCGCGAGGCCGAACCTGCCGTTTCCGTCGGTGGCTGCGATGCTGAAGGTCATGCCGCGCCCTCCGAAGAAATCACGGCGGTGGCATCGATTTCCACGAGCCATTCCGGCCTGGCGAGTGCCGAGACGACGATGCCTGTGGAGACCGGGAACACGCCCTTGAGCCAACGGCCCATGGTGCGGTAGACGGGCTCGCGGTAGCGCGGATCGATGATGTAGACGGTGACCTTGACGATGTCTTCGAGGCTGCTGCCGGCTTCCTTGAGCAGCATGTCGATGTTGGCCATGGCCTTCTCTGCCTGGGCCTCGACGTCGCCGATGCCCACGGACTCCCGCGTTTCCAGGTCCTGTCCGATCTGGCCCCGGAGGTAGACAACGCCATTGGCCACCACGGCCTGGCAGAGGTCGTTGTCCAGATTCTGTTCCGGGTAGGTTTCCTTCGTGTTGAACGTACGGATGCGCTGATGCTTCACGGGCCGCTGCCTCTTCGATTCGGTGGGTGGATGCTTTTGAATCAGCTTCCCGCCGGTCCCCGGAATCTGTCCAACAGTCCTTTTAGAACGGTTGTATCGAAAAAACAGATGAATTGGCTATGCTCGTGGAATGGACGTCACCCTCACCCAACTGCGGTATTTCGTCGAGGCCGCGGCCCGGCTTTCCATGACGGGTGCTTCCGTCCGGCTGAACGTTGCACAGTCCGCGGTGTCGGCCGCAATCGCCCAGCTGGAACGCCATGTGGGAACCCAGTTCTTCATTCGGCAGCGCTCCAAGGGCCTGGTCCTCACGCCCGCGGGCGAGCTGTTCCTGCGTGATGCGCAGTCCATCCTGGCCCACGTCGAGGAAAGCCTTGACCATGCGCGCGGGGAAACCCAAAGCGTTGCCGGGCGCATCCGCGTGGCCTGCTTCAGCACCCTGGCGCCGTTCCTGCTTCCGGGCATCCTGAGCAAGCTGCGGGAAGACCACCCCGCCCTGGAAGTGGATGTCATCGAAGCCGACACCTCGGGTTGCGTTGCGGCGCTGCTCAGCGGGCAGGCCGACCTCGCCCTGTGCTACGAACTGGACCTCCCCGAGGCGATCGCAACCTCCGTGGTCGATTCCGCCAGGCCCTACTTGGCAGTCCCGTCGGACCACAAGCTTGCCAGTGCGGGCAGGGTGAAACTGTCCGCCCTCAAGGATGAGCCCTTTGTGCTGCTGGACCTGCCGCACAGCCGCGACCTCATGCTGTCCATCGCCCGCTTGGGCGGCCGGGAGCCGGACGTCAGGTTCCGTTCGGCAAGCTACGAAACCGTGCGCACCTTCGTGGCGCGGGGCCTGGGCTATTCGATCCTGCACCAGCGCCCGCAGCACGGCTTGACCTACGACGGCGGCAAGCTGGCAACGGTGGAAATCCAGGACGACGTGCCGGAGCTGAGGACGGTGCTCGCCTACCTGCGGACACAGCGCCCCACAGCGCGGGTACGTGCCGTGGCTCAGGCGGTCCGGCACCAGATCGTCGCGGCGAAGGCGGCGCGGGGCTAGTTGCTCCTGGAGTGCCCGATTAGACGGTTCCCGCACCATTCGACGGCGGCCACCGTCTAGTAGTACGGGAACCGTCTAATCGGGTGGCAGAGTTTCCGAGGCCACAAGCCGCGCCAGCGCCCGCTCCACCAGGTGCCTTTGCCGGGACCCTGTGACACTGTCCGGGTCCAGCATGGAGGTCACATGCAGGCCCATCATGATGTTCAGCAGCTCGTCGGCAACCGCATCCGGGTCGGCCAAAGGTGCGCATTCGCCGTCGTGCTCCGCCTGGGCGAGGAAGTCCATCAACAGGCCACGCCAATGCAGCAGCGCCTCCCGGCCCACGGCGCGCAGCGCATCCTCGGTCTGGGCCCGCTGCCAGAAGGACACGGCGACGCGCGCCTCGACCACGGTCAGCGGGTCCGCCGGGATGATCTCGAGGCACATGCTGCGCAGCGCTGCGAGGCCGCGGCGGCCGGCGGTGCCGGAGGCAATGCGTTCGTTGGTGCGCTCGCAGATCAGTTCGTAGGACGCCAGGAGCAGCGCGTCCTTGTTGGGAAAATAGTGGGCCAGCACGCCTGGTGCGGCGTATCCGCATTCCCGTGCGATGTCGCGCATGCTGGCGTTCTCGATGCCCTGCCCGGCGATCAGCCGCCACGTGGTTTCGATGATCGCACGGCGCCGTTCCTGGTGGTCGACCAAGCGGGGCATGCTGCTCCTTTCCGGATGCCGGGATTTCGGGATGCCGCGGACGGGACGTGCGACGACGGCCGGGCACGGGCCCCGGCCGTCGCCACACTATCAGTGGCAGCTCGGCGTGCTGTTTGCGGCGGATGTGGTGTTTGTGGCTGACGCGGCGCAATGGCCTGCGGACGACGGCGGCACGTTGAGCGTGGGGTTGGTGTCGAAGAAGCCGTGCGGCTTCAGCGTGAAGCCGGTGGTGTCCACGGGCATCACGGGCCAGTCCTCCGGGCGCGGGAAATGCGTCAGGCCGAAGGAGTGCCACACCACCAGGTCCTGGCCGTCGATGTCGCGGTCCTGCGCCACGTAGGCCGGCAGTCCGGCGCCGCCCGGGTGCTGGTTGACGAAGTCGCCCGCCGCGTAGAGCTCGTCCTCGGCGTGCCGGGTGACCCAGAGGTGGTGCCGGGCGAACGCGGCGCGCGAGGCGATCGAGGAATCGTCCGCCATGGCCAGGGTGGGCTGTCCTTCGGGGTAGAGGGTGTAGCCCACGGGGTGGCCGAGCTGGTTCAAGGACTCCGGGTTGCTGATGTGCCAGGCGCGTCCCTTGCTGCCGTCGGCGTCGCGCACGCCCTCCGATTCGCGCGCCAACAGGGTCCGCTTCTGGGTGAAGGCGTTGCCGTGCGGGTTGCCCGGACCCTTGGGCAGGCGCACGAGGTCCAGTTCCTCCACGCGGTTCGTGTCGCCGTCGAGCATCATGTCCAGGCGGGCGCTGAAAAGGTGCTGGTGGTAGGGCGCGCCCAGGCCGGGGGCGATTTCGGAGGCGTAGGCGTAGGAGTTGTCCGGCAGGGCCGCCGTGAACACGATGCCGGTGGCCTTTGCTTCGAACTCGATGGTGCCGTCCAGGTAGAGGTACCAGTAGAAGCCGTAGTCGTAGTTGCCTACCGTGGTGAAGAAGGAGACCACCAGGCGGCGGTTGCGGCGCACCTCGTTGGAGCCGGCCCATTCGTCCGTGTGCTTCCACAGGATGCCGGCGTCCTCTTCGTGGATGCAGATGCCGTTCTCGATCGTGCGCGGGTTGCCGAAGTCGTCCGCCACCACAGGGGACATGTAGGTGATGTCGCCCAGGCAGTCGCAGCCGAGCCTGAGCGAGTTCGCGTCCCGGCCGACCAGGTATTCGCCGGAATCGAAGTAGTTCTGCCAGCTCCGGTACGGGGACGGATCGCCATAGGGAACCACCATCTCGGAGATCGACGCGCGGTGCACCACCGGGCGCCGCCGGCCGCTGTGCGTGTGGTGGAGCTGGTGCAGCACCAGTCCTTCGCGGGCATCGAAGCCGACCCGCAGGTCCCAGCCGGCCCAAGAGAGGTGGTTGCCCACCAAGGTGAAGCTGGGGCCGTCGGGCTGGGTGATCTCAATCGGTTTCAGGTCCGTGCGCAGTTCCCCGTGGATGGCCGGCTCGGTGTAGTTTCCGTTGATCTCCGGGACCGGGACGGGGCCGTCGTCGATCAGGTGGTCCACCCGCCGTTTCTCGACGTCGACGAACGCCACCAGGCCGTCGATCGGATGTGCCCAGGCGTGGTCGCCCGGGTGGTCCTGCCGGAAGCCGAGGCCGCGGAGCAGGCGCTTGCCCTCCTCGTTTTCGTACTCGAAAACGCCGGCGGAGAGCGGCGCGACGCGCACCTGCTCCGGCGTCAGGCCCCTCGATGCGAGGGCGGCGTTCCACTGCGGGTCCGCGGCGAGGATGTCCTCGATGATCCCGAACTCTTCGATCAGTACCGGCAGTTGGCCGTCGACGGCGGGATCCAGCTCGCGCTTCTCAAGGACAGTGCCGCTCGTGAGGGACAGCCGGACGTCGAGGGAGCGGGACAGGGCCGCATCCCACAGCATTGCCCGCACTGTGCGGTCTGGCGCCGCGCCCGCGCCCGGGGCCGTGTAGAGGGCGGATTTCGGCGGCTCAACCAGGCCGACGTAGGCGAAGCGGGCGGTGTCGGCCACCAGGCCTGCGTCCGCGAGGATCCGGCGGACCTGGTGGATTTCCGGGCCCGAGAGCTGCTCAAGCGGGTGCTGCGCCAAGGTGGCCAAGGGGGTCGTTTGAAGGGTCATGGCACTTCCTGAAGTCTGATTTTGATGGTACAACTGTTCAACCAACGCTTTGATGTTAGCCACCTCACAGCCCCGGCGTAAAGTCCTTCGCTTGTTCGGCGCCGGGCAGGCAGGAAATCCATGGACCACGCAGCAGTACCGCACGCGGCCCGCGCCGGGCGCGCCCGGATTCCGGCGGGTATCGTCGGCGCATCCGTGGGCGCCGGAGCCGCCGCCCACGTGGCAGCCGCCCTGGCCACGCCTGCCGGGGCCATGACCTGGCTGATGGCGGCGATGGGTGTGGCCTGCCTGGCCTGCGCTTCCCCGATGGCCGCCCGGCCGCTCTGTGCGGGACGGGCTGCCGGGCATCTGCTCGCCATGAGCGCCGCCATGATCCTCATCCACCTGGTGCTGCTGGCATCGTCCGGCGCCGGGGGACACCACGGAGCGGGCGGGGCGGCCTCGGCTTTGCCCGGCCATTCGGGCTCCATGCTCGTCCTCATCGCCGTCGAACTGGCCTGCATGGCAGGCGCTTCCGCGGCGCTCCGCCTGCATCGGTCCGCCCAAATGAAGCATCCACGAACGACCTTCCAACCCCACAAGCAAGCCTGAAACCACAAGCAACCCTGAAAAAGGAGCAACCATGAACACCACTTCCGCCACTCTTTCCCTCGGCTGGCAGGGCCGGGCTGACGCCCTGGCGATCGACGGCCGCGCCTTCGTGGACGGTCGCCGGACATCCGCCGGGCAACCGCCGCGCCCCACCATCAGCCCCATCGACGGGCGGGTCCTCGCCGAGCTGAGCGCGTGCACTGCCGCCGACGTCGACCGTGCGGTTGCCGCGGCACGGCGCGCTTTCCCTGCCTGGTGCCGTCTGGGGGCCGAGGGGCGGAAGGGGCTGCTGTTGGCGCTGGCCGCGCTGATGGAGCGCCACGCCGATGAGCTGGCACTGCTGGAAACCCTGGACAGCGGAAAGCCGATCCTGCAGACCACCACCGTGGACGTCCCGGGAGCCATCTCCACCCTGCGCTGGTACGCGGAGGCTGCCGACAAGCAGAGCGGGGAACTGCCGGCGGTACCTTCGGGGGCCACGGCGCTCGTCACACGCGAGCCTCTGGGCGTCGTTGCCGCCATCGTGCCCTGGAACTTTCCGCTGGAGATCGCCGTCTGGAAGCTCGCTCCCGCGCTGGCGGCCGGGAACACCCTGGTGCTCAAGCCTGCTGAGCAGACCTCCCTCAGTGTCCTGCGGCTGGCCGAACTGGCCGGCGAGGCAGGACTCCCGGACGGCGTGCTGAACGTCGTCACCGGTTCGGGCCGCGAGGTAGGAGTTGCGCTGGCGCACCACATGGACGTCGACGCGCTGGCGTTCACCGGCTCGACGGCCGTTTCCAGGACCTTGCTTGAAGCGTCCGGGCGCAGCAACCTCAAGCGGCTCAGCCTCGAGGCCGGAGGCAAGAGCTCCAACATCATTTTCGCGGACACGGATGACCTCGCCGCCGCAGCTGCCAAGGCCGCCTTCGGGGCGTTCTACAACCAGGGGCAGGTGTGCTCGGCCAACTCGCGGATCCTGGTCCAGCGGGAAGTCCATGACGAGTTCGCGGCCCTGCTCGCCGGTGCCGCGGCCGGCTACGCGCCGGCGGATCCGCTGGCCGGCCTGGAAGGCAACGGGGCGCTGATCAGCAGCGCGCACGCCGACGACGTCGAACGCTGGATCACGCGCGGCCGCACCGAAGGTGAGGTGCTTTTCGGCGGCGAACGCCGGGAAATCCGCGGCTCCGACGCGTACCTCGAGCCCACACTGCTGGGCGGCCTGGCTGCGGACCACGACGTCCACCGGGAGGAGATCTTCGGGCCGGTGGCCGTGCTGCAGGCCTTCGAGACCGAGGAGGAAGCGGTGCGGCTGGCCAACGCCACAGACTACGGCCTGGCCGCCTCCGTGTGGACATCCAACCTCTCCCGCGCCCACCGGGTGGCGGGGGAACTGCTGGCCGGCACGGTCTCGGTTAACACCGTGGATGCCTTGGGCAACACCACGCCATTCGGCGGCTTCAAGCAGTCCGGCTTCGGGCGCGATCTGTCCCTGCACGCCTTCGACAACTACACGGCCCCCAAGACGACGTGGATCCAGTTCGGCTAAGTGCATCGGAGAAAGTGATGATCCACATCGCCATTCCCTTATTTACGTGATGCAACTCACGCTCCTACGCTGGTCCTGACAGCAGAGCAGGCCGGCCCGCAGAGAATCCAGGGGGAGGGCCAGCCGCCAAATCTGCAAGCATCCGTCCAATTTCCTAAGGACTGCCTTTCATGAAAACGATGCTCCGTTCACGGCTTTTCGAAATCGAACAGGAATCCATTGCCCCCATCCCCGAGGAAGCGCGGCATGGCCGTTCCCGGGAACTCTTCACCATCTGGTTCGGCATGAACATGACACCGCTGACCGTGGTGACCGGCGCGACCGCCACCACGCTCCTCGGCCTTCCCATGGCGGGGGCGCTGCTTGCCATCCTGCTGGGCCACGCCTTGGGCGGCATCGGAATGGCCCTGCACGCCGCCCAGGGGCCGCAGCTGGGCGTTCCGCAAATGCTCCAGGCCCGCGGCCAGTTCGGTTCGCGCGGCGCAAGCCTCATTGTGCTCGTGGCGATCCTGATGTTCGTCGGGTACTTCTCCTCGAACCTGATTGTTTCCTCGGACTCCACCACGGCACTGCTGCCGGAAGCCAGCGGGACCGGCCTGATCGTCGGCTGCGCCGCGCTGAGCTTCGCCATCGCGGCGTTCGGCTACAACTTGGTCCGCAAGGTCACTGAGCTGGGAGCGTACATCGTCGGCGCCCTGGTGCTGGTTTCCTTCGTCGCCTTGCTTGCCAGCGGCGACTTCTGGGCGCAAATGAACCACGGCGACTTCACCTGGACCGGCTTCCTGGCAATGCTGGCCATCGGAATCGTCTGGCAGCTGACCTATGCACCCTACGTGTCGGACTATTCCCGCTACATGCCGGCCAGGACCGGCACCCGGGGCGCCTTCTGGGGAACGTACCTGGGCTGCGTACTCTCCAGCGCCCTGCTGATGATCCTGGGTGCCGGCGTCGGGCTCGCCGTGGCGGGTGCGGACACCATGACCGGGCTCAACGGCATCCTCGGCCCGGTGCTCGGCGTCGTGGTCCTGGTGGGGTTCGCGTTGGTGGCTGCCGCCGGAAACTCCGTCAACGCCTACTGCAGCGCATTGTGCGCCCTGACGTTCGTGGAAACCTTCTTCAGCGGCTGGCGCCCGGGAGCCAAGGCCCGCCTGGCCACCTCCCTGGTGCTCCACGTGCTGGGCGTGGCCCTGGCGCTCGCCGCGGCCACGAGCTTCGCCTCGTCCTACTTCAGCTTCCTCAGCGTGCTGCTTTACGTCCTCATCCCGTGGTCCGCCGTCAACCTGGTGGACTACTACGTGATCCGTCACGGTTCCTACGCGGTGGATGAGTTCTACGCTTCCGACGGCGGCCGCTACGGGCGGTGGAACGCAGGTTCCCTGATCGTCTTCGCCATCGGCGTGCTCGCCCAGGTTCCGTTCATGGCGACGCCCTTCTACACGGGTGCCGTGGCCGAGGCGATGGGCGGGATCGACATCGCCTGGCTGGTGGGTCTCAGCGTGAGCGCGCTTGCCTACATCGCGATCGCCCGCACCGCCCCCGCACTGGTGCGGCTCGGGCCCGGCTCCAGCAAGACCTACACGAAAGTAACGCCATGACCCACGCAGACTGGATTTTCGACGGCGGCCCCGTCCACACGATGGACCCGTCCCGTCCCCTGAGCGACGCCGTTGCCGTGGCCGGCGGCAGGATCGTGGCCCTCGGCGCGGACGCCGCCGCCTGGCGCGGACCGGCGACCGAGCATATTGACCTCGCGGGCAAGGCGCTGATCCCCGGCTTCCAGGATGCACATGTCCATCCGCTGGCCGGCGGGATGCAGATGCTCGGCTGCGACCTCTCCGGCGTCCACTCGCTGGTGGAGTACCGGACCCTGATCGCGGACTTTGCCCGCACGCACCAGCGCGACCAGTGGATCCAGGGGGCGGGCTGGTACGGGGACGTGTTCGACGGCGGCTTCCCGCACCACGCGCTGCTGGACGAGCTGGTGCCGGACCGGCCGGTGTTCCTCATCAGCCATGACGGCCACGGCGCCTGGGTGAACTCGCGGGCACTTGAACTCGCCGGGATCACGGACAGCACCCCGAACCCGGACGGCGGCATCATCGCCCGCGACGGCGCAGGCTCGGCCACCGGCATGCTCATCGAGCACGCCGCAGACCTCGTGTCCGCCCTCATCCCGGAGCCGGACGAACAGCACGTCCGGCGGGCGCTGCTCACCGCGCAGTCTTACCTGCACTCCCTGGGCGTCACCGCTTGGCAGGATGCCGCCGTCGGGCAGGCCCTGGGAATGCCGGATTCCTTCGGGCACTACCTGGCCCTGGAAGCGGACGGGCTCCTGACTGCCACGGTGACCGGGGCCCTCTGGTGGGAGCGGGGTCGTGGCCTGGAGCAGATCGAACTGTTCAAGGAACGCAGGTCCGCGGCGCGCGGACGCTTCCGGGCCACCGCCGTGAAGATCATGGTGGACGGCGTCTGCGAAAACCTCACCGCGGCCATGACCAGGCCGTACAAAGGGCACCCCCACGAACTGGGCATGAGCCTGATCCTGGCGGACGACTTGGCGCGGATTGTCCGGGCGCTTGATGCCGAGGGATTCGATCTGCACCTGCACGCCGTGGGGGACCAGGCTGTACGCGACTGCGTCACCGCCCTCGAGCTGCCCGGCCGCCAGGGGTGGGATCCGCGGCACCAGATCGCACACCTGGACCTGGTGGACCCTGCCGACGTTGCCCGCTTCGCGGCGACCGGCGCCATCGCGAACATCCAGCCGCTCTGGGCGCGGCAGGATCCCGTGCTGGTGGAGACGAAGCTGCCCTATCTGGACGAGGCACACCAGCGGGTCCATTTTGCCTTCGAAACGCTGCGCCGCGCCGGCGTCGGGCTGGCCATCGGCAGCGACTGGCCCGTCTCCAGCCCGGATCCGCTGTGGGGAATCCACACCGCGGTGAACCGCACGGCGCCGCCCGCCGACCCCCACGCCAGGGACGCGCGTTCGCAGAACGAGCCGCTCCTGCCGGCGGAGGCCATCACCCTCACCGCAGCGCTTGCCGCCCACACTACCGGCGCCGCGCGCGCCAACCGGCTCGAGGCGGAACGCGGATCCATCCGTGAGGGGAGGGCGGCGGACCTGGTGGTGCTCGACGCCGACCCGTACGCCGTTGAGGCCGCCGCGCTGGGCGGGATCGGCGTCGAACTCACGCTCGCCGGCGGGCGCGCCGTTTACAGCCGCGCGGACGGTGCCGCACTGTCCACTCCTCTCGCGCAGTCCACCCACCTTGCGCAGTAGCAAACTCAAGCAGTAGCAAAGGACCGATCATGGATCAGCCAACAGCCCAAACAAGCCTTGCCCAAACAAGCCTTGCCCAAGAGCAAAGCAAGCATCTGCAGAAATCCCTCGGCCGCTTCGACATCCTGTTGCTGGTGGTCGCGGCCGTCATCTCGGTGGAGGTCTTGGGCCAAGTGTCGGGTTTCGGCGGCGAAACCTTCACCTGGACCCTCATCCTGGCGGTCACTTTCATGGTGCCGTACGGCCTGATCTTCGCCGAGACCGGCGGTGCGTTCACCGAGGAGGGTGGGGTGTACGTCTGGACGAAAATGGCCTACGGCCGCGTGGTCGCTGCCATCACCTCCCTGTTCACCTGGGTCACCCAGCCGGTGTGGGTGGGCGGCGCCATGTCCTTCGTCGCGGTGGAAACCTGGTCCGAGTACGTGGGCCACGTCGAAGCCGGCAGTGTGGGGGACTACATCTTCAAGCTCGTGTTCATCTGGATCACGGTGACCTCCGCCGTCATCAGCCTGAAGCACGGCAAATGGCTGCCCTCGCTCGGCGCGATCCTCAAGGTGATGTTCCTGACCTTCTTCATCATCGTCACCCTGGTCTACGGGCTGCAGCACGGCTTCAACGGACTGGACCTCGGCTTCTTCTCGCCCACTCTGGCAGGCTTCCTGGGCGTCACACCGCTGCTGCTGTTCTCCTTCCTCGGCTTCGAATCCGGCAACAGCGCCGCCGGCGAGATGAAGAACCCGGCCAAGGACGTCCCGATCTCCGTGGGACGCTCATCCATGATTGCCGCCGCCAGCTACCTGCTCCCGATCCTGGCCATCCTGCTGGTGGTCCCGCTGGACCAGATCACCGGCATCGGCGGCCTGTTCGGCGCGGTGGCCACCGTCTACACCGTGTTCGGCCCGGCCGCGCAGGCCATGCTGGCGGTCTCAGCCATCATCTTCTGCTTCGTACTGGTGTCCCAGGGCGCCGCATGGATGATCATCAGCGACCGCATGCAGGCCATGGCAGCCGCCGACGGTTCATTCTTCGGAGGCTTCTTCGGCCGCTTCCATCCCAAACTGGGCACGCCGATCCGCGTCAACACCCTCTCCGGCGTCGTGGCCACCCTGTTCATGTTCGCCGCCATGCAGCTCAGCGGCACCAGCAGCGCACTGTTCGGCGTGGTCCTGGCCATCGCCATCTCCACTTTCCTGCTCAGCTACCTCTTCGCGGTTCCCGCGGCTGTGAGGCTGCGGAGCAAGTTCCCGCACGCCGAGCGGCCCTTCAAGGTCCCCGTGTCCGACGCCGTCTTCCGGGTCCTCGGCGCCATCTGCTTCCTGTGGATCCTGGTGGGTTCGTGGGTGGCCGTGTTCCCCGGAACCCTGGAGGTCCTCTTCGGCCTGGAGTACGACTTCGAAGCCGTCTGGGGCGTCTCCCAGTTCACCTTCGAGGCCTTCGCACTGGGCACGCTCGCCTGCATCCTGGCCTTGGGACTTGTGGGCTATGCCCGCGGCAGGAAGGTCCGCGAAGCCGCCGGTCAGAGCAGCGTCCCGTCTGCCGAAGGCAGGACTACGCTTGGCGTATGACCGCCATTGCGAACGCCTTGACCGCACTCGTCACCGGGGCTACCGCCGGGCTGGGGGCTGAGTTCGCGCGGCAGCTCGCCGAGGAGGGCCACCACCTTGTCCTCGTGGCGCGCGACGCCGGCCGGCTCCGTGCGACAGCGGAAGTCCTGGAACGCGATTACAGCATCTCCGCTGAGGTGCTTCCCGCGGACCTGGCCGACGACGCCGGGGTGGCCGCCGTCGTCGGACGCCTCCTGGACGCGGGGCGTCCGGTGGACGTGCTGGTCAACAACGCCGGCATCGGCCTGCTGCACTCCTTCGAGAAGAACAGCGTCGACGACGAAAAGCGGCACCTGCGCCTCCACGTCCAGACCCCTTTGGAACTGTGCCACGCCGCGCTGCAAGGCATGCTGGAGCGCGGCTCGGGCAGGATCATCAATGTGGCCAGCGTGGCGGCGTTCGCCAACAGGGGGAGCTACTCCGCCGCCAAGGCCTGGCAGGTGAGCTTCAGCCGCTGGGCGAACTTGGCCTACGCGGCCCGCGGGGTGAAGGTGACGGCGCTCTGCCCGGGCTTCGTCCACACCGAATTCCACGACCGCATGGGCATGGACAAGTCCGTGGCCCCCCGGTGGATGTGGCTCAAGCCGGAGCGAGTGGTGAGTGAGGCACTGGCGGACAACGACGCCGGCAAGGCCATCTCGATTCCCACTAAGCGCTACAAGGTGGTGACCGCCGTCGCGCGCGTCCTGCCCGCGCGGCTTACGGCAGGCCCGCCCCGGAGGCCGCTGCCGGCTTCCCGGAACGGCGCTTCCGCGAACGGATGAGGACCACCACGGCGATGCCGGTCAGCGCGCCCACGAGGGTTTCCGCGGCGCGCTCCGCCAGCAGCCGCCCGGGGTCCACGGGCGCGCCAAGCTCGGTCATCAGCAGGATCACGGGCGTGAAGAACACCATGGCCCAGCCGTAGTGCCGGGTCATGAACAGCTCGGTGCAGAACTGGCAGATGATTACCAGGGAGACGAGCACCGCCGTCGCCGGGACGTACTGCAGAGGGGAGAGCGGGCCGGGGAAAAGCACCACCGCCACTACGCCCAGGCCCAGGAAGGTGCCCACAATGCGGTGGATGCCGCGGTTGACGGCACTGGGCATGTCCGCGCCGGCAAGCGGGACCGCCGCGGCGGCCATCGCCCAGTGCGGATAGCCGCTGCCGCTCAGCACCCCGACCGCACCGGCAACACCGACCGCCGTCATGTAGCGGGCGGCATGCACGACGGCGGCCTGCCGGAGTCCCGGCGTCAGGCGCGGCGCGCGACGCGTGGCGCCGGACTTCCAGGCTCGGACCCGGAGCCAGCCCGCGAATCCGACGAGCAGCGAGAACGACGCCGAGACCGCCGCGATCAGCACGGCCACTCCGAAGGGGACAGCCAGGGGGACGGAGGCGCAGGCGCCGAGCGCGAGGATGCCGAAGAACGGCCCGTTGGGTTTGAGCCGCACCCGGTCGGAGTAGACGGATCCCACCCCGGCCAACAGGGCCTCCACCACAACCAGTGCCCAGGAGTGGATGTGGTTCACCGCAAGGAAAGTTCCCACGGTGACGCCGCCCAGCAGGACCACCGCCGCCTGGAGCTGGTGCTTGAGCCGCAGCTGGTGGTTTTCATTCCTGCCGTACATTGCGGTGAGCCCGCCGAAGACTGCGTACAACGTGAGTTCGGGCCGGCCGATCGCCAGCAGGAACAGCGTGGGTACCGCCACGCTGAGCGCAACGCGGACGGCGGAGAGGCGGTCGTTGTTCGCCGGGCCGATCGAGTTGAGGTCCCGGGCGAGGGAGAGAAGCTTGCGCACCGGGATACCGCCATTCTTCCTGTGACCGGGCCTTCCGGAAAAGTACCAAACCGCGCGGACGCGCCGCTATCAGCCCGGTCACAATGTGCGCAGCGTCATGGCAGGATCGTCACATGACGGTCTCCTTCACCTGCCGGACCCGGCTGGCCATGACCCCGGAGCAGGCGTTCGACCTCTCCCGCAGCGTCGACGTCCACCTGGGCTCGATGGCCAAGTCCCGGGAACGGGCGGTGGCCGGGGTGACGGCCGGCCTGATGTCCCTGGACGACGTGGTGACCTGGCGGGCCCGGCATTTCGGGCTGCCACTCCGGATGACCAGCCGGATCACGCAGTTCAGCTTCCCGGATTCCTTCACCGACGAGCAGCAGCGCGGTCCGTTCCGTGCCTTCCGGCACCTTCACGAGTTTGTGCCCGACGGCGGCGGCACCCTGATGATCGACTACGTCGAGTTCACTGCGCCGTTCGGAGTGCTCGGCCGGATCGTCGAGAAGGCCTTCCTGGGCCGCTACCTGCAGCGCCTGATCGAAGAGCGGAACAGGTATTTGCAGGGGTTGGTTTAGTCGACAGAGGCGGCGGGCTCGAGGACGGGGATGTCCTTTGGGGTGGCGCGCCGCTGGGCGATGAGGATGACAAGGCTGACGAAGGCCGCCGCGGCGTAGAAGATCGTCGCAACTTGAAAGACCATCGAATACCCCTGGGCCGCGGTGGAGGCAACAGGACCCTGATCGTCGTGGACCGCGGCTCCGAACACCACGGTCAGGAGCGCCAGTCCGATGGAACCGCCGAGCTGGTGGGCCGTGTTAACCAAGCCCGAAGCTGCGCCGGCGTCGGAGGGTTCGACGTCGGCCATGCCGAAGTCCGTAAGCAAGATGATCGCGATACCTTGTCCGATCCCGAGGACGATAAGCGGGAGGACGATCTGTGGGAAGTACTCCGTGGTCGCGTCGATTCGGCTGAGCCATGCCATCCCGGCCAACGCCACGATGAGGGAGGCGAGCAGCAGGACGGGCTTGCTGATCCTCGGGGCGAGGAATCGGACCACATACACCATGGCGAAGAACATCGCCGTGATCGGGATGTAGGCGAAGCCGGTCATCAGCGGGCTGTAGCCGCGGACGGTCTGCAGGTATTGGCTGAGGAAGTAGAAGGTGGAGAACATCGCGCCGACGATGAGGATGCGGCCGAGGTAGGCGCCCGTGCGCTGGACGCTGGCGAACAGCCGCAAGGGGACGATCGGCTGCTTTTGGCGTAGTTCGATGAACACGAAGGCCACGATGAGGACAATCGCGGAAGCCAGGGGTACCAGCGTGTATGCGCTGCCCCATCCAAGCTCGGCGGCATCGACCAGCCCGTAGACAAGGGCGGACATACCCAAGGTAATGGCCAGCGCGCCGGGGACGTCGATGCGGCCGGCTCGGCGCTCCGTTTCCTGCAGGTAGCGGGGCGAGAGGGCGAGTATCAGTATCCCGATCGGGATGTTCACCAGCAAGCCCCACCGCCACGACACGTACTGGGTGAAGATGCCGCCGACGATGATGCCGACACTGGCGCCGGCGCCAATCACGGCGCTGTAGATCGCGATCGCGCGGGAACGCTCCTCTGGCGCCGGGAAGCTGGTGATCAGGAGCGCCAGCGTGGACGGGATGGCAAATGCGGACGCCAGGCCCTGCAACGCCCGCGCGGCGATGAGGACACCGGCCGACGGCGCGATCCCGGCGAGAAGGGACGCGGCGGTGAACACTGCGGTACCTGCGACGAACACCCGACGCCGACCTGCAAGATCGCCAAAACGAGCACCAAGCAGCAGCAGTCCGCCGAACACGAGAACGTAACTGTTCTGAATCCAGGATAGGGACGAGTCAGTGAAGCCGAGCTCCTGCTTGATGTGGGTGAGCGCCGTGGTGACGATCGAGGCGTCGAGCGTCATCATGAGCTGGCAGCCCAGGATGACCGCGAGGACGATCGTCCGGTGCCGGGCGCTGGTTGTTGGTTGTGCCGATAAAACGGACATGCGCATCTCCGATCAAAAGTAACTAACGAGTTGGTTACTTCAGTAGAGCACTCGGTCCGACAGGATGCAACTAACCAGTTACTTGCTCTAGAATGTGGATATGGCCAGAGACTCCGAAGCGACCCGCACCCGCATCCTCGACGCTGCCGAGGCAGAGTTTACGACTTACGGCATCGCGGGTGCCCGCGTCGACCGGATCGCCGAGACAGCTCCGGCGAACAAGGCCATGATCTACAGGTACTTCGGCACGAAGGAAGAACTGTTCGATGCAGTCTTCGCCATCCGGGTGCTCGCCTTTGTCGACCAGGTCGACTTCGATGCGACAGACCTGCCCGGCTACGCCGGACGTGCGTTCGATCTCTACGAGCTCTACCCCAACACCCTTCGGCTGACCACCTGGTACCAGCTGGAGCGCGCCGACGGAAAGCTGCCCGCGATCATGGAGTCCAACAACGCGAAGCTCGCCAAGATCGAGGAAGCGCAGAAGGCCGGGAAACTGACCACGGCGTACTCACCGCTCGAACTGCTTACCGAGGTCCGGGCCCTTTCGATGAGTTGGCACCTCCACACCCCCGAGCTCGCTCTCGTCCGCCGGCCTGGTCGCGCGCGCTGCCGGGAAGTCGTCGTCGAGAGCGTCCGGCGCCTGGTGAGCTAGCAGCCCCTACTCCGCCACCAGCTCCACCTCGTAGCCGTCCGAGTTGATCAGGAAGGCTGCGTAGTGCTCCGGGCCGCCGGCGTGCGGGTACTTGTCCGCATAGAGCTCGAACCAGTCCGAGTCCACGGCGAGGTTCCGCAGCCGGTCCACGTTCTCCCGGTTGCCGCCGTGGAAGGCAACGTGGTTCATGCCGGCGTCGGTGCGCCGGTGGATGGTGCTGGTGAGGTCCGGGGACTGCTCGACCACCACGTAGGCGGAGCCCAGTGCCCAGCTGCAGCCGTTGGGCCATTGCTTGAACGGGGTGTAGCCGAGTTCGGTGAGCAGCCAGCCCCACTCGGCCGCGGCGCGCTCAAAATGCGGGACCCAGATTTCCAAGTGGTGGAGCGAGCCCACAGCTGCATCGGCCATCTGCCGAGTCTACGGCGATGGCCGATGCGCCGGTAGAAGCTGCCCTCAGCGACCAGCCGCCGGAGCCGCGCCGACCAGCTCCGGTGCGGGGCCGTCGTCGAACGGCATCTCGTCCAGGTCGATCAGCGGGTTCTCGTCCTGGGTGGCCACCAGCTCGCGGGCCTCCGCCGGGGTATCCACGCTCGGCATGGAACCCGGGAGCGGACGCTGGGCCGATTCCTTCAGGAAGTAGATGGCCACCGCACCCACCACGGAGGTGCCCATGAGGTAGTAGGCGGGCATCATGTCGTTGCCCGTGCCCTGGATCAGGGCGTCCACGATGAACGGCGTGGTGCCGCCGAAGATCGCGACAGAGAAGTTGTAGGCGATGCCCATTCCGCCGTAGCGGCTCGACGTCGGGAACAGCGCCGGGAGGGCGGAGGCCAGGTTGGCCACGTAGAACGTCACCGGGAACGCGATGAGTGCCAGACCGGCCAGGGTGGACCAGATTTCGCCGATGCCGATCAGCAGGAACGCGGGCACCGAGAACGCGATGGTGCTGATCGCACCGATCCACAGCACGGGGCGGCGGCCGATCCGGTCCGAGAGCTTGCCGGTGAGCGGGATGCACAGGGCCATGACCACCAGCACCGGGATGGTCAGCAGGGTGCCGTGGACGGGATCGTAGCCCTTGGACGTGGTGAGGTACGTGGGCATGTAAGAGGTCAGGGCGTAGCCCACGGTGTTGGCGGCCGCGGCGAGGATCATGGCCAGCAGGATCTGGCGCCAGTACGCCTTGATGATGCCGATCGGGCCCTTGGCCACGGCGGCGTCACCGGCGGCGGCCTCGGCGGCGTGGGCTTCCTGGGCGTCCAGGGTGGCCTGGAACTGCGGGGACTCCTCGATCTTGTTCCGGAAGTACACGGCGATCGCGCCGAGCGGTCCGGCAATCAAGAACGGCAGGCGCCAGCCCCAGTCCTCCATGGCGGACTGGCCCAAGGTGAGCTGCAGGATCGAGACAAGGGCGGCACCGAGGGCGAAGCCGATGTAGGAACCCATGTCCAGGAAGCTCGCGAAGTAGCCGCGGCGCTTGTCCGGTGCGTACTCGCTGACGAACGTGGTGGCGCCGGCGTATTCACCACCGGTGGAGAAGCCCTGGATGAGCTTGAGCACCACCAGCAGGCCGGCGGCCCAGATACCGATCTGTGCGTAGCCGGGCAGGAGCCCGACGGCGAAGGTGCTTGCCGCCATGAGCAGCAGTGTCGCGGCTAGCACCTTCTGGCGGCCCACCTTGTCGCCCAGCCAGCCGAACACCACGCCGCCGAGCGGGCGGGCGATGAAGGTGGCGGCGAACGTTCCAAGGAGGAAAAGCGTTTGGACCGAGGGATCGGCTTCGGGAAGGAAGACCGGACCCATGGTGGTGATCAGGTAGCCAAAGACACCGACGTCATACCATTCCATGGTGTTGCCGACGATGGTTCCGCCGAGGGCTTTCTTGAGCATCGGCTGGTCCACGACGTTGACGTCGGAAACCTTCAGCCGGCGGCGGACGGGAAACTTCAATTTTGCGGAACCGCGGGGTGTGGGTGCGGTGGAACCGGAGGCGTTCCTGGCGCCTGTCGGAGAGTCGGTGATGCTTTGGTCTGTGGGCATTTGGGCCCCTCCTAAGGAGGTCATTTGCTTGCGACGTACAGCTGCCCCGCTCCGGGCAGGGTTTCAATTTTACGCGGGTCGCGGTGATACTAAGGGTTCCGACCCCGCTGCTCGGGTATTTTCGGAGCCGATTTGTTGCGTATTGCGGAACGGATTCCATCGTGGAAGCCGCGGAATCCTGCGGATTTCCGGCCTTCGCGTGGAGTCGTTACCTAATCGTGACCTTTGCGGGCTGATTCCGGCCGGATTCCAAGGACCACGGTGGCATCCAGCTCTTCCGAATGCGCCACCCGGGTGAGCAGGCCTGCGTCCCTGAACAGGGCTGCTGTCGCCGCTGCCTGCCGGACGCTTGTTTCGATCAGCAGGCGGCCGCCCGGTGCCAGCCACAGCGGAGCCTCCGCGACGGTCCGCCGCTGCACCGCCAAGCCGTCCGACCCGCCGTCGAGCGCTACCAGCGGCTCATGCAGACGGGCTTCCTGGGGCATGGTCCCGATGTCCGTCGAGGGCACATACGGGGCGTTGACCAGCAGCACATCAACGCGGCCCCGCAGAGACGGCGGAAGCGCCGCATAAAGATCGCCTTCGTGGACCAACCCGCCGGCTGCCTCGACGTTGCGGCGCGCGCAGCGGACAGCGGCGGGATCGATGTCCGCCGCATGCAGCTCGATTCCCGGAACCTCTGCCGCAAGGGCTGCACCCACCGCGCCGGTGCCGCAGCAGAGGTCGACGACGGCGGAGCCGGGCCGTGCTAACCGCGCACCCAGCTCGACGAGGTACTCCGTGCGGCGGCGCGGGACGAAGACGCCCGGATCAACGGCGATGCGCAGGCCGCGGAAACCGGCCCAGCCGAGGACCTGCTCGAGGGGGAAGCCGGCGATGCGCTGTTCGGCCATCCGTTCCAGGTCCGCCAGCGAATCAGCTTCGGCGAGGAGCAGCGTGGCCTCTTCTTCGGCGAAAACGCAGCCCGCGGAACGGAGGCGCAGGGTGAGTGCGGAATGGGTGGGTTGCACAGGGGATGTGGTCATAGGAGAGCCTTTCGGGATACCGAGGGGTGCTCTCCGGCCGGCTAAGCCAGGCTGGGAAGTGACTGCGGAGGGAGCACCCTGATTGCCATTGCGTTGATGGGTCTCACCTCCTGGATCCGGGACCCGGTACGGGTCGTCTGAGTTGCAATGCTAGCCGATGTCACGAAAAGTCGGGGGTTCACAAGGGCCCGTGAGTCTGCCTAGGGTAGTGGGCATGGGAACACTGATTTTTGAGTAGACTGGCCGGCCCGGGCTTCCCGCGCCGCTGCGTTTGATCCGAACAAAAATCCACGCCTGTTGAGGCCATGCCTCAGCGTCGTTCCCTTTTCCCGCATCCGGAACCAGCTTTCACCTTAAGTTCCGCAGCAAAAAAGGCACTTTGAACGACGCATCTCCGGCACCTCTGACGGCATTTGAAAGCTAAGGAGAGCACTTTATGACTGCGGATTCCGCGAACAAGCCCGCCCGGGACGACGGCGTCATGTCCAAACTGAGCGATGCCCAGAAGGAGATGCTGGAACGGAAGTCCCGCGGCGGCTCCGGCCCCGGCTGGCAGAGCACCGGCCGCGGCCAGAAGCCTACGCACGCGAGCGGAAAACTCGCCAAGACCGAGAAGAAGGTCCGCTGGTAACGCACCGTTGCTGACAGGCACAGGCCCTGGAAGTACCCTGAAAGACCTTTCGTTTCACCTGCGTACCCCAGAAACACCGCGGAAAGGAAGAACAATGGCCGACAACCCAGCACGTATCAATCCGGAGCTCGCCGAGCACCTGGCCGGAGCCATGGACATGGCCCCGATGCCGGAACCCGCCGCCGTAACCCCCACCCTTGCTTCGGCCAACGGGACCGGCTGGCCGGACGGGAACGGCAAGCACCGGCACCCCAAGGAACGCGGCGCCAGCCACGGACGTTCCGGCCAGGGCGCAGCCGTGACGGCAGTGCACCGAACCAGCCGTCCGCAGATGCCGCACTCCTCCTAGCAAGCGCGTCCTGCGCCGGGTAACCAACCCACCACGCCGGCCCAACTGACTCGCATTCAAGGCCGTTTTGAGCCCTCAAAACGGCCGCAACTGCCAGTCAGTTGGGCCGCGCCACGTCCGACGGCGACTTGTCCGGCCGCCAGCCCCGCCACACCGGATGCCGCATGCGCCCGCTTCCGGTCCAGTCACCGAAGGTCACCTCGCCCACGAGCTCCGGGGAAACCCAGTGCGCGGTGCTCGCGTCTTCGGTCGGGATGTCCAGGAACGGCGACTCCGGTTGTTCCAGTTCCTTCACCCGCTTCAGGATGTCCCGCAGCTGCCAGTCCTTGAAGCCGGTGCCGACCCGCCCCGCGAACCGCAGCTTGCCGCCGTCGGGAATCCCCACAAGGAGCGCGCCGATGGTGCCGCGCCGGGCGCCGGCACCCGGCCGCCAGCCGCCCAGCACCACCTCCTGGCTTTGTTCAAGCTTGAGCTTGATCCAGGAATGGCTGCGCCGGCCCGGCAGGTAGCGGCTTTCGGCGCGCTTGGCCATGACTCCCTCCAGGCCCAGTTCGGCGGCGCTGGCGAGGATCTCCTCATGGTCGTGGTCCAGGACTTCGGATAAATGCAGCGGACTGCCTTTTCCCGTTCCCTTCGGTTTGGGCAGCCCCTTCACGAAGGACTCCAGGCGCTCGCGGCGTTCCTCCAGGGGCAGGGAAACCAGCTCGCCGCCGTCGTCATACAGGAGGTCGAAGAGCATCAGCTGCACCGGAGCCACAGCGCGCGCACGCTCCACATCGCCCGGCTTGGTGAGGTTCATCCGCTTCTGCATCTGCTCGAAGCTCGGCCGGCCGTCCTTGCCGAAAGCCACGATTTCGCCGTCGGCCACGAAGTCGTGTTCGGGCCAGATGGCGGGGTCGCTCAGCTCCGGATACGTGGCCGTCATGTCCTTGCCGGTGCGGCTGCCGAGCCGGAGCTTCCCGCGGGAGCGTGAGACGAGCACCCGGAAGCCGTCCCATTTCAGTTCGAACAGCCAGCGGCTTCCGCTAAGGTCCCCGGCCGTTCCCGCGCTGGCGAGCATGGGCGCGTAATCCGGCGGCGCGGCGAGGCTGGGCGGGGCGGGGTTTTTCGGGGCGGGAGTGCGGGAGGCGGCCGCAGGGGCTGCCTTCTGAACAGAGTGCCCGGGCTGTTCCTTCATCAGGTGGATGAGCCACTGCTTGTCCGATTCACCCGTACGGATGAGCGCGAAGCGCCGGGTGCCGTGCAAGCCGCCGCCGGGCCGGCCGGTGAGGGTGGCGATCACTTCCTTGCCGTCGCGCCACTTTTCGCATTCGAAGGTGCCGTTGTCCCAGATGCTCACGGTTCCCGCGCCGTATTCGCCTTTGGGGATGATCCCCTGGAACTGCGCGTATTCGAGCGGGTGGTCCTCCGTGTGCACCGCCAGGTGGTTCTTGTTCGGGGTCTCGGGCACTCCGCGCGGCAGTGCCCAGGAAACCAGCACTCCGTGGTGCTCCAGCCGGAAATCCAGGTGGAAGGCCCGGGCGTGGTGTTCCTGGATCACGAAGATTCCGCCGGCCGGGTTTTCTTCCGCGTCGGCCTGCTTCCCGGCGGACGCCCCGGCGGGCTGCCCGACGGCGGGAAAGGGTTCCGGCGTCTTGCCCCGATCGCGCTTCCGCACGTAGTCCTTAAGGCGAGGGTGGACACCCGCTGTACCGTCCAAAGCGCCGCCGTCGTCATCCTCTGCGTCGTCCCCGCCGAGGCGCGACGGGGCATGGCCGGAATGCCCGGCCGCCACCGCTGCGAAGGGGTCCTTGCCGTCCTTCACCCGCTTCATCACGGCGGTGAAGTCCAGGTGCTCGAGCTTGGCCGAGGAGAGCTCCCGCCAGGTGCGGGGCGCCGCCACCATGGGGTGCGCGCGGCCACGCAGGGAGTACGGCACAATCGTGGTCTTGTTTCCGCTGTTCTGGCTCCAGTCCACCAGGACCTTGCCGCCGCGCAGGGATTTCTTCATATCGCTGACCACGAGGTCCGGGTGGTCGGATTCGAGGGAACGGGCCAATTCATGCGCGAAGGCCGAAACCTGCTCCCATTTCTGCGTGCCGTCCAGCCCTGCGTAGAGGTGGATGCCTTTGCTGCCGCTGGTCACCGGAACCGGGTCCATGCCGACGTCCTTCAGGATGGCGCGCGCCAGCTTGGCCACCTCCACGCACTCGGGCAGGCCGGCGCCGGGCCCGGGATCGAGGTCCAGGACAAGGCGGTCCGGGTTGAGCATGGTCCCCTCGGCGTCCACCTGCCACTGCGGCACGTGGATTTCCAGTGAAGCGATCTGCGCCAGCCACGTGAGGGTGGCCAGGTTGTTCACCAGGGGATAGTCGTTGGTGTGGTCGCTGTGCTGGATGGTCACCCGCGGAACCCACGACGGCGTGGAGGCGTCCAGGTTCTTCTGAAAGAACATCTGGCCGGGCTTCTCCGCGGTCCCCACGCCGTTCACCCAGCGCTTGCGGGTGGCCGGCCGGTTGGCCGCCGCCGGGATCAGGAACGGCGCGACGGCGGCGTAGTACTCGAGCACTTCGGCCTTGGTGGTGCCGGTCTCCGGGTAGATGATCTTGCCCAGGTTGGTCAGCGTCAGTTCGCGTCCCTCGACGTTCACGCGCTCCTTCTGGCGCTCTGCCATCTCTTCACCTCCGCCTTGATGTGATGTTCACTTAGTGCATGAGGGCCATTTGGAAGGGTTCTATCGCGTTCGGGCTGGTCAACGTTCCGGTCAAGCTGTACAGCGCCACGGAAGACCACGACGTCAGTCTCCACCAGGTCCACAACAAGGACGGAGGACGCATCCGCTACCAGCGCAAGTGCGAAGTCTGCGGCGAAGTTGTGGCTTATGAGGATATCGACAAGGCCTTCGAAGAGGAAGGCCGCACCGTGGTCCTCACGGCGGCGGACCTGAAGTCCCTCCCGGAGGAGAACAGCCGCGACATCGAAGTGGTGGAATTCGTTCCGGCCGAGCAGCTGGACCCCATCATGTACGAGCGGCCCTACTACCTGGAGCCCGATTCCAAATCGCCCAAGGCCTACATGCTGCTCCTGCGCACCCTGCAGGACACCGAGCGGGTGGCGATCGTCCAGTACGCCCTGCGCCAGAAGACCCGGCTGGGAGCCCTGCGGGTTCGCGGGGACGTGCTGATGCTCCAGTCGCTGCTCTGGGACGACGAGGTCCGCGAGGCAGACTTCCCGGCTTTGGATTCCGACATCAGGATCTCGGACAAGGAACTGGAGATGTCCTCGGCGCTGGTCGATTCCATGGCCCGCGACTTCGATCCCGAGGCGTATACGGACGACTACCAGGTGCAGCTGCGCCAGCTCATCGAGGCGAAGCTTGAACGCGGCGATTCGCTGGACACTGAAGAAACGTTTGGGGTGCAGGCTGCCGAAGGCGAAGGTGGCGAGGTCATCGACCTCATGGAGGCGCTGAAGCGCAGCCTGGACAAGAAGCGCGGCGGGACTGCGGCCGCCGCTTCCAAGACTGCCAGCCGGGCCACTGCCGGCAGGGCCAAGGCGAAGGAAGACGCCGAGGAAGAGAAGGCCCCGGCCAAGCCCAGGGTCCGGGCGAAGAAGAACGCCTGAGGCCGTCGGCACGTCTTCTCCTAAAGGTGGGGACCTGGCGGGCGGCGTGACCGGTAACTGAGCCACAGAGGCACCGCGAGGAGCAGGAACAGCAGCACGAGGACGATTGCGGCACCTGCGAGCAGCGCGGCACCCCGGCCGGCAACGACGTCGTACACCAACACCGCGGTGCCCACAAGCAGGACCGCCACCCCGAACAGGGCGGTCTTGGCAATGGCGTCCGCGCTCGCCACAATGACGGACTTGAGCCGCTTCCGGAACAGCCGGCGGTGCACGCTGACCGGCAGCAGGATCAGGGAGGTGGTGAGAGCCGCGGCCATCACGTTGAACAGGTAGAGGCCCACCTGGAAGGAGTCCAAGGTGGCGAATTTCGCCTGGAACGGCAGCGTCAGGAGGAACCCTGCCAGGATCTGGACGCCGGTTTGGAGCACCCGGAGTTCCTGGAGGAGCTCCATCCAATTGCGGTCGAGTTTCTGGTTCGGAGACTCGCCGCGGTCGTCATCTTCGGGGATCCCTGTTTCGTCCATCTGGCAACCTCCGCAGTGCCCTCGGGTTTCACGCTATGGTGTGGCGCGGCGGAATTCAATGGGAAACTAAGCCTGCTGAGTAACTTCGCCGGAATGCTGGACTCCGTGCCGGCCGGCGGTTAGCGTCGGGAGTGCTGGAGCTGGATTCCAACGCGTATCGGAGGAAAAGATGAGCAGCAATTCCCTTCACCCGTCCAACCCGACGGCGGGGATCCACCGTCGCCGTTCGGGCCGCCGTCGCCGTTGCCGCCGGAGCCCCTGCCGCCGGAGCCCCTGCCGCCGGATCCGGGCACCCAGCCGCCGCCGTTCGAGCCGCCGGCACCGCCCATCGAGCCGCCCATTCCGCCGGAACCTGAACCTTTCCCCATGCCCCCGGGGCCCGACACTTTCCCGGTTCCCGGGGACCCGGACGCGGCGCCGCCGGAGCCGCAACCGGGACCGGAGCGCGGCTAGGCCGGCAGTTCCATCCGGAATCCGCAGCTGCATTGCAGCACCTTCGTCTTCAGGTAGACGTCGAGCAGGTCCTTGGCCGGGTCCTTGCCCGGATCGTCAGTAAGGATCGGTGCGTGCAGGCTCCGGTGGGCGGAACCGGTCAGCCGCATCGGCTGACCGCAATGGACGTACTCGCCGCCGAATTGCAGGACGCCGATGGTGTTTCCGCGTTCGTTGAGGATTGAGGCCGCGTCCAGGAAGACGGCAACGTGGGCATAGAAGGTGTCGCACTCCACGCAGGTGTAGGAGATGTCGACAAGCCCGTCGACGGGAGGTTTGAGCGGTTCTATGCTGTCCAGGATGAGGTGATCGGTGGTGTTGCAGTTCCCGCACCAGATGGGTTCGGCGCTCGGTTGTGGCGCCTCGTTGGGAGATGCGGGATGGGAAATCGTCGACATTGACCCTTCCTTTCAGTTGTCCGAACCTTCTCAGCACCGCTTCGAAAACCCACCTGCGAGCTGGCCCAGATGACTCATCTTACTAGTAAGCATGCTTACTAAACCAGAGTTCGGGTCGTAAGCTTACAAGTGGCCCGCGCCGGAGATCCTGCGCTGCGGGCCGGCTTTGGTACCGGATCGGCATCCTGAGAGGAAGACATGAAGGCATCGCAAACACTGGCAACAAACCTGCAGCTGGTCCTGACGGATCTGATCGAACTCCAGCTCCAAGGCAAGCAGGCGCACTGGAACATCGTGGGCCCGAACTTCAGGGACCTGCACCTGCAACTGGATGAACTTGTTGCGGCCGCCCGCGCCTTCGCCGACGAAACAGCCGAGCGGATGAGGGCCCTGCACGCCCTGCCGGACGGCCGCAGCGCCACCGTTGCGGGCGGCACCCGGCTGGAGCCCTTCCCCGAGGGGCTCACCGGAACCAAGGACGCCGTCAAGCTGATCACAGCCCGGGTTGAGCGGACCGTGCAAACCATGCGCGATGTCCACGACCAGGTGGACGAAGAAGACCCGACGACGGCGGACCTGCTGCACGGTTTCATCGCCCGCCTTGAGCAGCTCGCCTGGATGATCAGTGCCGAAACCATGACGGCCGGCGCCGCGGTGTCGGAGCCCGCGCAGGACTAGCCTCATAGACAAAGGAGCGTGCCTTCCCTCGAAAGGGAAGGCACGCTCCTTTTGCGTCGACTGGTGCTATTCGGCGTCGTGGTCGGTTTCGAGGATCTGGACGAGCTTGTCGAGTGCTTCGTCGGCGCCGGTGCCTTCTGCGCGCAGGACGACGACGTCGCCCTGCGCGGCGCCGAGGCTCATGAGGGACAGGATGGAGGCGGCGTCCATGGCTTCGTCGGCGGGCTCACCCTGGCGGGCGATGGTGACCTCGAGGTCGAGTTCGCCTGCGGCTTCGGCGAAGATCGCGGCAGGGCGGGCGTGCAGGCCGACACGGCTGGCGATGGTGGCGGTGCGTTCGGGCATGGTGTGCTCCTTCGGTTCGGTGGTGTGGAAACGGTCTTAGAGGCCCAGCTCGTCCAGGACGGGCAGGTGTTCGCGGATGGTGTGGCGTGCTGCGGCGGCGCTGGGTGCGGCCAAGGCGGTGTGGGCGAGGTGTTGGGCCTGGCTGAGGGTGATGGTTTTCAGGACGGCGGCCACGCCGGCCAGGGCGCGGGGGCTCATGGACAGGGTGGTGACGCCGAGTCCGACGAGCACGACGGCCAGGGCGGGGTCGGCGGCGGCTTCCCCGCAGACGCCCACGGGTTTGGCGTGGCCGGTGGCGGCCGCGGCCCTGGCGGCGCCGTCGGCGGTGAGCTTGATCAGCTGCAGGACCGCGGGCTGCCAGGGGTCGTTCAGGGTGGCGAGGGGTCCGAGCTGCCGGTCGGCGGCCATGGCGTACTGGGTGAGGTCGTTGGTGCCCAGGGAAGCGAAGGAGACCTCGCGGAGCACGGCGTTGGCGGTCAGCGCCGCGGAGGGCACTTCGACCATGACGCCGGGGGTTTTCAGTCCGGCGTCGGCGCACAGGGCGGCGAAGTGTGCGGCCTCGTCGGGGGTGGAGATCATGGGGGCCATGACCCACACCTCGGCCTCGTGGGCTGCTTCGGCCGCGGCGATGGCCTGCAGCTGGCGGCCCAGGACGCCGGGGCTGGTGAGGTCGGTGCGGTAGCCGCGGACCCCGAGGGCGGGGTTGGGTTCGTCGGCGTTGGTCAGGAAGGGCAGGGGCTTGTCCGCCCCGGCGTCCAGGGTCCGGACGACGACCTTCTTGCCCGGGAACGCGGCGAACACGGCCCCGTAGGCGGTGATTTGTTCCTCGATCGTGGGTTCGGCGTCGCGGTCCAGGAAGCAGAACTCGGTGCGGAGCAGACCTACGCCCTCTGCGCCGGCGGCGGCGGCCTTGACGGCGTCCGCACCGGTGCCCACGTTGGCCAGCAGGGGCACGCGATAGCCGTCGGCCAGGGCGTTGTCCCCGGTGAACGCGGCCAAGGTGCTCGCCTGGGTGGCCCAGGCCTTCGCCGCGACGCGCAGTTCCTCGGACGGTTCGGTGGTGATGGTCCCGGCGGCGCCGTCCACGTACACCTCGGCCCCGTCGTCGATGGCGTCCACGCCGGTGGCGGCGACGACGGCGGGCAGGCCCAGGGCACGGGCCAGGATGGCGGTGTGGGACTGGGGTCCGCCGCCGGAGGTGATCAGGGCGATGACCTTGGCCGGGTCCAGGGTGGCGGTGTCGGCCGGGGCCAGGTCTTCCGCGGCCAGGATGAACGGCTCCTCTGAGGCCGGGATGCCCGGGGCGGGCAGGCCCCGGAGCTCCGAGACGATCCGGGCACGGACGTCCAGGACGTCCGCGACCCGTTCGGCCATGTACCCGCCCAGGCCCTTCAGGGTCTCGGCCACCGTGGCGGCGGCCTCCCAGACGGCGCGCTCCGCTGTACGCGCGCCGCCCGGGGCCTCCGGGTTGAGGAGTTTGACCGCAGACTTGATCAGCATCGGGTCCGCGGCCATCAACGCCGTAGCCTCGAGGACTTCCTTGCCTTCACCCGAGGCCGTCGCGGCACGGGCACGGAGCTCGGCCTGGACGGCCTTTGCCGCGTCCTTCACCCGCGCCGCCTGCGACTCAACTGTCACATCCGCCGGGATGTTCACGTTCGCGTGGGGTTCGGCCACCGGCTTGGGCATCTGCCGCACCGGACCCAAAACCCGGCCCGGAGCGACACCAACACCTGAGAAGGTCTGCATGGAATAGTCCTCTACTAGCTATCTAACGGCGATGTCAGGCTGCTGCCGCAACAGTATCAACGGGCTTCTTCACTGCCCAGCGCTTGAGGGCGATGAGCAGGAGCGCCGTGATAGCGACGCCGACCAGGATCGACAGCACCCACAGGAAGAAGTTGTCGATGGCGAAGAAGACGAAGATGCCACCGTGCGGTGCCTTCGAACCGACCGCGAAAGCCATGGAAAGGGCACCGGTCACGGCACCGCCCACCATGCTGGCCGGGATGACGCGCAGCGGGTCGGCTGCCGCGAACGGGATGGCGCCTTCGGAGATGAAGGAGGCACCCAGCAGCCAGGCGGCCTTGCCGTTTTCACGCTCGGCCAGGGAGAAGCCCTTCTTGTCCAGGACAGTGGAGGCGAGGGCCATGGCCAGCGGGGGAACCATGCCTGCGGCCATGACTGCAGCCATGATCTGCCACGGTGCCTGGTTGCTGACCGAGGCTGCGCCCAGACCGGCGACGGCGAAGGAGTAGGCCACCTTGTTGACCGGGCCGCCAAGGTCGAAGCACATCATGAGGCCGAGGATGATGCCGAGGATGATGGCGGCCGTGCCGGTGAGGCCGGACAGACCGGAGCTGAGGGCCTTGGTGAGCCAAACAATCGGAGCGCCGAGGATCAGGAACATCAGGCCGGAAGCCACCAGGGAAGCGCCGAGCGGGATGATGACGACGGGCATCAGGCCGCGCAGCCAGCGAGGCACGTCGAGCTTGCCGAACTGGTGGGCGATGTAGCCGGCCAGCAGGCCGCCGACGATGCCGCCCAGGAAGCCTGCGCCCATGAATCCGGAGACCGCACCTGCCACGAAGCCCGGGGCGATGCCGGGCCGGTCCGCGATGGCGTAGGCAATGTAGCCGGCCAGGGCGGGGACCAGGAAGCCGAGGGACAGTGCGCCGATCTTGAACAGGACCGCACCGAAGTAGGCGCCCAACGGTCCCCAAGCGTTATCGGGGTACTGGGTCGGCAGGTTGAAGATGCTGTTTTCCAGCACGATCTTGTCGGCAAACTGTGTGATCAGGTAGCCACCCATGAGGAAGCCAAGGGCGATCAGCAGACCACCGCCTGCCACGAACGGAATCATGTAGGAAACGCCGGTGAGCAACGCCCTCTTCAGCTTCTGGCCGATGTGCTCGCTCTTCGCTTCGGCCTCGCGCTCGGCCATGTCCTCGGCGCCGGCGTGCGGCACGCGGTGGGCCCGGGGGTCCTCGGCTGCCGCGAGGGCTTCGTAGACCATCTTCTCCGGCTCATCGATGCCGCGCTTGACCGGAGCGTTGATGACCGGCTTGCCGGCGAAGCGCTCCTTCCCGCGGACGTCGACGTCGACGGCGAAGATCACGGCGTCGGCCGCAGCGATCACGGCCGGGTCCAGCGGCTTGGCGCCGGACGAACCCTGGGTCTCCACCTGGAGGTCAACGCCGATTTCCATAGCCGCGGCCACCAGCGAGTCCGCTGCCATGTAGGTGTGCGCGATGCCCGTGGGGCAGGCAGTGACGGCCACGATGCGCCTCGGGCCGGAGTGGCTTCCTGCTCCGCCGATGGGTGCCGGGGTAGCCCCGGGCGCGGCGAATGCGGCCGATTCCGAGCCGGCAGCCGCAGCAACTGCGACGGGTTCTGCAATGTGGGCGGCAGGCTTGTCGGCGAGGGCGCCGTCCACCAGCTCCACGATCTCCTGGGGAGTGGCAGCCGCGCGCAGGGCCGCGGTGAAGTCCTTCTTGATGAGCGAGCGGGCCAGCTTGGAGAGCAGCTTCAGGTGCTCCTGGTCCGCCCCCTCGGGGGCTGCGATGAAGAAGATGATGTCCGCCGGGCCGTCCTTGGCGCCGAAGTCCACCTTCTGCGAGAGGCGGGCCATGGCCAGCGACGGCACGGTCACGGCCGCGGAGCGGCAGTGCGGGATCGCGATGCCGCCGGGCACGCCGGTGGCGGTCTTGGACTCGCGGGCGAAGGCGTCGGCGAACAAGCCTTCCACCTCGGTGGCTCGGCCGGCGTCGGCCACTTTGCCTGCCAGGAAACGGATGACGTCGGCGGGAGCCTCGCCGAGGTTCTGGTCGAGGGCGACCAACTGGGGGGTAATGAGCTCGGTCACTGTTAGTCCTTCGGGAGGGCCGTGATGGTTACGGCGTCGGGAGTTGTTTGGTGGACTGCCGGGACAGTGGAGCCCGGCAGCGAAGCAGCGGCGGCACCGTGTGCCACAGCTTGACGGAGGCAGTCCTGCGGGGTGCCGCCTTGGGTGGCGGCCAGCAGGTAGCCGGCAAGGGAGGAATCGCCGGCACCTACGGTGCTGACGGCTTGGATCGGCGGGTGCGTAGCCAGCCACGCGCCGTCGGCGGTTACCAGGACGGCGCCTTTGGAACCGAGTGTTGCGAGGACCGTTCCCACACCGGAGCCGACGACGGCGGCCGCGGCCCGGGCGGCAAGGCCCGGATCCGCTTCCAGTTCCTCGGCGGTGTGGTGGCCCGTGAATCCGGCTGCGGCGGCCAGCTCGGCCAGTTCTTCCGCGTTCGGCTTCAGCAGGTCCGGCTTGCCGTCCCTGCGTCCGCTGATCGCCGCCGCCAGCGGGGAGCCGGAGGAATCGATCGCGATAAGGGGGGCTCCGCCGTCGTCCGCGCTACGGAGGCGGGCTGCCACCGTGGCGTAGAAGTCCGCCGGGACTCCCGGGGGAAGGGAGCCGGCCAGGACAACCCAGCTGGCGCCCTGCGAACGCTCCAGCAGCAGCCCGATCAGGGCTTCCTGCTGCTCCGCGCTCAGTTCCGGGCCGGGTTCGTTGATCTTGGTGGTGATCCCGTCCGGCTCGGTAAGGGTGACGTTGCTGCGCAGCGGCGCGGCGATGGGCAGGGCCGCGAACGGCACCTTGTCCTCCCGCAGGCCGCTGAGCACCGGGTCCGAATCTCCGCCCGGCAGGACCGCAACGGTGTCCAGACCGGACGCCACCAGGGCGCGGGAGACGTTGACGCCCTTGCCGCCCGAATGCTGGTGGACGGCGACGGCGCGCTGCACTTCGCCGCGGGCCAAAGCGGCGGGGAGCTCGACCGTGCGGTCGAGGCTGGGGTTGGCGGTCAGTGTGACGATCATGCGAGCACGACATCCACACCGGCTTCGGCCAGGGCGGCCGAAAGCTCTTCAGAGGGTTCGCGGTCTGTAATCACGGTGTCTACATCTTTCAGGGCTGCGAATTGGACGAGGGTTTCCGCGTCCAGTTTGGAAGAGTCCGCCACGACGACCACGCGGCGTGCGGAGGTGACGAAGGCGGCCTTGACGGCGGCTTCTTCGGGATCCGGAGTGCTGAACCCGAACGTTGCGTGGATGCCGTTGGCGCCCACGAAGGCGATGTCCGGCCGGAGCCGGGAGGCGGAATCGACAGTGGACTGCCCGACGGCGGCCTGGGTGAGCCCGCGGACACGGCCACCGAGGATCTGCAGGGCGATGCCCGGGTTGCCGGACAGCCGTGCGGCGATCGGGATGGCGTGGGTGATGACCACGAGTTCGCCGTCGCTGCCGTTGCCGCGTTGGGCGGCGAGCAGTCCGGCGAGGGTTTCGGTGGTGGAACCGGCGTCCAGGAGGACGCTTCCCGCGCCGTTTTCCGGGATGAGGGAGAGGGCAGCCTGGGCGATGCGGAGCTTCTCCGACTGGCGCTGGACGGCGCGTTCGCCGACGCTTTCCTCGCGGGTGCTGAGGCGATCGGAGGGGACAGCGCCGCCGTGGACCCGGCGAAGGCTGCCGGCGGATTCAAGAGCGGCGAGGTCCCGGCGGACGGTTTCGGTGGTGATGCTGAAACGTTCCGCGAGGTCGTTCACGCTGACCCGGCCCAGCTCGGCGACGAGCCCGGAGATCAGCTGCTGGCGCTCTTCAGCGAACACATACCCTCCATTGCGTACTAGCAGAATCCGGCTTGGTGACCACCATCACATGATGTGGAATTGCTTGACTCTATCTTTGTTCGTGTGGGTATGTCAATAAAAAACAACACAAACAAAGATGCGAGTTTGTGCGCCGTGAAGGTGGCGTAACGTGCCGGTCATTTTGGCGGGGGAGTCCGGGGCGCGTCTCAGACCGCCATGGAGGTACTGGGAGGGACTCCCTGCGGCCGGGCGGCGGGTCTACCGTGGATCCATGGACAACCGTGCCCAAGTCCGGGACTTCCTTACCTCGCGCCGGGCGCGGGTGACGCCGGAGCAGGTGAACCTGCCCGCCGGAACCAACCGCCGCGTGGCCGGGCTGCGCCGCACCGAGGTTGCGGCGCTGGCCGGTCTGAGCGTGGAGTACTACACCAAGCTGGAACGCGGTGCGATCAGCGGCGCATCACCCGCGGTGCTGGACAGCCTGTCCCGCGCGCTGCTGCTGAACGACGACGAACGGGCACACCTTTTCGAGCTCGCCCACGCCGCAAGTCCTGTCGCGCGGCCGCCACGCAGGCGCAGCGCGCAGGCCTGGACCCCGCACGCCAGCCTCCAATGGATCCTCGACTCCGTCACCGAAGGGGCCGCGTTCGTGCGCAACGGCAGGATGGATTTGCTGGCGGCCAACATGTTGGGCCGGGCCTTCTACAAGGACATGTACGGCAACCCGGACCATGCGCCGAACTTCGCCCGGTTCATCTTCCTGGATCCCCGTGGCATCGACTTCCATCCCGACTGGGACCGCGCCGCCGACACCGCCGTCCAGATCCTCCGTAGCGAGGGCGGACGGGATCCGCACGACAGGGAACACCACGAACTCATCGGCGAGCTGTGCACGCGCAGCGGCGAGTTCCGCGGTCGCTGGGCTGCCAACAACGTCCTGCGTCCGGGCGCGGGGTTCAAGTACTTCCGCCACCCGATCGTCGGCGAGGTGACGCTGGCATTCGAGGGCATGGAAATGGCATCGGACCCGGGACTCACGCTGACCATCTACACCGCGGAGCCGGGCACCCCGTCCGCGGATGCCATGAAGATGCTCGCCTCCTGGGCGGCGGCGGAGTACGGCGACGCCGACCAGCCGGCGGAGCGCTGAGCCACGGCGGTTCAGCCGGCCGTCCGCGGGGTGATTTCCACGGTCGCGGCGTGGTGCGGGACGGGGGCGGTCGCGCAGGCTTACGCGGCCGTCCGGCGGGCAAGCCGTGCTGTCACAGCTGCCAGGAGCGAAGCCAGCAGCAGCACCGCGGCGCTTGCCAGGAAGGTGCTTTGGTAGCCGATCGAGTCGAACAGGAGGCCGCCGAGGGTGGAACCGAAGGCGATGCAGGTCTGGACGACGGCGACCATAAGGCCGCCGCCCTGCTCGGCATTGTGGGGCATGGCCTGGGCGACCCAGCTCCACCAGCCCACGGGCGCCGACGTCCCCAGCAGGCCCCACAGGCCAAGGAGGATCACGACGGCGGCGAACCAGGCACCGAAGGGAATCAAGGCGGCCGCGATAAGCGCCATCACGGCCGGAATGGCAATCAGGGTCCGGTGCAGGCCGGGCCCCAGGAAGCGGCCGATCAACGCCGTGCCGGCGAAACCGGTCACTCCGAGGACGAGCAGAACCAGGGATATCGCGGTCACATCGATCCGGGTGACCGTCTCCAGGAATGGCCGGACATAGGTGAACAGGATGAACTGGCCCATGAAGAAGGCCCCGCAGGCGGCCATGCCCCAGGCAACGGTGGGGTCGCGGAAGGCCGTGAAGATCGTGAAGATGCCACGGAAGCCGGTCGAACGGGTGCCAGAGCGCCCCGGAGCGGCAAGCGACGGCAGGCTGAACCACAGCCAGGCCACGCAGACGATGGACACCGGTACCAGGCAGAAGAACGCTCCGCGCCACCCGATGATGGACCCCAGGTAGCTTCCGAGGGGTGCGGCCAGCACGGTGGCGAGGGCGTTGCCGCCGTTGACGATCGCCAAGGCGCGGGGCACGCGGCCCGCGGGGACCAGGCGCATGGCCGTGGCGGCGGACATGGACCAGAAGCCGCCGATCACGACGCCGATGAACGCCCGGCCGACCATGAACGGCAAATAGCCCGGGGCCAGCGCGATGAGGGCACCGGAAACCCCCATCAATGCCGCGAGGCCGATCAGCAAGGTCCTGCGGTTCATGCCGCCGGTCAGTGCGGCGATCGACAGGCTGGTGAGCACGGCGAACAGGCCCGAGATCGCGATGCCCTGGCCGACCATCCCCTCGGTGACCTGGAGCTCGGATGCCATGGGCGTGAGCAGGCTGACGGGTATGAATTCGGAGGCGACCAGGGCAAAGGCGCCGAAGGACAGGGCGAAGACCCCTCCCCAGTGTGCGGGGTGATGCTCGACGCCGGCCGGTCCCCGCGCTTCGCGCCCGGCAAGGACGGAAGTGTCGTGTGACATGGATTTCCCTCTCATTGCAGTCCATCTCCAGTCATCCATCGGACCATGCGCCGGCCTGTTGAGGGAGGCCCGGTTGATACGGGTACTGGGAGAGCCTCCCTCCGCGGCCCCCGGCATGAAATACCTGAACGGCAAGCAGCAGCGGCAGGAGGGATACTGAAGCATGGCGCTCATCCTGGTGACCGGGGCATCGGCAGGCCTCGGGTGGGAAACAGCAAACGCCCTCGCGGAGCAGGGGCATGAGGTGGTCCTGCACGTCCGGCGGGCGGACCGCCTCGAAGAACCGCGCCAAGTCCGGGAAGTCCTGTTCGCGGACCTTTCCAGCGCGGAAGAGACGGCCCGCCTCGCAGCGGAGGCGAACGCCGTCGGGCGCTTTGACGCGGTGATCCACAACGCAGGCGTCTGGGAGGGCCCGGAAGTCTTCCCCGTCAACCTCCTGGCCCCGTTCATCTTGACTGCCCTGATGACGCAGCCCGCGCGCTCGATCATCGTGAGCAGCGGGCTGCACCGTTCCGGGTCCGCCAGCCTCGAACGCGTGGCGCGTGGCGGCCGTGGGGTCACGTATTCGGACAGCAAGCTGTACGTCACTGCGCTCGCCATGGCAATGGCGCGCCGGCTGCCCGGCACCCTGGCGCATGCGGTGGATCCCGGCTGGGTGCCGACCCGGATGGGCGGCCCCTCCGCCCCGGGCAGCCTGGCTGAAGGGCACCGCACGCAGGACTGGCTCGCGACGGCCCGCCCGGAGGACATCGTTCCGCGCACGGGCGGATACTGGCATCACCGGAAGCCGCGCGAGCCGCATCCCGCGGCACTCGACCAGGCCTTCCAGAATGAACTCATCAGGCACCTTGAGGCACTCACGGGGCTGACTTTCCCGGGCTGACGCACTGCTTGGGCGCCATCGCCACGGCGCTACCGCCGGCTGGACTCCCGGATGATGAAACGGCCGTCGACGCCGTCCAGCCCGTCCCGCTTCGGCGTGCCGCCCAGCTGCTCCACGAGGGCCGCAATGGCCGCCCGGGCCGAGGCTTCGGGTAGCAGGTCCATGGCAGTGATGGGCGGGGTGCTGTTGCGGGTCTGTTCCGAGTCGGAGCCGGCCACCAGCAGGAAATCGCGGGGCGTGGTGACGCCGGCTTCGGCGAGCCGGGCCTGCAGCCCCGCGGCGTGGCGGCCCGTGAGGCAGTAGGCGGCGTCCGGCCGTTCGGCCATGGCCAGGATCTCGTCGCCGAGCGCCCGGCCGCCTGCCAGGCCGCTGGTTTCCCGCTGCACCAGCACCACGGGCTCCTGCCCACGCTCCGCGCACCATTCCCGGTAGCGGGCCTCGGTGTTGAGGTTCCAGTGGTTGCGGTCGGTCCCGACGGCGATCGCCACCTTGTGCGCGCCGTTGCCGGCCAGGTGGTCGAGCACTTCGGTGGTGATCCGGGCCGTGTTCGGTTCGATGAAGCTGCTGTAGTCCTTCCGTCCGGGGTCGCGCCCAACGGTGAGGAAGGGGATTTCCTCGGCCAGCAACAGGTCGATGACGGGATCGTTTTCCACCGGCTCGGTGATGATGAAGCCGTCGGCGGCCAGGGACACACTGGGTGTTTCGGGCAGAGTGGGATCGCTCAGCAGCATCAACCCGTACCCGTGCTCCAGCGCGCTCAACGACGCGGCGCCGGCGAATCGCACGAAGTAGTCCACGCCGTCGGGCAGGAATGATTCGAGGGTGTCCAGCGGACGCTGCACCAGCGCGAGCACGCCCAGGCGGTTGTTCCGCAAACCGCTCGCGACGGCGTGCGGCCGGTAATGCATCCGGCGTGCGATTTCCGCGATCCGGTCCCGGGTGCCATCCGCCACGATTCCCTTGCCGTTGAGGGCATGGGACACCGTGGTCACGGAGACGCCCGCTTCGCGCGCGACGTCCCGGATGGTGGTCCTGGCATTCCGTGGGCTCATGGCTGGGTCCGCTTGGTCATACAAGCCAGAGTAAGCCCTGCAACGCTGTGCCGAAAACGATTTGGGAATTTTTGGCGAAACTCTTGCCCAAACCGTTTTGGGTGAATACCGTCACATTCCACGACGTTCAGCCGTGGGGGCGGCCCTAACAAGCTCGGGAGAAACATTGAACAAGAAACTCATCGGCGCAGGAGCGGCAGGCCTGCTGATCCTTCTCAGCGCGTGCTCCAACGGGGGCAATGCCAAGTCCCCGGAGTCGCTTGACTCGAATGACCTGCTCGTCACCACACCGGCGGCCACCACCGACCTCGACAAGATCGTCTGGAACAACAACTTCGGCGAACCGCCGTCGATCGATCCGATCAAGGCCGCCGACTACCCCGCAAGCGGCGTGGTCTCCAACCTCTGCGAAAGCCTCTTCCAGATCCAGCCGGATTTCTCGATCAAGCCGCACCTGACCAAGAGCTTCAAGAACACCGGGAACACTACGTACGTGTATGAGCTCCAGGACGGCGTGACGTTCTGGGACGGCAGGCCGATGACTGCGGACGACGTCGTCTTCAGCCTCAAGCGCCACAGCGACCCGAAGGAAATCAGCTACTGGGCCTCCGACGTCACCGCGAACATCGCCTCGGTGGAGAAGACCGGGCCGAACGAGGTCACCGTGAAGCTCAAGAAGCCCGACGTCACCTTCAACAACCAGCTGGCCACGCCCATCGGCGCCGTCGTCGAGAAGGCCCAGCGCGAGAAGGCCGGCGTCAACTACGGCAACCCCGGCGCCGGGGTCATGTGCACCGGCCCGTACTCGGTGGGCGAATGGAAGCAGGGTGCCTCCATCACCCTGAACCGCTACGAGGGCTACTGGAACACGGCCAAGAAGGCCAGGACCAAGCAGGTCGAAATCCAGTTCATCACCGACCCCAGCTCGATCTCCAACGCCCTTGCCACCGGCGCCGTCGACGGAAGCTACGACGTTCCCCTGAGCGCGCTCAGCCAGCTTTCGAAGTCCACTGGCGGACAGGTCTACTACGGCAAGTCCATGCAGAACATGGCAATCATCAGCACCGGCGTCGGAACCCTGGGCGACCCCGCCGTACGCAGGGCACTCACCCTGGCAACCGACCGCGGGGCAATCGCCAAAACCGTCTATGAAGGAACATCGACGGCGGCCCAGTCCCTGGTGCCGAACGGCGGCTGGAACTACGGCGGCGCAGTCTTCGAAGGCGCGCGCAAGAACCTCCCCCCGACCACCCCGGACCTCGAAGCGGCCAAGAACGCCCTGAAGGACGCCAAGGCGGACCTGAGCAAGCCGATCAAGATCGTCTACCCGATCGACCGCACCTTCTACGCCGACATCATCTCCGAGTTCGCCAACGCCGGCGCCAAGCTCGGCCTGAAGATCGAGCCCAGCGGTGTGCCGGGTGCCCAGTTCGGCGCCTTCTTCTCCGATCCGAAGGCCCGCGCCGGTGCCGATGCTTTCGTCACCACGAACTACATGAACGTGCCCGATCCGCTCATCCACCTGACCGCGATTGCCGGCCCCGGCGGAATGCAGAACTACTCCGGCTTCTCCGACCCGAAGATCACCGGGCTGCTCGACAAGGCACGGGCGACCACCGACGATACGGAACGCGCCAAGCTCACCGTCGAAGCCGAGGCGCTGGTCATGGACAAGGAACCGTGGCTGCCGGTTGTGGACAGTTCCACGCGCCTCTTCATGAACAAGCGCGTCACGGGTGCCCCGGCTTCCTTCGTTTACCTCTACTACCCCTGGGCCGCTGACCTGGGCGGCACGGGCAAGTAGCCTGCCCTCGCTGTGACTGAACCTGCACTGTGACTGAAAAGGACGAGTCTTGAGATTCTTAGTACGCAGGCTGCTGGCGCTCGGGGGAGTGTTGATCGCCTCCAGCATGATTGTGTTCGGGGCGCTCTACCTGGCCCCCGGCAGCCCCGAGCAGTTCCTGGTCCAGGGGCGCACAGTCAGCCCCGAAGTCCTGGCTGCCATCCGCGCCCAGTACTCCCTGGATGACCCGCTGCCGATCCGCTACTGGAACTGGCTGAGCGGCGTCTTCACCGGGGACATGGGCCGTTCGCTGCTCACCCAGCAGGATGTTGGAGTCCTCGTGGCAAGCCGGATCCCCACCACCCTCTCCCTGGCCGCCTTCGCCGCGGCGCTGATCATCGTCGGCGGCATCGGCCTTGGCATCCTTGCCGGAACCCGCGGCGGGCTGGCCGAGCGGATCGTGATCTTCGCGTCGAACCTCGGGATTGCCGTCCCGACCTTCTTCGCGGCACTCGTCCTGATGTCGGTCTTCAGTGTGGGGCTGGGCTGGTTCCCGGTCTTCGGCGCCGGGGAGGGCGCCGTCGACCGGGTCTGGCACCTGACCCTGCCCGCCCTGGCGCTGTCGCTGCCCTCGATCGCGGTCATCGCGCGGATCACCCGGACGGCGATCGTGGAGGAGAGCGAGTCCGAGCACGTGCTGATCGCCGTCGCACGCGGCCTGCCGAAGCGGATCATCCTGTGGCGGCACACCGTCCGCAACTCCCTGCTGCCGGTCACCACCGCGGTAGGCATGCACATTGCGGGCCTGGTCGCCGGGGCGTTCGTAGTGGAGTACGCGTTCACGCTGGACGGCATCGGCGCCCTGCTGGTCAACTCCGTGCAGCGCAAGGACTTCGCCGTGGTGCAAGCCATCGCGCTGATCATGGTGATCGCCTTCGGCGTGGTGAACCTGCTGGTGGACCTGCTCTACACCGTCATCGACCCCCGCGTCCGGCTGAAGAAAGGAGCGTGAACGCTGTGGCAATAAGAGACATGGAAGTACGTGAAACAACCCGCGCTGCCGAAACGGCAGCGCCCTATGTCCACCGCCTGGCCGGTGCCCGCCGCCGTCTCGGCTGGATAGGCGTGGCCTGCGTCGGTGCGGTCGCCGCGGTGGTGCTGGCCGCCGTCGTCGGGCAGTTCCTGGTGCCGTACGACCCCACGGTGGGTTCGGTCACGCAGCGGCACCTTGGTTCCGGCGCCGAGCACCTGCTCGGCACCGACCAGGCCGGCCGCGACATCTTCTCCCGGCTCATCGCCGGGGCCCGCACCAGCCTGCTGGGGCCGCTGATCGTGGTGACCGCGACGGCGGTGGCCGGCTCCGCGCTCGCCCTCACCGCCGTCTGGTTCGGCGGGAAAGTGGACGCCTTCCTGGGCCGCGTGCTGGACGTGCTGTTCGCGTTCCCGAGCCTGCTGCTGGCGATCCTCGGCGTGGCGATCTTCGGACCCGGGCTGGTGACAGCCTCCATCGCCTTGGCCGTGGCGTACGTCCCCTACAGCGCGCGGGTGATCCGCAGCGTGGCCCTGCGCGAGCGGCAACTGCCCTACGTGAAGGCCGCGGAACTGCAGGGAATCAACGGCTTCACCATCACCGTGCGGCACATCCTGCCCAACGTCTGGACCCAGATCCTCACCGGCTCCACCATCAACTTCGGCTACGCGATCGTGGACCTGGCGGCGCTGTCCTTCCTCGGGTTGGGCATCCAGCCGCCGGAAGCCGACTGGGGCCTGATGATCTCCAACGGACAGGAATCGCTGCAGCAGGGATTCCCCGAGCAGAGCCTCTACGCGGGCCTGTGCATCGTGGTCACGGTGGCGGCCATGGCCTACATCGGCGAACGGCTCGGCGGGCGCGCCGCGGCCGGAAGGAGCAAGCGATGATCGGCCCGGCCATGATCAGCATTGAGCAACTGGAACTGGGCATCAAGGACCCGGACTCCGGCGCCCTGAAGCCGGTGCTGAAGGGCGTCTCCCTGGAGCTCGGCCGCGGCGAGGCGATCGGCCTGGTGGGCGAATCCGGCAGCGGAAAGTCCATGACCCTGCGCTGCGTCCTCGGCATCGAGCCGCGCAACGCGGTGGTCAGCGGCCGGATCATGTTCGACGGCGAGGACCTCCGGAGCGTGCCCGCCGAACGGATGCGCAGGGTGCGGTCCGGCCGGATCGCCTTGATCTCGCAGAACCCGCACGCCGCGCTCAACCCCGTGCTGCCCATCGAGACGTACCTCCTCGAAGGCATGCCGGAAATCCGCAACGCCAAGGCCGCGCGGCTCCGCGCCGGGGAACTGCTGGAGCAGGTGGGCATCCGCAGCGTGGACCGCGTGCTGAAGTCCTTCCCGCACCAGCTCTCCGGCGGCATGCTGCAGCGCGTGGTGATCGCCGGGGCCATCTCCGGCAAACCGGACCTCCTGCTGGCGGACGAACCCACCACGGCCCTGGACGTCACCACCCAGGCCGAAGTGGCCGCCATCCTCGACGAGAAGCGGCGCGACCTGGGCATGTCCATGATCTTCGTGACCCACGACCTGGACCTCGCCGCCGCCGTCACGGACCGACTGGCGGTCATGCGGTACGGGGAGGTCGTGGAAATCGGCACCCCGGAACAGATCCGCGACAACCCGCGGCACCCCTACACCCGGATGCTGATGAGCATCCGGCCCACGCTGGACGGCACGGCCCTGCCGCCCGAAACCCCCATCGGGAGCACCCTGTGAGCAGCAACATCATCGAGATTTCCGGGCTTAACAAGACCTTCCGAGTCAGCGGAAAACACGAGCCGGTGCGCGCGCTGGACGACGTCTCCGTCAGCGTCCGCGAAGGCAGCTGCATGGCCGTGGTGGGGGAGTCCGGCTCCGGCAAGACCACTCTCGCCCGGGTCCTGGTGGGCCTGGAAACCAAGGACTCCGGAGAGGTGTCCATCGCTGGCTCCCCGGTGACGGCGTCCCTGCGGCGCCGGGAGCAGCGGCAAAGGGCGCGCGCCGTGCAGATGGTCTTCCAGGACCCCAACGGCTCCCTCAACCGGCGGCTGCCGGTAGGGACCGCCGTCGACGAGGTGCTCCGCGCGCATTTCCAGCTCAGCGCCGCGCAGCGCAAGGCCCGTGTTTCGGAGCTCTTCCGGAGCGTCGGCCTCACGGATGCGCATGCCCAGTCCCTGCCTGCGAACCTGTCCGGCGGGCAGAAGCAGCGCGTGGCGATCGCCCGGGCCTTCGCCGCCGAACCCAAGGTGATCGTGCTGGACGAGGCGGTGTCCGCCCTGGACGTCTCGGTGCAGGCCCAGGTGCTGGAACTGCTGCACGAGCTGCGCCGGGACAAGGGCCTGAGCTACCTCTTCATCACCCACGACCTCTCCGTGGTCCGCAACATCGCCGACGACGTGCTGGTGATGCGCCACGGCAAGGTCCTGGAACGCGGCTCCGTGGGCGACGTGCTGGACCGTCCGCGTTCCCCCTACACGAAACTCCTCCTGGAGTGCGCGCCGAAGCCGGGCTGGAAACCCCGGCGCGGCGTGATCGAACACCTCAACTCAGAGATTGCGAGCTAGACAAAGCATGAAAACCCCCACCATCCGTACGGTCATCGCCCTCGACAGCCCGGACCCGTACGAGCGCGGCAAACAGCGCAGCGCCGCACTCGGCGCGGAACTGCTGGGCGGCCTTGAGACGTACTTCCGGCTGTTCCGCACCGTCGGCGTCCTGGAGTCCACGGTGAGGTCCGACGCCGAGCGGCTGCTCGACGTCGTCGCCTCCTGGTCGCCGCGGCTCGCCGCGGAGATGAGTGGCACTGCCGACGGCGCCGGCGTCGAAAGCTGGCAGATCGCGGCGCTGAACGGGCGCACCGAAATCCTCTCGCAGGCGCTCGGCACCCGGCCCGGCGAATGCTCCACGATCGGCCGGAAGGGCAGCCACGTGTTCGGCGTGCAGACCTGGGACTGGCACGAGGAGCTGGACCCGTACTGGCACCTGCAGTCGGTGACCGGGCCCGCGCAGTCCTTCGTAGGCCTCACCGAGCACGGCATGCTGGGCAAGATCGGCATGAACGACGCCGGGGTGTCCGTGTTCCTGAACATCCTGGGCCACCAGGACGACCGGCCGGCCGGGGTTCCGGTCCACCTGATCGCCGCCGAGGTGCTGGCCAACGCCTCGTCCGTGGCCGAAGCCGTGGCGATTGTCTGTTCCGCCGGGGCCACCACCTCCACCGCGTTGACCCTTATGGACGAAAACTCCGCGGTCACGGCGGAAATCGGCCCGGGTGCGGCCGTGCTCATCCAGCCGGAGAACGGCACGTTGGCCCACACCAACCATTTCCTGGACCCGGCGTTGGCGGCAGGGGAGAAGCCCGGGCTCTACGACCCCGACTCCCAGCAGCGCCTGGCCCTGGTGCAGTCCCGGCTGGATGGGCTGGATGGGCTGGATGGGGGCGACGGGGGCCGATTGCCAGACAGCGTGGACGAGATTGTGCCGTTCCTGTACTCCGGTCCGGGCGAGCCGGGCCTCTGCTGCGTCCCCGCACCCGACGCCGTGTTCGGCAGCCGCTGGGCCACCCTCGCCACAGTCACCATGGAGAACCGCAAGCGGGAGATGCGGGTGGCCAACGGCACCCCGATCGACGCCCGGGGCCAGGAGTGGCTGGCGCTGGTGCCGGCGTCGTCGTAACGGGGGGCTGCGCCCGTAGAGTGAACGGGCGCAGCACGGCAAATATGGGAGGAAGCCATGGAAGACGCGGTAAGCAGCACGCAGTGGTAAGCACCACGCGGTTCAGTTTGCGGGTCGGCGGGCTTTCCCGTGAAGAACTGATGGGCGCACTGGACTCAGCCGACGTTCTCCCGAATGCGCACGCCTCTGCCCTGCTCGGGAATCCCGTCTTCGACGAGCGGGCAGGACAGGAAGTTGTCATTGTCCAGCGCACGGTCGGTGAATTGGGCTTGGCGGACGGTGCGGTGCTGACCGACATCTTCGCTGCCGCGCAGGCACAGGGCTCCTGCACTGCCCGCCGGATACGGGTCCGTACTTCCGTCTCGCGTGGCTCAGTCAGGCGACGGCGTCCGACCCGGTCATGTCCTCGGGCCGTGCGCCTCGGGGCGCAATCACGGTCGCTTCGCCGCTCCTCAGCGAAGACGACGAGTATCCGAAGGGCTTCTATCTTCGTGTCGTGGATGGTCAGCCGTGGCTGCGCGGCTATAGCTGCGACAACCGGCACATCTGGTCTCCGGAGGACAGGTTTGTCTTCCGGGCGGCAGGGCGGTCAGAAGTATGGGCCGGGGGCGGCAGGGCGGTCAGAAGGGTGGGCCGCGGGCGGCAGGGCGCTCAGAAGGGCGGCGGCTCGGGGGCAGCTGGCTGATCGCCGGTGGTTTTCGGCGCTGCCCCTGAGGTGTCGATGGAGTCAACCGTGTGGCTTGGAGGCAGGGGTGGACTGTCTTTGTATGTCCGGCCGGTGGGGCTGGTCCACTCGAGGTTTCCATTTCCAGTTTGCCGGGTAGTCCAACGGCCATGGTGTTTCAGGGTGTGGTGGCGCCGGCAGAGTCCGGCGAGGTTGGCAGCTTCGGTGGTCCCCCCGAGCGCGGCGTCGTGGGTGTGGTCGAGATCCAGTTCGCGGGCTTTGATCCCGCAGCCCGGGAAGCGGCAGCGTGAATCCCGGGCCGCAAGCAGTCGTTTGAGGTCTTCGCCGGGTCTGTATCTGTCCACGGCCAGGACCGCGCCGGAGTAGGGATCGGTCAAAACCCTGTTCCAGCCCGTGGCTTGTCCGGCGAGGAGTTTTGCGGTGCCCGGGTCGATGGGGTGTCGCCCGTCGAGTTCGGCCGGGATCCGGGCGTCCGGAACGCCGGGGCCGTCGGCCATAGAAGCGGTGTCCGCGGGCTTGTCGCCGGCTGTGTGTCCGGCGGCCGGATTGCCTGCTGCGGAACGGTTGCCTGCAGTCGGGCCTTGGCTATGGACCGGGTTCGTCCCGTTGATGAGCGTCAGCACTGGAACAGTGACATCCACGCGGGCCGTGATGGCTGCCAGGAGTCCGTCCGGGGTGTCGTGCCCGGTGGGGGCGCCGCGGAGCAGCAGGTCTGAGAGCAGGTCGGCGCGAAGTTGATCGGTGTTCCGGACTAATTCATCGCTCGGGTGCGGTTCGCCGGCGTCGGCTGCAGGCGTCCGTGCGGCTTCTGCGTGTGCCTGTGCCATACGGGTGAGGCGGTCGTGGATGCCGTAGGCGACCGCTGCTGGCAGCACGGCGCCGAGTTCGGCCATGCCGTCCGGCAAAGGTGTCACCCAGACACGCCGTTCCCCGGCCGCCCGTTCATGCCGGGTGGCCAACGGTTCGGGCTGGGCTTTCTCGGCTTCCCGGACGGCCAGGCGCCGCACCCGTCCGGGAGCCTGCTCTTCGGCGTACGAGACCATCACGGTCTCGTACCGGGCCAAGGCGGCGGGATCGTCCAAGGGCGTGCCGGCGTCCTGAATCACGCGGGCGTGGGCCAGGCTGATCCGGCCCTGCGCCAAGGCCTCGAACGTTGCCGGGAATCGGTCCAGCAGCTCAACGGCCTGGCTCATCTGGCCGCTGCACAGTGCGGTCGTTCGCGCGGGTCGCCGTCGCGATCTCCGCCGCCACAGCACGCTGCGCCAGCTCCGCCGCATCCCACCGGGCGGTGTTGAATCCTGGCGGCCGGGCGCCGCCGTCGCTCATCGCATCACCGAGCCGGGAAGCGAGGGCGAGGGTGTACTCCCGCAGGCCCTGCAAGCTGGCGATCGTCGATTCCAAAGACACCAACGTGGAGACCAACCCGTCCAAGACCAGCAAAGGATCGAACACCGCATCGGTGTGCGGTGCCCTCTCCTCCAAACGGGTGCTGATCTCCATGAACCAATTCAAGCAAGGGGGTCTGACTTTATAAGCGCCACCGAATCCAGCCGGGACGCGCCGGCCCGGTCCGCCCTTAACCCAGAATCCGCCGGCCCGGTCCGCCCTTAACCCACAATCCGCCGGCCCGAAGGGTCCAAGCGGATGCCCAGGTGCTTCGGGGTACGCAGCACGATCGAGCGGTCCACGATCTCGGCGAAGGGCAGGCGCTCGCCGAGATGCCGCTCCAGCAGAGTGATGTCCTCGATGCGGCGCAGCCACACGGCCACTACCAGGGAGTAGTTGCCCACCGTGGTGGTGACCAGCCGGACCTCGTCCAGGCCCACCAGCTTCCCCGCCACCGAACCCACCTGGGTTGCCGGCACGCGCATGAAGAACCACACATACACCGGCCACCCCGAGTATGGCCGGGCCACCTCCAGGCGGATGACCACGCGCTGCTGGGCCAGGACGGTGTTCAACGCACTCCGTGCCCGGGCCTGGCTGATGCCCAGTTCGCCGGAAATCCTGGACACGGAGGCCCGGGCGTCCGCGCGCAGGATCCCGAGCAAGCCTTCCTCGATGTCCGCCGGAACCCTGGACAGAAGCTCTTTCGGCGGCGCCACGGCCCGTTCGAGTGCCTTGACCTCGCCCGTATTCAGGGAGCGCAGGCGCCACACCTGGGCGTCGGCCACCACCTGGATGGAACGGTGCGTGCGCATGCTGCGGATGCCTTCCACGGTGGACAGCCGGTCCAGCACGTACCGGGACAGCTCGGCGTCGTCCCGGCAGACCAGGGTGACCACCATGTCGCGCCCGCCCGCCGTCAGGTCGATCGTGAGCACTTCCGGGTCGCCCGCCAGCTCCTCCGTCACCGGGGCCATGCTCGACGGCGCGCACTCGATTTCCAGGAATGCCATGACGACGCCCCTCCCCGCGCCCTGGTAGCAGCCGATCCATGCCAGGCCCTGTTCCTGGAGCTGTTCCCAACGCCGGGCGAGCGTGACGGGGTCCGCTCCTACGGCCGGCGCCAGGGTGGCCCACGGCGCGCGCGGGCGGATCTGGAGGGCATGCAGCAGGCGGAGATCGCGCTCATCGAAATCGAAATCCTGCATTATCGCCCTCACTTTCCTGAATTTCCTGCATATTCGAGGCGCTGTGATGCGCGTTATATAGCTTATAAGCCCATCCGGTTTCCATCCCCAGTCCCCAGCAAGGAAATCCCATGACTTCACCAACTCTCCTCGCGGCCCCCAAACGCACCAGGGGTTCCTTGGCATGGCTCTGGCCCATCGGCGGGCTCGCGCTGCTCCTGGCAACGCTGAGCCAGCTCGTCGGCCCCTTGGTCATTCCCGTGGGCTTCGCCGCCATCACCATCCTGCCCATGGTGTGGGGCATCCTGGCGGGCGGTATCGTCTCCTCGCAGAAGTTCCGGCCGCTGCCGCGGAGCTTCCAGTCCGCCGCCGGGGCCCTGATGGGTGTTTCCGTCCTCATCCTCGTGGGAAGTCTGGCCTTCACCATCGGCCCGAACATCCCGCTGCTCTTCCGCGCCGGCCCCGCCCTGCTGCTCCAGGAGCTCGGCCACCTGCTGGGCACCCTCATCCTGGCGCTGCCCCTGGCCGTGTTCCTGAAGATGGGTCCCGCAACCATCGGCGCCACCTTCTCCATCGACCGCGAAGGCTCCTTCGCCATGGTCAGCGAAAAGTACGGCACCGATTCCCACCCGTACCGCGGCGTCCTGTCCATGTACGTCTTCGGCACCATCTTCGGCGCCGTCTTCATCTCCCTGCTGGCCTCCGTCGCCGCGTCCCTCAGGGTCTTCGACCCGCTGGCGCTGGCCATGGGTGCCGGCGTCGGGTCCGGTTCCATGATGGCGGCCGGCGCCGCAAGCGTTGCTGCCCAGTTCCCCGAACTGAAGGACCAGATCATCGCGGTCGCAGGCACCTCCAACATCATCACCAGCCTGCTGGGCGTCTACGTCGGCATCTGGATCGCCCTGCCCCTGGCGGACAAGATCTACAACGGCCTCATCCGCCGTTTCCCGCACCTGGACACCACGGCTGAAAAGGCCACCGCCGCGCCCGCGGATACGGCCGCCGTCGAGTCCGCCGCCGTCGAGTCCGCGTCTGCCGAATCCGCCGCTGCCGAAGGCGAGAACCGCGGCCCCGTGCGGGTGCCGCTCTACATCGCCATGCCCGTCCTGACGGTGATCGGCATCTTCATTGCCTCGATCGCGGCGGGCGGTTTCTCCTGGAACATCGTCGGAGGCTACGCCATCATCGACGCCCTGCTGCTGGCGGGCCTGGGCCTGTCCAGGCTGTGCCGCGGCAAGGTGCCCAGCATGGTCTTCATGATCACCCTGGGCGCCCTGGCCTCCAGCCCCGTCTCGCCGATCGCCAAGACCCTCATCACGATGGTCGGCAGCGTCAACTTCCTGTCCATCTGCACCGTGGTGCTCACCGTCGCAGGCCTGAGCCTTGGCAAGGACATCCCGCTGTTGCGCCGCATCGGCTGGCGGATCGTTCCGGTTGGCCTGGTCGCCATCGCCTCCTCCTACTTCTTCTCCGTGGTCATCGCCCAGTTCACGCTCGGTATGGGCCACCACTAACGCAACCCGCCCCTGACAACCCCCCGACAACCCGCCGAACCCGAAAGGCCACCATGCCCAGCCAAGCCACCGCCGTCGACGTCGAAACCCTCAAGAAGGCAGCCTCCGGCACCATCGCCTCCTGGGAGGACCGCCTCCGCGAAGTCAGCCGGATCATCCACGACAACCCGGAACTGGCCTTCGAGGAACGGCTCGCCGCTGAAACCCTGGCAACGGTGGCCGAGGAGGCCGGCTTCGCCGTCGAACGCAGCGCCTACGGCATGGAGACCTGCTTCGAGGCGGTGCGCGGCACCGGCGACTTCACCGTGGTGATCTGCGCCGAATACGACGCCCTGCCGGAAATCGGCCATGCCTGCGGCCACAACATCATCGCGACGGCGGGCCTCGGCGCCGCGCTCGCGCTCGGCGAAGTTGCCGACGAGCTCGGCCTGCGCGTGGTGCTGCTCGGCACGCCGGCGGAGGAGCATGGCGGCGGCAAGGCGCTGCTGCTCGAAGCCGGCGCCTGGGAGCAGGCCACCGTGTCCATGATGGTGCACGGCGCCACCGGCGAGGACCTCAGCTGCGCCATCACCCGCACCCAGGCCGTGGACCGCTTCGCCATCACCTTCAACGGCCGCGCCGCACACGCCGCAGCCGCCCCGGACAAGGCCATCAACGCCGCCGACGCCGCCACCATCTCCCTCGTGGGCATCGGCCTGCTCCGCCAGCAGCTCGCCGACGGCATCCGCCTGAACGCCTTCGTGGAACGCGGCGGCGAGGTCACCAACATCATCCCGGCCCGCACCGTGGTCAGCGCCGAGGTCCGCGCGCACGACCTGGCGACCCTCGAGGACGCCAAGGAGCGCATGCTCAACTGCTTCGCAGGCGGCGCCCTGGCCAGCGGCTGCACCTGGGAGGTCACCCCCACTGAGCCGCGCTACGAGAACCTCGTCCAGAACACCCTGCTCGCCGAAGCCTGGGACCGGAACCTGGGCAGCATGGGCCGCACGGTGGTGCAGACCAGCAGGCTCGGCGGCGGCTCCACGGACATGGGCAACGTGTCCCACGCCGTGCCGTCCATCCACCCGATGATCTCGGTGCTGGGTGCCAGCGGCGTTCCGCACACCATCGAATTCGCCGCCGACGCCGGATCCCCCGCCGGTGAGCAGGCCGCCCTTGACGGCGCGCTCGGCATGGCCTGGACCACCATCGACACCGTCGCCAACCCGGAAACCCGCGAGGTGCTGCTCGCGCTGCAGGCCGCCCGCCGCCCCGGCGCCACCCGCAGCCCGGCGCTCGGCTGAGGCACCAGCAACAGGCGGCAGGCCGCCGTCGGGACCTGATCCCGACGGCGGCCTGCCGCGTTTTGTGTGAGCGCTTACGCTTGTCCCCATGGATACCGTCCTGTGGTCCAGGCCCGAAAACGAGCGTGCGGGAACGCCCCTGCTTGTGATGATGCACGGCTACGGCACGGACGAGCAGCGCATGGCCAAGCTCTTCCCCGAACTGCCGGAGGAATTCACCTGCGCCGCGCCCCGCGCTCCCATGGTGATCGGGGACGACTACGGCTGGTTCCTGCTGGACTACTTCCTGGCCAACGATTTCGCCGACGTCATCACGGCAGCCAACAAGGTGTTCGCCTGGATCGACTCCGTCAAGGGCAACCACAGCAGCGTGAGCCTGCTGGGCTATTCCCAAGGCATGGCCATGGCCAGCACCCTGCTGCGGCTCAGGCCACACGGCTTCAAGGCGACGGTTGGCCTGTCCGGCTTCGTGCTGGAGAACGAGCTTTTGTCCCTGAGCGAATCCTTCGACGCCCCGCCGCCGTTCTTCTGGGGCCGGGACAAGGCGGACCCCGTGATCAACGAGGACGCCGTGGAATACACCGCTGACTGGCTGGAGCAAAACACCGCCCTCACAGCCCGCACCTACCCCGGAATGGGCCACCGGATCGAGGCCATGGAACTGGCCGACGTGGGCACCTTCCTGCGCCACTATGTGCTCCGCTGAAGTGGGCCCCGCGTAATACTGGCGACGCGTTCGTGCAGCCCTTGATAGGCAAAATTGTAAACGCTTACAATCTCTCGGTGCGGTGAGTCGCCGCACCGTTGAACAAGCATGGAAAGGGTTGAGGCCGTGTTGCATGGTTAGTGCCCAGCGCGCCACCATCCAGGACGTTGCTGTCCTCTCAGGATTGTCCATTTGCACCGTTTCCCGGGCCCTGCGCAATTTGCCGAATGTGTCCGAAAAAGCCCACCGCAAGGTTGCCGAAGCGGCTGAGAAGCTTGGCTACCGGGCTTCTCCCGCCGCCGCACGGCTGGCCGGCGGGAGCACGGGATCCATCGCCATCATCGCCCCGACGGCCACGGCCTGGTTTTTCGCCCAGGCAGTGGAATCTGCCGAGGAAGTCTTCGCCGACGGCGGGCACGACACCGTCCTGGTCAGCCTGCGGAATAACGCCGGGGTCAGGAACCGCATATTCGCGGACCTCGCCGCCCTGCGCCAGCGGGTGGACGGGGTCCTGCTGCTGAACGTGGACCTGGACGCCGGTGAAATCGATGCGCTGGCAGGATCCGGCCTGGCGGTCGCCAGCGTTGGAATGAGCGGGGTCCCCTGGGATAACGTAGGGATCGACGACGAACACGCCGCCTGGGCGGCCACCTCCCACCTGCTGGAGCTGGGCCACTGGGACCTGGCAGTGCTATCCGGCCGGGAACTGGGCGGGTATTCCGTTCGCACCAGCAACAACCGCCTTGATGGTTTCAGCCGCGCGCTGGCCGAACACGACCTCACCGTCCACCCGGACCTTGTGGTCAATGCCGGTTCCTCCATCGAGGGCGGGCGGAGTGCCATGACCGAGCTCATCGCCCACCGAGGGCTGCCCAGCGCCCTCTTCGCCGACTGCGATGAGACCGCCTTCGGTGCCCTGATGGCGCTGCGGGAGCACGGCCTGGGCGCCCCGAAGGACGTATCCGTGATCGGGATCGACGACCACCCCATGAGCTGGTTCCTCGGCCTGAGCACCGTGGCGCAGCCCGTCGCGGACCAGGGAGCCTTCGCGGCGAACCTGCTCTGCGAACGCCTGCTGAACCCGGAACCGGACCACCCGCCCACCAGCCATTTCCTCGACACCAAACTCATCGAACGCAAGACCACCCGCCGCAAACGCCGAACGGAAAAGAACCATGACTGAATCCCACGCTGCCCTGAGCTCCACCTGGACGGGTGCCTCGGCCTTGCTGTTCGACCTCGACGGCGTGCTGACGCCCACCGCAGTGGTGCACGAACAGGCCTGGCAGGAACTGTTCGACGGCTACCTCGCCGAGACAGGCCACGCCGAGGGCTACCAGGAGAGCGACTACTTCGACTTCATCGACGGAAAGCCGCGCTTCAACGGTGTCCGGGACTTCCTTGCCTCCCGCGGAATCACCCTGCCCGAAGGACCCCTGGACGACGCCCCGGAGAGCGCAACCGTGCAGGGACTTGGCAACCGCAAGAACTTGATCTTCAATGAAATTGTGTCCAACCGCGGGGTGGAGCCGTACGCCGGCTCCGTCCGTTTCATCCACGCCGCGCTGGAGCGCGGACTCAAGCTCGCCGTCGTTTCTTCCTCCCGGAACGCCCCCGCGGTACTCAAGGCTGCCGGGCTGGACGGCTACTTCCCGGTGGTGGTCGACGGGCAGGTGGCGGACGCCGTCGGACTCCCCGGCAAACCCGACCCGGCCACCTTCGACTACGCGGCCCGCCTGCTGGATGTTCCGGCGGAGGACTGCATCGTGGTGGAGGACGCGGTGTCCGGCGTGCAGGCCGGCAGCGCCGGCAACTTCCGGGCGGTGATCGGCGTGGACCGCGGTGCGGGCCGGCAGACCCTGCTCGACGCCGGGGCCACCGTTGTGGTGGACGACCTCGACGACCTCCTCTGAACCCCTCCTCTGAATCCCAAACTCAGAACCCCCCAAGCTCTGAATCCCAAACTCAGAACCCCCCAAGCTCTGAATCCCAAACTCAGAACCCTAAAGCTCCGAATCTCCCCAATCCATCTCCGTTCGAAAAGGCACCTCCCCATGGCACTCATCAGCTCCGACCGGCTGCGCTTCCCTTGCGAACCGTGGAAGCTCGTGGAATCCATCCATGTCCCCGGCGACGCCGGCACCCTTGAAACCCTCTTCAGCCTCGGCAACGGGCACCTCGGAATCCGTGGCGGGCACTGGGCCCCCGCTGACGGCGATCTCCCCGGAACTTTCATCAACGGATTCCACGAGATCTGGGACATCAAGCACGCCGAGAACGCCTACGGCTTTGCCCGCACCGGGCAGCGGATCGTGTACGTCCCGGACGCCAACAACTTCACCGTGATGGTCGACGGCGAGCAGCTCTCCCTCGCCGAGTCCGCCGTGCGCGACTACCGGCGCAGCCTTGACTTCGCTACCGGCGTATACGAATGCGCCGTCACCTGGGAATGCCGCTCCGGCGCCATTGTCACCACCGTCGAGCGCCGCGTGGTGGGCTTCGAATCGCGCGGCTGCCTCGGCATCGAATTCAGCCTGAGCTCCGATCGTGCAGCCTCCGTCGATATCACCTCCGCCGTCCTCAACCGGCAGGACCAGCCTGTGGAGGACCACTCGGCCCACGACCCCCGGCGTTCGGGCCGGCACGCGGGCCGGGTGCTGCGTCCGCTGCACATGCAGGGCACGGACGGCTCGCTCCGCCTCGCCTGGGAAACCGCGGAATCCCGGCAGCGCATCGGCTTGGCCGTGGACCACTGGATCTCCATGGAAGGCCAGCCTTTCGAGACGGTGGTGGGGGAGGACGAGTCGACTGTCCGGTACGTCCTGGCAGTGAACGACGGCGAGACCTTCCGTCTCGAGAAGAGCGTCAGCTATGTGGTCAGTGCGGTGGAGGACACCGTTGATGACCCGGGCGAAGCGCTCGCCGCGGAGGCGGAACTGCGCCTGGTCACGTTCGACGCCCTGCTCGCCGAAAGCGCGGAGCACTACCGCAACTACTGGGCCACCGCGGACATCGTGATCGGCGGGCAGGCCGAGATGCAGCAGGCTGTGCGCTGGAACCTCTTCCAGCTGGCCCAGGCCACGGCGCGGGCCGGCGTCGCGGGCATCCCGGCTAAGGGCGTGAGCGGTTCCGGCTACGAGGGGCACTACTTCTGGGACCAGGAGATCTACCTGCTGCCGTACCTGAGCTACACCAATCCGGCGGCCGCCCGGCAGGTCCTCGAATCGCGCCACGCCATGCTGCCCGACGCCCGGATCCGGGCCAAGGAGCTCAGCGTGGACGGCGCGCTGTTCCCGTGGCGCACCATCAACGGCCTCGAAGCCAGCGCCTACTACGCCGCCGGAACGGCCCAGTTCCACATCGCCGCGGCCATCGCTTTCGCGGCCAACCGCTACCGGTGGGCCAGCGGGGACACCGCGTTCGCCAACGAGATCGGTGCCGAACTGCTGATCGAAACGGCCCGGATGTGGGCGTCCCTGGGCTTCTTCGGCAAGGACGGCATGTTCCACATCCACGGCGTCACCGGCCCGGACGAGTACACCGCCGTGGTCAACGACAACCTCTACACCAACGTCATGGCACGCTTTAACCTCCGGGCCGCAGCCGAGCTGGAGCACCCGGATGTGCCCGAGAGCGAGCGGATCATCTGGCGGCAGGCGGCCTCGCGCATGGCGCTGCCGTACGACCCGCACATGGACGTCCATTCGCAGGACAACGACTTCATGACCCTGGAGCCCTGGGACTGGAACACCCCGCGGTCCAAGTACCCGCTGCTGCTGAACTTCCACCCGCTGGTGATCTACCGCCACCAGGTGCTCAAGCAGGCGGACACGGTGCTGGCGATGTTCCTGCAGTGGCAGGACTTCAGCGCCGAGGAGAAGCAGCGCGCCTTCGACTTCTACGACCCCATCACTACGGGCGACTCCACGCTGTCCGCATGCGTCCAGGGCATCATGGCCGCCGAGGTGGGCTACTCCGACGTCGCGCTGAAGCACTTCACCGAGGCGCTGTTCATCGACCTGGACAACACCCACAACAACACCGTTGACGGCGTGCACATCGCATCCACCGGCGGCATCTGGAGTTCCCTGGTGAGCGGTTTTGCCGGCATGCGGGACCAGGGCGAGGTGCTGCATTTCGACCCGCGCCTGCCGGAGGACTGGGAGAGCCTGTCCTTCCGCCTGCGGCTCCGCGGGCAGGTGCTGGACGTGGAACTGCGGCCCGGCAGCATTGCCCTGTCGACCGCGGCTGATTCGGGTGCGGCGGCGGCTTCCGCAACTGAGCCGGGTGGCACCGACCTGGAGGTGAGCGTCCGGGGCCAGCGCGTCGTCGTCGGGCCCGAAACGGTCACGCTGCCGCTCGAGGCGGTTCCCGTCCCGCACCCATCGGTCTTCCCGAGCCTGTTCCCGACGGCCGGCGTGCCGGTGGTCGGAACGCTGGAAGGCTAGGCGGAAGAAAGAGGCGAAAGAATGGCGTCGGTCCCGGCCTCGCAAGCTCAGGCCGGGACCGGTGCATCCCAGTCGATGTGGTGGCGGTAAACCCAGTCGAAGTTGTCGGCGGCCTTCCGGGCGAGTAGTTGGAAGACTGCCTTCAGTACGAGGTCCTCGAAGACGCGCCTGAACTGGCTGCGGATCTTCGGGGCCGCGTTCCGGCGGCCCCATTCGACCACCAACTCGGCCCGGCTGCGCCGTTCCTCCTCATAGCGGGACAGGGCGGCGGGAATGTCAGCGGGCAAGGCGGACCGGAGTGATCGTCCCAGCGTGACGGCGTCTTCGATGGCCATCGATGCGCCTTGCCCCGACGACGGCGAAGCCGCGTGGGCGGCATCCCCCACCAGCACCAGCCTGCCCCGGTGCCAGCGGGGGATGCTCGGAAAATCGGAGGTGGTGTACGGCCGGATGATGTCGTCAGTCGCCGCGACGATGGCGGCCATCGGCGTGCGGTCCCCGTCGACGAGCTGCGTCAGCCAGGACTTGCGCGCGGCCTGGTCCAGGGTGGCCGGGTCCTCCGATGAGCGCTGGAGCGGGTTGGCAAACCACCAGATCCTGCCGTCGGGGCCCTGCATGTAACAGTAGAAGCAGCGCTTGCCGAAGACCATTTTCATGCGCCCGGCCTCGACGTCCATGAGCTCAGCCGGGACGAGTCCCGCGTCGACGTGCGCAGCGCCAAGCCCTGCTCGAGGCTGTCTTCGCCTCCGGACGGGAACTTTCGACGGCGGCTGTCATGTTCCATACAAAGCTGTCCGAGCTGCGCGGGCTGTCTGCGACGGAGGGCAAGGCGATCGACATCCTGCTGCGCTTCGGGCCCATGACAGCGGGGGAATTCGGCGAACATTCCGGCCTGGCGCCAGCCTCGGTCACTGGATTGATGCGGCGGCTTGAGAACAAGGGCGTGGCCCGCCGGGTGCAGCACGCGGAGGACAAGCGGAAAGTCCTGATCGAGTTGGTGGGGGACCAAGTGACGGCCGCAATGCCCTACTTCGTCGACTTCATGGGCGGTCTGGCGGCCCTGTTGGAAGGGTACAGCGACGAGGAATTGCGCGTCATAGCGGACTACTCATCCAAAGCAGCACGGATCCAGCAGGATGCCGCGGGGCGGCTGGGTGCCGCCGTTGGGGGGAACACGGACGGCGCCCGCGGCCCCGCCATTTAGACGGTTCCCGCACTATTCGATGGTGCCCGCCGTCTAGTGGTGCGGGAACCGTCTAAATGGGCGCGGTCAGGGGGCCGGTGGTGCGCGGGCGGGCGGCTTGGCGGGCGGGTGGTCCAGTCATAATGGGAGAATTTCCCCATCGTGTGTAGCATCCCCAAGAGGCGATTTGCCGAAGTGTTGAAAATGGGGGACAAATGCCTGGCAGCTGCCTGTAGCGCATCTTACGGCCCTTCCGCGGCCTTCCCCCGAGCTTCCTGCGATTCGGACTGATCCGTTCGCCTCTTCTCGCATCCGAACCCACGTCATTGAGCGGGCTGTTTTCCCGCTGCCATGAGAGGACCCAAAAATGAGTCAGCCTGGACCTTATTCGCCCCCGGAGAGTTTCCAACAGAGTGCTTTCCCAGCCGCCCCGGTGCCGCCGACTGCACCCCGGAAGTCTTTCCTGGCCACCTGGCTGCTTTCCCTCTTCCTCGGGGGCCTGGGCGTTGACCGGTTTTACCTCGGCAAGATCGGGACCGGCATCCTGAAGCTTGTGACCGCTGGCGGTCTCGGCATCTGGAGCCTTGTCGACCTCATCATCACCGTGGCCGGAAAACAAACGGACAAGAACCGCCAGCCCTTGGAAGGCTATGCCCGGCACAAGCTTGTGGCCTTGATCGTCACGGGTGTCCTGCTTGTCGGGGGAGTGGTTTCCGGAGCGGTAGGCGGGGTGGTCGCATCGACCGCCATCAAGAATGCGTCAGCGCTCCCTGCCGGGCCGGCCGTCAGCGCGTCCGAAAATCCTGAGCAGGTAGCCTCGCCGCAGGAGACGCCGGACGCATCCCCCGCTGCTGAAGAAACTCCGGGTGCTGGCGCACTCGCGAAGAAGACCTTCAGCGGTACCGGCGATGACATCAAATCGGCGGATCTCGCGGGCCAGCCTGCGATCGTGACCTTCACCTGCAAGGCCTGCACTGGCAACACCGTCGTGGAAACGAACGGTGCCGAGAGCGTGCTCGTGAACGCCATCGGCGCCTACAGCGGAAGCTACCTCATCGACACCGAGGAGGGCTCAGCGACCTCCCGGTTCACCATTAAGGCCGACAGCGCCTGGACCCTCGTCATTGAAGACCCTTCGTCCGTCACTCCTTCAAACGGGGTGGCGAAGGGCCACGGAGACCAGGTGGTTTTCCTTGAGGGGACGAGCACCAAAGCCGCCGTCACCAACAAGGGCGAAGGCAACTTCGTCGTCCAGGGCTACGGTGGTGATTTCCCGGAACTCGCAGTCAACGAGATCGGGTCCTACTCGGGGACCGTGGAACTGACGGCCGGATTCATCCAGGTCATCTCGGAGGGTGATTGGACCATCACAGCCAAGTAACGGGCTGAGGGTTCTCGTGTGGATGACCCCCGCGGTTTGCGAACCGCGGGGGCCGTCCCGTTCGTGGCGTCAGTGCCCGGGCACCCCGTTGGGCGCCGTTATCCGACTGGTACCGGGCAACGGGATCGCTGGAATCGATCCTGCAGATGAGGCGGGTTTTACAGTCCTGAACCCGTCTGATCTGCAGAATCAATCGCCGCTGGTCCCGCGGCAACCTCCCCGGCAGCCACAGGCTCCGCTTCCAGGGGGTGCTCGATCTCATCCGTCAGCATGCGCGCCGCGAACAGGGCCACCACTGACATCAGCGGACACACCACCCCCGCGGCCAGGAAGATCAGCCAGATCGGCACCACCTGCGCGGCCGGCCCGGAAAGCGCCATGGACACCGGCATCAGCGCCAGCGACACGAAAAAATCCAGGCTCGAAATGCGTCCCAGCAAATGATGGGGGACCCGGCGCTGCAGCAGCGTGCCCCAGATGACCATGCCCACGCTGCCGGTGGCTCCGAAGATGAACAGCGCCGCGGCCAGCACCCAGAAGTTGTCCATGATCCCGACGGCGGCCAGCGGCAGGCTGCCCAGCCCCCAGGAGGAGATCATCACCGTGAGATAGCGCCGGGGCAGCTTGAACGATGCCGTGGCCAGCGATGCGATGGCACCGCCCACGCCCATGACTGCCAGCAGGAAGCCGAACATCCGCGAATCGCCGCCGAGCTGGTCGCGCACCACGAACGGGATCAGTACCTCGATCGGCCCGATGATGAACAGCACCGACAGGCAGGCCCAGATCAGGGTCCAAAGCAGCCACGGTGTGCGCAGGGTGTAGCTGACGCCTTCGCGCAGGTCACGCAGGAAGGAGCGGACTGCGCCGCCGGAACCGCGCGAGGAACCGGTGCCCCTGGAACCAGCGCCGCCAGCCCCGTTCGCCCGCGCATCCAGGGCGTGCCGGCCCAGGAAGTTCAGTACGATGAACGCCGTCAGGTGGCACAGGGACACCCCGGTCACGGCCCACGGCGGCGAGAACGAGGCCACCACCACGCCTGCCACGGCCGGCCCGGCGGCCTGCTGCAGGATGGGCCGCATGGTGCCCTCCATGCCGTTGGCCGCGAGCAGGTCCTCGGCGGGAAGGATCCTCGGCAGGATCGCCGAGTACGCCGGGAAGAAGAACGCCGCCCCCACGCCGAGGACGAAGGCACCTGCTGCGAGGTGCCACAGCTGGAGCAGCCCGGTCATCGAAAGCACGCTGACGGTGCCGATAACGGCCAGGTTGGCGCCCTCGACGGCGATGATGAGCAGCCGCTGGGGCACCCGGTCCGCAGCGATCCCACCCGCCAGCACAAACGCCACCAGCCCGATCGCCGCCGCCGTTGCCACGAGGGACAACTCCACCGGCCCGCCGCCGAGCTGGATCACTTGGTACACCATGGCCACGGCCCACATGCCCGAACCGAAGATCGAAATGGCCAAGGCAATAATCAGCACCCGGTATTCGCGGTGCGCAAAGGGCCGGAGGGCTCGCGGAGCAGCCATCAGCCCAGCCTACCGTCGGAACTCTGCCGTTTCGATGGGGTTTCGATGGGCCGTTTCGATGGGGTTCAGGCATGCGGCGGTGAGTGCCGCCGCGGGGACTTCAGCCCGGTGTCCAGTTTGCTGCGGACCTCGCGCTTCACGCGGGAGGCGAGTTCGGCGTCGTGCGCTTCCAGGAAGGTGCGCACTCCGCGCGGATCCCAGGGCACCAAGGAACGCAGCGCCCAGCTGAGCGCCTTCACCACGGTGTCGTCCCGGTCATGCATGAGGATCATGACGACGGCGAGCGTCCGGTCGCGGTCGCCGGTTCCCCAGCGGGAGCGGGTGTTCAGGACGGTGGTCGACACGAGGGCCAGCCGCCGCCACCAGCGGTTGCCGCTCCGGGCCCAGCCTGCCACGTCGGAATCGCTGACCAGTCCTTCTCGCCAGGCCGGTCCGCTGAGGATGGTGCCGAAGGCGTCGGCCTGGCCCCAGGACGCAATCTCGGAACCGAGTTCCTGCAGGCGGGTCGCGGTCAGCGAGTGGAAGGCGGCGTCGTGCGCGTTGATCAGTTCCCAGCCCAGCCAGTCATAGCCGGCTGCGCGGAGACCGTCTGCGAGTTCAAAGACCGCGGCCGCGTCCAGCGTCGCGATCTGGGCTGAAAACCTGCGCCGCAGGGCGCGGAGGCTGGCGGCATCGGCCTTCTGCAGGGCGTGTACTTCGTCCAGTACACGCTCCAGCAATTGCCCCGGTTTTGCGTCCCCCGGAGATCCCGCAAGCAGGCGTGGAGCCACGCTTAAAGTTTAGGATCGCCGGGGATTTTGGGCTATTGCTCGGGGCAATTGGGCGGGCTATTGGCCGGCGGGTTCGTCTTCGTCCGGACCCTCGGCCGGGTCCTGGCTGTGCAGCCCGGTGTCGTGCGGAACCCAACCCTCGGTTTCGCCTTCGGCGGGTGCGTCGCTGTGGTGCCTGACGTCGTTCAGGTTGCTGTTCTTTTTCATTCCGGATACTTCCTGTCCTGGCTTGGACCGGTCCCTGTGAACGGTTTCCAGTCTACGCCGGACCGGTACGCTTGGGCGGAGGACCGCAACCCATTCCGAGGCGGAGGTGAGCATGGCGAAGCGTCCCAACCCGGCTGTCAGGATTGCCCAGGAGACCGTCCACAACGCGGTGTTCGACGAGCACGGCAATGCCAAGCCCGGCGTCCACAGCGTGCTGCTGCGCGCCGTGGAGGTGCAGCGGCCACTCGTCCTTGCCAACCTCCGGCGCCTGCGCCGCCGCCACCCGCACGCCACGGCAGCGCAGCTAGCCGCCAAACTGGAGCGGGATTACCTGCTCGCAGTCACAGGCGGGGGAGCCGCCGTGGGGGCCACCGCCGTCGTGCCGGGACTGGGAACGGTGGCCTCGCTGGGTCTGTCCGGGCTGGCCACCGTCGGTTTCCTGGAGGCGACCGCCCTGTACGCCGCCTCGCTCGCCGAGCTGCACGGCATCCACCTGACGGACCCGGACCGCGCCCGCACCATGGTCATGGCGATCATGCTCGGCGAGGAGGGCACGGCGCTGCTTGAAGCATTCAGCGGACAAAGCCGCGGCCGCGGCAAGGGCGTCACCCACGCCTGGGGCAAGACGCTCAGCAGGAAGATGCCCGGAAGCAGTTTCGGCATGGTCAGGGACGCCATCCAGCGGGCCTTCCTCCGCAACCTCCTGAAGCGCCAGGGCACCGCATTTCTGGGCCGGGCACTGCCTTTCGGCGTGGGCGCCGTGGTGGGTGGCGGCGGGAACCTGATGATGGGGCGGGCCGTCGCGGCCTCGGCCAAGCACGCCTTCGGGCCGCTGCCGGACACCATTCCCGGCGGACTGCTGGCGGACGCAACCCCTTTTGAAAACAAGACCCTTACGGAAGGAAACCATGGACCTGAACGCTGACTTGGGGGAGGGCCTCGGCTCCTGGACCATGGGCGACGACGCCGCGATCTTCCGGATCGTCAGCAGCGCCAATGTGGCGTGCGGCTTCCACGCCGGGGACCCGGTGACCATGCTGGACAGCTGCCGCGCCGCCTTCGAACTGGACGTCCGCGTGGGCGCCCACGTCGGCTACCGGGACCTGCACGGCTTCGGCCGGCGCAGCATGGAGATGTCCTTCGATGAGCTCTACGGCGACGTGCTCTACCAGTTGGGCGCTCTCGACGGGATCGCGCACGCGGTGGGCGCTTCGGTGGACTACGTGAAACCGCATGGCGCGCTGTACAACAGGATCGTGCACGACACGGACCAGGCCGAAGCCGTGGTCGCCGCCATCCAGGCCTACGATCCCGGCCTGCCCGTGCTCGGCCTGCCCGGGTCCGCGTTCCTGCGGCTCGCCGGCGAGGTGGGCCACCCCGTGTTCCATGAAGCCTTCGTGGACCGCGGCTACCTCCCGGACGGCACCCTGGTGCCGCGCTCCCAGGAAGGCGCCGTGGTGCACGACGCCGGCAAGGTGGTCGAGCGGGCAGTGCGCCTTGCGAGCCACGGCGAACTGGAGGCCGTGGACGGTTCCGTGCTCCGCGTCCGGGCCGACTCCCTGTGCATCCACGGCGACACCCCGGGTGCGGTGGAACTGGCGGCCGCGGTGCGGAAAGGCCTGGAAGACGCCGGCGTGGAGATCGCGCCGTTCGCCTGAGCCGTGCCGTTCGCTAGGGCCGCTCGGTCGGCGCCTAGCCGAACACCAAATGCGCCACCGTGAAGATGGCCAGCCCCGCCAAGGCGCCCACCACCGTGCCGTTGATGCGGATGTACTGCAGGTCCTTGCCCACCTGGAGCTCGATCTTCTGTGACGTCTCTTCGGCGTCCCAGCGCGCCACCGTGTCCGAAATGACCCCGGCGATGTCCGAACGGTAGGTGTTCACGAGGTACCCGGCGGCATCGCCGATCCAGGCATTCACCTTTTCGGCCAGTTCGGCGTCGTCCACCAGGCGGGTGCCGAAGTCGCGCACCGCGGACTTGAAGCGCAGGCTGAGCTCCGAGTCCGGATCGTCGACGGCGTTCAGCAGCGCGTTCTTGATGGTGCCCCATGTGCGGGAGGCCAGTTCGCGGACCTCCGGGTCACCGAGGATCTGGGCCTTGATTCCCTCGGCCCTGGCAATCATCGCCGGATCATGCTGCAGGTCGTAGGCCAGTTCGGTCAGGTAGGTGTCGATCGAAAGGCGCACCTGATGGTCCGGGTCTTCCTGCACTGCGCGGATGAACTTGGACAGCTCGGTGTGGACCTTGTCGCCCACCATGTCGTCCAGGAAGGACGGCACCCACAGCGGCGAACGGTCGGACACCAGCCGGTTCACGGTGGCGTGGTTGGCCGCCACCCAGTCCGCGGCCCGGTCAACCAGCAGGTCCACCAGCCTGTGGTGGTGTCCCTCGGCGAAGATCCGCTCCGCCATCCGGCCCACGGGCGGTCCCCACGGCGGAGTCAGCACGTGCTTGCGGAACATGCCCTCGATCACGGCCTGGACGTCGTCGTCGTTCAACACCGTGAACGCGCCGCGGATCAGCGCGGACCCTTCCTTGGCCACGCGCTCGGGCCCGCCGGGGGAGCGCAGCCACTCGCCGGCCTTGCGCGCGATGTCCACGCTGGCCAGCTTGTCCTTCACCACCTGCTCGGAGAGGAAATTGCTCTCCACGAAGTCGGACAGCGACTCGCCGATCTGGTCCTTGCGCCGCGGGATGATGGCGGTGTGCGGGATCTTCAGGCCCATCGGATACTTGAACAGGGCCGTCACCGCGAACCAGTCCGCCAGCGCGCCCACCATGCCGCCCTCGGCCGCGGCCCGCACGTATTCCATCCACGTGTGCTGCTTCTGCAGGGCGAACGCCACGGTGAACACCACCGCCATGCCGATCAGCAGCGCCAGCGCCACGCTCTTCATCCGGCGCAGCGCCGCGGCCTTGGCGGCGTCGCTCGCGGACACGGCGGCGGGATGCCCGACGGCGGACGCCCCGCCGGTGCGCGGCGTTTCCGGCGGGTTATCGGCGCGGGTCCGCTCCGGCGTCGGGATTTGTTCAGAGTTCACCTGCATGTGCCCAGCGTAGCCCCGTGTCCGCCGGGCCGGTGGGCTACCGTGTCAGCATGACTATCGAGGCACCCGAGAGCGACTCCTCGGAAAACGCAGCTCCGTTGCGGCGGCCGCTGGTCTACGCGCACCGCGGGGCGAGCGCCGTTTTCGCCGAGCACACGCGCGCCGCGTACCTGAAGGCGATCGCCGACGGCGCGGACGGGGTTGAGTGCGACATCCACCTCAGCCGGGACCAGCACCTGGTGCTGCTGCACGACGCGAACCTGGACCGCACCTCCGACGGCACCGGGCCGGTGGCCGAGAAGGACCTGGCCGAACTGCGCACCCTGGACTTCTCTTCGTGGAAGGGCGCCCGGATTCCCGACGAATACGGCGGGATTTCCGAGCAGTTCCTGACCCTGCCCGAACTGCTGGACCTGCTGCGCGGGGCCGGCCGGGAGATCGGGCTTGCGATCGAGCTCAAGCACCCCAGCCCGTACCAGCTCAAGCTCGAGGACCGGCTGCTGGAACTCCTGGTCCGGGAGGGCTGGGATGCGGAAAGCTCGCGGCTGGACAACATCACGGTCTCCTTCATGAGCTTCAGCCCGGACTCCGTGAAGCACCTGCTGCAGTTCGTTCCGGCCCGGCACATCTGCCAGCTGGTGGACGATGTGAGCGTGGAGGAAGTGCGCGAGGAGCTGGGCCTCGGCCGGATCACGGGGGGCGCGGTGGCCAATGTGATGAAGGCTGCCCAGCTGGAGGGGGAGCGGATCCTGGACGACTGCGAGGTGGGGCTGGCCGGGCCGGGGATCGACTACGTCCGCAAGCATGCCCGCACCGTGCAGCGCTGGCTCGAGTCGGGACGCCGCTTCCGGGTGTGGACCGTGGATACGGAGCGGGACGTGGCACTCTGCCAGGGCCTGGGCGTCCACGAAATCACCACGAACAAGCCGGCCCAGGTGCTGGCGCAGGTGAGCGAGTCCTAACCCGACCAGCTGACAGTCAAGGCCGTTTTGAACGCTCAAAACGGCCTTGACTGTCAGTCGGATGACCGGGCTTAGTTGGCCACAGGCTGCGGCGAGGTCAGGCGATAGAGGGAATCGACGTCGCGCACTGCTCCCTTGTCAGCCGAGGTGGCCATGGCCGCGTAGGCGCGCAGGGCGGCGGAGACTTCGCGCTCACGGTTCACCGGGTGGTAGCCCGTGGTGGCCTCGAGGCGTTCACGCCGGGCATCCAGCTCCGCGGCGTCCACCAGGAGTTCCAGGGACCGGGTGGGGATGTCGATGCGGATGATGTCGCCGTCTTCCACCAGGGCGATCGTCCCGCCGGAGGCAGCCTCCGGGGAGATGTGCCCGATGGACAGGCCCGAGGTGCCGCCGGAGAAGCGGCCGTCCGTGATGAGGGCGCACTTCTTGCCGAGGCCACGGCCCTTGAGGAACGACGTCGGGTACAGCATTTCCTGCATGCCCGGACCGCCCTTGGGGCCTTCGTAGCGGATGACCACCACGTCGCCTTCCTTGACGGTCTTGTTCAGGATCTTCTCCACGGCCTCGTCCTGGGACTCGCACACCACGGCCGGGCCCTCGAAGGTCCAGATCGATTCGTCCACGCCGGCGGTCTTCACCACGGCGCCGTCCACCGCGACGTTGCCGCGCAGCACGGCCAGGCCGCCGTCCCTGGAGTAGGCGTGCTCCACGGAGCGGATGCAGCCGCCCTCGGCGTCGGTGTCCAGGGAGGTCCACTCGTTCGACTGGGAGAATGCGGTGGAGGAGCGGACGCCGCCGGGAGCCGCATGCCACAGGGCCTGCGCTTCCTCGGTGGCCTTGCCGCCGCGGACGTCCCAGTCGTCCAGCCAGCCGTCCAGGTCGGCGGAGTGCACGGAGTGGACATCCTTGTGGAGGAGGCCGCCGCGGTTCAGCTCACCCAGCAGCGCGGGGATGCCGCCGGCGCGGTGCACGTCCTCCATGTAGTAGGTCTTGTCCTTGGCGACGTTCGGGGCCACCTTGGCCAGGCAGGGAACCTGGCGGGACTTGGCGTCCATCTCGGCCAGGCCGTAATCCACGCCGGCCTCCTGGGCTGCGGCCAGCAGGTGCAGGATGGTGTTGGTGGAGCCGCCCATGGAGATGTCCAGGGCCATGGCATTGTCGAAGGCTTTGGCGGTAGCGATGGAGCGCGGCAGCACGGAGGCGTCGTCGCCGTCGTAGTAGCGCTTGACGAGTTCGACGACGGTGGAACCGGCCTTCTCGTACAGCGCCTTGCGCGCGGTGTGCGTCGCCAGGACGGAACCGTTGCCCGGAAGCGAGAGGCCGATGGCCTCGGTGAGGCAGTTCATGGAGTTGGCGGTGAACATGCCGGAGCAGGAACCGCAGGTGGGGCAGGCGTTCTCTTCGATGAGGTTGATGTCCTCGTCGGAGATGGACTCGTCCACGGCGTCGGCGATCGCGTTCACCAGGTCCAGCGAACGGACGGAACCGTCCGTCAGGGTCACGCGGCCGGCCTCCATGGGACCGCCGGAGACGAACACGGTGGGGATATTCAGGCGCAGAGCGGCCATGAGCATGCCGGGGGTGATCTTGTCGCAGTTGGAGATGCAGACCAGGGCGTCGGCGCAGTGTGCGTTGGCCATGTACTCCACGGAGTCGGCGATCAGGTCGCGGGACGGCAGCGAGTAGAGCATGCCGCCGTGGCCCATGGCGATGCCGTCGTCCACGGCGATGGTGTTGAACTCGCGCGGCACGGCGCCGGCGGCGAGGATCGCGTCGGAGACGATCCGGCCCACGGGGGCGAGGTGCGTGTGGCCGGGCACGAATTCGGTGAAGGAGTTCGCGACGGCGATGATCGGCTTGCCGATGTCGGAGTTGGCGACGCCGGAGGCGCGCAGCAGTGCGCGGGCTCCGGCCATGTTGCGGCCATGGGTGACAGTGCGTGAACGGTATGCAGGCATGTTCCCCAGTCTCTCGCGCGGATAACCCTGGCACCAAGACGGCGTCAATACTGGTAGTGGCAGTACTAGAATTGGCTCCGCGTCGGAAATGAGGAGGCACAGGTGACAGAAACCGAAGCGTGGCGCAAGGAACTCGGAAACTTCCTGGCCGCGCGTCGCCGCGAGGCGGTGCGCAGCAGCTATGGGCTGCCGCAGGCCACCCGGGGCAAGGAGGTGGGGCTGCGCCGGGAGGAGGTGGCGTTCCTGGCCGCCATCTCGGTCACCTGGTACACCTGGCTGGAGCAAGGCCGCAAGGTCAATCCCTCCCGCGAGGTGCTGGCCTCGTTGGCCACCGTGCTGCGGCTGGATGCGGCGGGGGAGCGGTACCTGTTCACGCCCTTCGGCTACGCTCTGCCGGCTCCCGGGCCGGGAAATGCAGAAACCACTGAGCACGTGCAGCGGCTCCTTGACGCCATCGATCCCAACCCTGCGCTGGCTCTGGAGGGCAATTGGGACATCGTGGCGTGGAACCAGGCTTACAGTGCCCTTTTCCCCAGGGTGCTGGAGGTCTCCGGGGCGGAGCGGAACTTGTTGAAGCTCGTCTTCACTGACCCGGCGGTCCGGGCGCTCCTGCCCGACTGGGAACAGACCAGCGCCCAGTTTCTGGCCGAGTTCCGGGCCGAGACCGGGTCCCGGATCCAGGACGCCCGCAAGGCCAGCCTGGTGGCCGGGCTGCTGCAGGCCAGCCCCGAGTTCCGGGCCCAGTGGGAGGCCCACGGCATCCGCGGCTTCACGCCCCGCACGCGTTCCTTCAACCGTCCCGACGGCGGTACCGAGGTCTACGAGCACCACCAGCTCACCCTGGCCGACGCTCCGGCGCTCAAGCTGATCGTCTACACGCCGGTGCCTGTGGTTGAGTCGGCGTCGCCCAGTCAGTTGGGCTAGAAGACCGTATTGGCGAGCGTCCCTATCCCGTCCAGCGTGATCTCAACGAGGTCGCCGGGCTGCACGGCCACGAAAGTGTTGGGTGCCCCGGTCATGACGACGTCCCCGGGTTCCAGGGTGAGCCAGCGGGTGGCGTACACCAGGCACGCGGCCACCGACGAGGAAAGGTTGAAAGAGCCGGACTTGGCCTTGGTTTCGCCGTTGATGGTCACCGTGGTGGCCACGTCGTCCGGGTCCTTGAGCTCGGTTTCGATCCACGGACCCAGCGGGGTGTAGTTGGTGCCCGCCTTGCCCTGGAACATCTTCTCGTCCGCCTGGTTCTGCTCCACGTTGGTGACGTCGTTGACCACCGTGTAGCCCAGTACGTGTTCCAGGGCGTTCTCCAGCGTGAGGTTCTCCGCGCGCTTGCCGATCACTGCGGCCAGCTCGCCTTCGATGTTCACTGTGCCCGCTCCGCGCACCGCCACGATGTCGGCGCCCGGCGCCGCGACCGTGTGCACGGACTTGTGCCAGGCCTGGATGGGGAGCGGATGGCTGTTGTTGCCCAGGTTCTGCGCGATGCCCAGGAGCACGGCGGGCCGCACCGGCGCGAGGAGTTCGGCGTCGTCAGCCGCCGTGGATGCGCCGGTGAAGGCGAACTCCTCCGCGAAAGGGTCCTCGATGTGCTCCCAGCGTTCCCCCTGCAATACGGCGTGGGTGGGCCCCGACGGAGTCTGGAGACGGGCAATGCGCATGCGGTTCCTCCTTGGATTCGTCCAGCCACGCTAACACCATGCTGAACGCAGTTCAATATGCTGAACCAAAAACGGGCCGAGGGACCGTGGTTAGGGTGCCCGGCGGGGCTGTGGTTGCATGAAGGCATGCCCCCGAAGTTGCTCGAATCCCCGGCCGTGAAGGTCGGCCTCTCCATCAGCATCGCCACGGGGCTCTACGGGGTTTCCTTCGGAGCCCTCTCCTCGGCGTCCGGCTTCGATTTTTGGCAGACCATGGCGCTGAGCCTGATCATGTTCAGCGGCGGTTCGCAGTTCGCGTTCATCGGGGTGGTGGCCGGCGGCGGTTCCGGCGTTGCCGCCATGACCGCGGCCGCCCTGCTCGGCCTGCGGAACGGCATCTACGGCATGCAGATGAACGCGCTGCTGCTGCCCAAGGGCAAGCTCAAGTACCTCCAGGCCCAGCTGAGCATCGACGAAACCACGGCAACGGCGTCGGGCCAGTCCGAGCCGGACGAACAGCGCCGCGGTTTCTGGAGCGCCGGAGTCGGGATCTACGTCCTCTGGAACCTGTTCACCGCCGTCGGCGCGCTCGCCGGGGACGCGCTGGGGGACCCGAAGCAATGGGGGCTCGACGGCGCTGCTGTCGCCGCCTTCCTCGCCCTGCTCTGGCCCCGCCTGAAGGGCCGCGAGCCGTGGGCGATCGCCGTCGTCTGCGCCGTCGCGACGCTGCTGGCGGTGCCGTTCGTGCCGCCCGGGGTGCCCATCCTGGTGGCGGCCGCGGTGGCCGGCGTCTTCGGCTGGCTCAGCCACGCCCGCAGCGATGAAGGGCTGGAGCCGGATATCGATCCCTACGCGCACCGCCACGACAGAGGGGAGGCGGAATGAATCTCTGGCCCTGGATCCTGGCTGCCTGCGTCCTGGCGTACGCCACCAAACTGGCCGGCTATTTCGTGCCGCGCAGCCTGCTGAAGAACCCGCGCACCATGCACATCGCGGGCACCATGACCATCGGTCTGCTGGCTTCCCTGACGGTGGTCAATGCCTTTGCCTCGGGGCAGTCCCTTGCCTTCGATGCCCGGATCGGCGCCCTCGTCGCGGCCGCCGTCGCGCTGTGGCTCCGTGCGCCGTTCCTCGTGGTGGTGATCGTCGGTGCGGCGGCGGCCGCGGGACTGCGCCTGCTCGGCTGGGGCTGAGCAGGCGCCCGCTTCCGCGGCCGGCCCGGAAGAGCACCGCTCAGCGGAGGTCGAAACGGTCCAGTTCCATGACTTTCGCCCAGGCAGCCACGAAGTCGCGGACGAACTTCTCCCGCGCATCGCTGCTGGCATAAACCTCGGCCAGCGCCCGGAGCTGGGAGTTGGAGCCGAAGATCAGGTCGACGGCGGTGGCCGTCCATCTAGTCTCGCCGGTGGAGACATCCCGGATCTCGAAGACGCCCTCCTCCGACTCCGAGGCTTTCCACTGGGTGCCCGGCGAGAGCAGGTTGACGAAGAAATCGTTTGTCAGTACACCGGGCCGCCCGGTCAGGACACCGTGCGGCGAACCGCCGAGATTGGCGCCGAGGGCCCGCATGCCGCCGACGAGCACCGTCATCTCCGGCGCGGAGAGGTCGAGCAGGTACGCCTTGTCGACCAGCAGGGTTTCCGGTTGGAGCTCCTCGCCGGGACGCACGTAGTTGCGGAACCCGTCGGCCCGCGGTGTGAGGTACTGGAAGGATTCGACGTCGGTCTGGTCCTGGGACGCGTCGGCCCTGCCCGGGGTGAACGGCACGGCCACCTCGACGCCGGCATCCCTGGCGGCCTTCTCCACCGCCGCGCAGCCGCCCAGCACGATCAGGTCGGCCAGGGACACCTTCTTGCCCCCGTTCATCGCGGCGTTGAATTCCTGTTGCACCGACTCGATCGCCTGCAAGGTGGCATCGAGCTGTCCGGCCCGGTTGATCTCCCAGCTGCGCTGGGGCTCCAGCCGGATGCGGGCCCCGTTGGCTCCGCCCCGCCTGTCGGTCTTGCGGAACGTGGACGCGGCTGCCCATGCCGTGTTGATGAGCTCGCGGAGGGAGAGTCCCGAATCCAGGAGCCGGGTCTTGAGGGCAGCGGCGTCCTGTTCGTCGATCAGCTCGTGCTCGACCGCCGGGATCGGGTCCTGCCATAGCTGCGGTTCGGGAACCCAGGGTCCGAGCAGGTGCGGTCCCACCGGCCCCATGTCGCGGTGCAGCAGTTTGTACCAGGCCTTGGCGAAGGCCAACGCGAACTCGTCGGGGTTTTCCAGGAACCGCCGCGAGATTTGCTCGTAGCTTGGGTCGACGCGGAGTGAGAGGTCCGTGGTGAGCATTGTGGGCCGGTGCTTCCTCTGCGGGTCGTGGGCGTCCGGAATGATCGCTTCGGCGTCCTTCGCGACCCACTGGTTGGCGCCTGCCGGACTCTTGGTGAGCTCCCACTCGTGCCCGAAGAGGATTTCGAAGAAGCGGTTGCTCCACTGGGTTGGCCGGTCCGTCCAGGTCACCTCCAGCCCCGAGGTGATCGTGTCGCCTCCCTTGCCGGAACCGTAGCTGCTGAGCCACCCCAGGCCCTGGTTCTCCAAGGCGGCCGCCTCCGGCTCCGGGCCGACGTGCCCGTCGGCATCGCCTGCGCCGTGGGTCTTCCCGAAGGTGTGCCCGCCGGCGATCAGGGCGACGGTTTCCTCGTCATTCATCGCCATGCGCCCGAACGTCTCCCGGATGAACGCTGCGGCCGCGGCGGGGTCGGGATTGCCCATGGGGCCCTCCGGGTTGACGTAGATCAGTCCCATCTCGGTAGCGCCGACGTTGGGCGCCATCTTGCCTTCACCGATGTAGCGCTCGTCGCCCAGCCACGTGTCTTCAGGTCCCCAGAAGATCTCCTCGGGTTCCCACACGTCCTCGCGGCCGAAGGCAAATCCGAAAGTCTTGAACCCCATGGACTCCAGCGCCACATTGCCCGCGAGGACGAGCAGGTCCGCCCAGGAAATCTTCTGGCCGTACTTCTGCTTCACAGGCCACAGCAACCGCCGGGCCTTGTCGAGATTGGCGTTGTCGGGCCAGCTGTTGAGCGGCGCGAACCGCTGGCTGCCGTCGCCGGCGCCGCCGCGGCCGTCGTGGACACGGTAGGTGCCGGCCGCGTGCCAGCTCATCCGGATCATCAGCCCGCCGTAGTGGCCGAAGTCCGCGGGCCACCAGTCCTGCGAGGTAGTCAGCACGTCGACGATGTCCTGCTTGAGCGCATCGACATCGAGACTCCGGAACTCATCCGGGTAGCTGAACCCCGGCCCGAGCGGATTCCCTGCCGGGTGGTGGGTGTGGAGCACCGAGAGGTCGAGCTGGTTCGGCCACCAATCGGCGTTCGTCCGGGGCCTGTGCCGCTTCGGCTGTGGCGAAGGGATCGCGGGGTTCTCGCTCTCGCTGCCGTGCGATGTCACGCTGTCCGCGGCGGCTTCCTGGGGATCAGACATGTGCTTCCTTCCAAATGGCCGAGGCCGTGGTCGGACTCGGGCAGCCGGTCTAACCCTCCCATTTGAGCACCAACGGGCGGCGAGCTGAACCCCAGCCGGGAAAGAGGAAGCGGGCTGGCGGCGGGCGCCGATCCCTTCCAAGGGAAAGCTAGAGGAAGACGCCCGGGATCGGGGTCTGCGGCGGCAGCGGCCGGCCGGGCCGTTCGGTGCGGATCGCATCTTCCATCAGGGCAACCGGCCGTTCCCAGGCATTCGAACCCGGTTCCATGGTGTCCACGGAGCCGATCAGCATGGCTACCAGCCGGATCATGTCTTCGATCGTGATGTCCTTGCGCAGTGAGCCCTGCCCCTGGCCGCGCGCCAGCAGGACGGCCATGGAATCGACCAGCCCGCCCGTGATCCCCATCAGCAGGCTGCGCCTTCCGGCGACCGCGCCCAGCAGGTTGGCGTCTTCGCTGGCAACCATGACGACGGCGTCGATCACCTGGATGAGTCCCTTCGCCGCGTCCATTCCGGCCAGGGCCTCCTCGGCCACCGGGTCCACATGGAGCCTCAGTTGGCGGGAGAGCGCAGCGAGGACGAGCTGTTGTTTGTCCGCGAAGTTCCGGAACAGAGTGGCCGGGCCGACGCCGGCAGTCGAAGCGATGGTCTGCAGGGGCACATCCGGGCCCAGCTCGCGGAAGCACTGCCTCGCCGCAGTGATGATCTTGTCCACATTCCGGGCGGCATCGGCCCGAAGCGGCTTCCGTTCTGGGGGCAGGCTCATGCTGCCCAGATTAGCAACGCAGCCGCCGCGAACCTCCGATCTGGTGCTGCGGACGCTTTTTGTGACATGGCATGCCATGAAAGACTTGGCCCATGTTGCTCGCATTTTCCGTAGCCCCGTCCGGGCAGCCCGCCGAAGGTTCCGCTGCCGCTGATGCCTCCGTGCACGACGCCGTTGCCGAGGCCGTGAAGATCGTCCGGGATTCCGGCCTGCCGAACCGGACCGATTCCATGTTCACCACGATCGAGGGCGAATGGGACGAGGTGTTCGACGTCGTCAAGCGCGCCACCGAAGCCGTTGGCAAGTACGGCAGCCGGGTGTCCCTGGTCATCAAGGCCGACATCCGCCCCGGCTACTCCGGGGAAATCACCGGGAAGATCGAGCGGCTCGAGGACGCCATCTCCGCACAGGACTCCTGACAGGAGGACTCCTGGAAAGGACCCGTCCCGAACAGCTTCGCCACAGGCGGCCCGCACCAAGAGCGGGCCGCCTTTTTGCTGCCCTTTGCCGGACCCGCGGCCTCCAGTGTGGGATTGACAGCTTCGTGTTTGTTAAAGAAACTTTAAATAATCAATGACGTGAGCCATGCCACAACTGATGTGTTGCCCAATACGAATCAGGTGGTTCATCGCGCGTTGTGGACGGATCCCCTTCCATTGCCGCCGCTGCCAAGGAGACAACCATGAGCCGTTACCTGCGCCTTGCGCTGGTCCAAGCCCCCGCCGAGTCCTTCGAATCCTTCGCCGAAGGCCTCCGCCTGCGGATGAAATCCCCCAATGCAGCCGAGCTGGTGATCTACCCCGAACTCCACCTCTGCTCCCTCGGCATGGAATCCATGAGCCTGGAGGAGTACTACGGCAGCTACGCCGAACCCCTCGACGGACCCCGCGGCGAGGCGCTCGCCGCGCTGGCGCGGGAACTGCGCATCTGGCTGATTCCCGGGACAGTCCTGGAGAAGGGCGAGGACGGCAACGTCTACAACACCGCCGTCGTGTACAGCCCGGACGGCGAACTGGTGGCCAGCTACCGCAAGATCTTCACCTGGCGTCCCTACGAGCCGATGTGCGTCGGACGCGAGTTCGTGGTGTTCGATATGCCCGGCCGCGGCCGGATCGGCCTCTCGATCTGCTACGACTCCTGGTTCCCCGAGCACTCCCGGCACCTGGCCTGGATGGGCGCCGAGCTGATAGTCAACCTGGTGCAGACCCCGACGACGGGCCGGGCCCAGGAAGTGCCCATCAATGTGGCGAACGCGATCGTCAACCAGGTGTGGGTGGCCAGCGTGAACGGCGCCTCGCCGACCGCCCTGGGCAAGTCGCTGCTTATCGACCCCGAAGGCGAAGTCCGCGTCGAGGCCGCCGGGCCGGAGGACGCCACACTGATCAGCGTCATCGACTTCAACCGGGTCGGCGCCGCGCGCACCTTCGGCACCGGCGGGGACTCCTGGCCGTGGTCGCACTTCCAGGAAGACGATTCGCCGCTGGAACTCCCGCTCTACAACGGCCGGATCGAGCCCGGCAGCTGGCGTCCCGCGGTGTCGCGCGAGACCCCTGATGAACTGCGCCCCGCGGGCTCCGTCCTTGAGCGGGGCGCGGGCGGCGTCGGTTCCGCCGCGGGCATCCGGGCCGCCGAGTGAGCACCCAGCCGGCGGCCCTGAAGCCGCAACTTTCGCTGGCCTCCGTGGTCGCTTTCGGCGTCTCCTACATGGCGCCGAGCCTGGTGATGGTGATCTTCGGCGTCATCGCTGCTGCCAGCGGGGGCACGGCGCCCACCGCCTTCGCGCTGGCAACGGCGGCGATCTTCCTGACCACCCTCAGCTACGCCAAGATGTCCCGCCACTATCCGATGTCCGGTTCGGCCTACTTCTATGCCCGCAAGCTGATCGGCGCACCCGTCGGCTTCCTGGCCGGTTGGAGCGTGCTGCTGGACTACCTGTTCCTGCCCATGGTGGCGTGGCTGGTCCAGTCGATCTACCTCAACGCCCAGTTTCCGGGCATCCCGGTGTGGGTCTGGATGCTCATCAACGCAGGCCTCACCACCGGCATCAACATCATGGGTGTGGTGCTCAGCGACCGCATCAACAAGGTCCTGGCGGGTGCGGCGATGTTCCTGGTGCTGCTGTTCGCGGCGGCGTGCATCGTCTACCTGGCCGGTGAGCGGCCGGCATCGTCCGCGGCCCCGCTCTGGAACGAAAACAGCACCCTGCCCGGCGTCGCGGGCGCCGCGGCTGTGGCTGCCTACTCTTTCCTGGGCTTCGACGCCGTCACCACGCTCTCCGAAGAGACCAAGGACGCGAAGAAGAACATTCCGCGCGCCGTGGTGCTGGTGATCCTGATCTGCGGTTCCCTGTCCGCCGTCGTCGCCTACCTGATGCAGCTGGTCCACCCGGGCGGCGCGTTCGACGATCCTCAAATCGCCGGCTACACGCTCTCGATCCAGGTGGGCGGGCAGGAATTTGCGGACTGGACCAACCTCGCAGGGATCATCGCGGGCTTCGGTTCCGGCCTGGCAGTGCAGCTGAGTTCCAGCCGCCTGCTGTTCATCATGGGGCGCGACGGCGTGCTGCCGCGGCGGGTGTTCGGAGCCCTGAACGGGAAGACGCGCACGCCCGTCTACTGCCTGCTCGCCACCGGCGCCATGTGCTTCGTGGGTCTTGGCCTCACCCTGGAAACGGCGACGGCGTTCATCAACTTCGGAGCCTTCACCGGCTTCACGATCGTCAACATCTGCGTGATCGTGTTCTTCTTCCGGCACCGCCGCAGCCAGCCGGCCGGCGTCGTGGGCTACGTGCTCATCCCCGGGCTCGGAGCCTGCGTCACGGTCTACATGCTCACCCAGCTGAACCCGGTGGCGCTCACCATCGGCGGCTGCTGGTTGGCGCTCGGCGTCGCTTATCTGCTCTGGCTCACCCGCGGATTCAAGCGCCCGACGCCGGAAATGGACTTCGACGGCGGCCCGGACGCTGCTGAACAGGACACCGCTGAACAGGACGCCGCCGTGCCGGGCGCAACGGTGCCGGGCAAGGAAGCGGCGGCAGCACCGGCGTCGTAAGTCAGGCGGGCCCGAGCCCGGCGCCCACCAGCGTGCCGGTCATGGTGAGCACCAGCCGCAGGTTCGTCGCGGCGGTGAGCCGTCCGCTGACGACGCCGGGGGCCAGGCCGTCCTCCAACGCCAGGATGGCGCGGGCCGTGTCCGCGGTGCTGTGGACGAGGGTGAAGGCGCCCTCGTCCACACCGGCGTCGAGGATTTCGGCGAACAGCTCCAACTGCGCCTGGTCGAAGGCACGGCCGGATTCGGAGATGGATGGCTCCCGGGACTCAAGCGCCGAAAGCTCGCCCAGCAGGACCGTGGCCGCATAGGAGCCACTTCCTTTGCGGGGCACGCCCAATCGGATGCATTCGGTGAGCTTGGCGACGGCGCCGTCCGCCGCATCCACGCGCTTGCGCCGTTTAGTGATGAACTCCTGCGTCGCCGTGGCGTAGGTTTCGGCGTAGAGCTGCACCAGGTTCGGGTAGTAGTAGGTCACGGCGGCGGGGGTGATGCCCGCGGCTTCGGCGATGTCCGTGAGGCGCGCACCGGACGCTCCCCGTTCCACCAGCAGCTTCGACGTCACCGAGACGAGCTCAAGACGGCGGGCTGCCTGGTTCCGGGGTCGTGCCATGGGCCCTATCCTCTCATTTCCGGCGGGGCGCCGGGACGCGGCTTCAGCGCCGCTCGAAGACCCCCGTGATCGTGGCGCGGGCCAGGGTGTGCCGGTCCAGCAGCGGCCCCAGCGCCGACGACGGCGAACCGGCCTTGAGGCCAAGATCCGCTGCGTCGAGGGCGTGGACAGCCATGACGTACCGGTGCTGTCCGGACCCCCTGGGCGGTGCGGCGCCCAGATAACCGGCGGTACCGCCGTCGTTCTTCAACTGGAAGGCGCCCCCGGGGAGCAGCCTTCCGTCGGCGGTGCCGGCGCCGGCCGGCAGGGATGCGGTGCTGGCGGGTATTCCGACGACGGCCCAGTGCCAGTACCCGCCGCGGGCGTCCGGGTCGAAGACGGTGACGGCGTAGCCTTTGGTTCCCTCGGGAGCGCCCCGCCACGCGAGCCCGGGCGATTCGTCCTTGCCGCCCGCGACGCCCAGCCTCGCGCTGGTTTGGGCCGGCGGCAAAGCGTGCCCGTCCTTGAATGACGCGGACTCCACCGTGAAAGCGGGCAGGGATCCTGGCGTTTTGTATGGCAGTGGCGCTCCCATTGCTGCTCCTTCCCGCGCGGGCCGGTCCGGCCGGGCGCAATCGCGATTGTCGGCAGGATCCACTCTTCCACCATGTGGGCGGCCTTCCCAGCCCGCGGCCCGGGTGCCAGACTGGGGGCCATGTTCGAACACAGGGTCCAGCACGGCTGGGCAGAGGTCGAAGATTACTTGTCCGCCGCCGTCGTGCGGCCGGGTCCCGAGCTTGCCCGGGCGCTGCGCTCCGCCGTCGACGCCGGGATGCCGGCCATAGAGGTGGCGCCCAACGCCGGGAAGCTGCTCAAGCTGCTGGTGCAGCTGAGCGGCGCGAAGCGGGTGCTGGAGATCGGCACGCTGGCCGGCTTCAGCACCATCTGGATGGCACAGGGTCTGCCTGACGACGGCCGGCTGGTCACCTGCGAGTACCTTCCCCTGCACGCTGAGGTGGCCAGGAAAAACGTGGATGCCGCCGGAGTGGGGCACAAGGTGGACATCCGGGTGGGGCCGGCGCTGGACACCCTGCCGCTGCTTGCCGACGGGGAGGCGTTCGACTTCGTGTTCATCGACGCCGACAAGCAGAACGATTCCAACTACCTCGACTGGGCCATCCGGCTCGGCAGGCCCGGCACCGTGATCGTCATGGACAACGTCATCTGGGAGGGCGCCATCCTGGACAACTCCATGGACGAGATCAACGCCCCCGGAATCACGGCGGCCCTGGAGATGATGGGCCAGGACCCCAGGCTCGACGCCACCGCCATCCAGACCGTGGGAACCAAGGGCTGGGACGGCTTCGCGATCGCGAGGGTGGTGTGAGTTTGACGTTTACGCTGCGCCCGGCTGAGGCAGGCGACGCCGAGGCCTATGGGTGCTTGAGGACAATCCCCGCGCCCAGGCCTTCTACCGACGCAACGGCTTCGTGCCCGACGGCGGTCGGGAGCTCCTCCCGGCCGAGTGGCAGGAACTGCCGGAGATCCGGATGGTGCGTCCCGCCGTCGGGGAGTGGGGTGTATGACAACTGCAGCTGACAGGACGAACATGCGTAACGACATCGACTTTCTCCGCCGCGCGATTGAGGTATCCCGGAGCGCCAGGGCAAACGGCAACCACCCGTTTGGTGCGATTCTCGTCAATGGCGATGGAGAGATTGTGCTTGAGGCTGAGAACAGCGTCACCACGGAGAACGACGTCACGAACCATGCCGAAACCAACCTTGTTCGCCTGGCATCGCGTTCCATTCCGCACGACCAGCTTCCCAGCCACACCCTCTACACCTCCTGTGAACCTTGCGCCATGTGTGCCGGCGCAATCTACTGGGCTGGCATAGCTCGGGTGGTTTATGGCCTGGCAGAGACTGGCTTGTTGGAAATCACCGGCAGCGGCCATCCGGAGAACCCTACGCTGGCCCACTCGTGCCGGCTCGTTTTTGCCGACGGAGGCCGCCCCACGGAAGTCTCAGGTCCGCATATCGAGGAAGAAGCAGCGGCCCCTCACGAGGGATTCTGGAACTAGGACTTCCTTGGAACGGCACACGCCACAGCCGCGCGGACCCGCGGCCCGGAAAGTGCGTTGGATCGCGGCGCCCCCGGAGGACCGGAGATCCAAGCGGTCTACTCGCTGGTTGCCTGCCGGAGGGCTTCAACGGCTGCACGGGCTTCCGGGGCGACGTGATGCTGCGTCCGCTCGCGACCCACGAAGACGATGAAGGACAGTACCGCCATTGCTATTGAGGCAACGGTGACGATGCCGAGCGGCAGTACGGCATGTGAGCCGCCAAGCCCGACCAGTGGCGCGGCGATGCCGCCGAAGGCGTACCGTGCGAGTCCGAGCAGGGAGGACGCGGTGCCGGCGAGCTCAGGGTAGTCCGCCAGGGCGAGGGATGTGGTGGAGGCGGAGCCGAATGCCATGCCCGCCACGAGGATGAACAGCGACGCGACGATCGCCGGGAGCTGCAGCGCCAAGAGCCCGGTCGCAAGCAGCCCCAGTGCGCCAAGTGCACACATGGACAGCCCGATCATGAGGGTTCCCCGTTCCGACCAGCGTTCCGCGGCCCGGCCTCCGAGGAAACCAAAGAGCATCACGCCGGCAGAGTTGAAGCCGAAGGCCAGCGCATAGCCCTGCGGTGACAGCCCGTAGACGCCTTGCAGGATGTAGGTGGCTCCGGCGAGGTAGGCGAAGATCGCGGCGAAGACGAAGCCCGTGATGAGGACCGCGCCAAGGAACAGCCGGTCGGACAGGAGCCTGCGGAAGTCCCGCCCTGTTTGCCGCATCCCGCCACTGCTCCGCTGCGCCGGCGGGAGGGTTTCGCGGAAGATCACCAAGGCCATCGTCAGGAGCACGGCGCCGACGGCGGCAAGGAAGATGAACAGGCCCCGCCAGTTGGTGAACTGGACGAGTTGGCCGCCGATCACGGGACCGATGATCGCGGCAAGCCCGCCCATGACGGTGAGCCTGCCGTAGTAGCGGATCAACGTTCCGCCCTCGTACACATCGCGGCCTGCGGCCTGCGAAATCACGATTCCCACGGCGCCGGCAAGGCCTTGGACAAAGCGGGCCAGGACCAGGGTTTCGATCGTCGGGCTGGCGGCGCAGAGCACCGACGCGACCACAAACGCGGCGACTCCAATGACCAACGGTTTGCGCCGGCCGAACCGGTCGGACAAAGGACCTGCGATCACCTGGCCGGTCGCGAGGCCTATGAGGCAGGCCGTCACGGTGAGCTGGGCTACGGAGGTGGTTGTACCCAGCTCCTGTGTCAAAGCAGGTAGCGCCGGGAGGTAGAGGTCCATGGAGATTGGACCGAACACTGTCAGGAGCATCAACAGGGTGGCAAGGGCCGGTCCGACCTTTTGGGCAGCAGAATTGTGCATCACGGGAATTCCTTTGGCAGGGAAGAAACTGATGCTCACTGTATTTTGCAGGCCGCAGTTGTGGGAGGGACTGTTGGTCCCTCCCACGGGGCGGGGGACTCTCCCAGTGGGGACTAGTCTTGGAACCATGACTCACCAAGGACCCCGCTGATGGCACGGCGCGGTCGGTCAGCCCGGCAGGCGAACGGAGGCAGGCAAGTGAGGGGCGTCGTCGAACTTCCAGCCGGCGCCCGGCCGAAAGGTCCGGTGGAGGGCGTCTACTACATCGACACCGGGGACTGCGAACTGGTGGCCGACCCGGACAACCCCAACGGCTGGCTCCTGAAGGTCAACGGCGTGATGAGCTCGCACATCGACCTCGCGGATCCGCTGTTCCTGGACTTCGAATACATGCGCTGGATCGCCGCCCTGGTGGAATCCGTGTGGCCCCCTTCGGAGAACCCGAAATTGCGCGCGCTGCACCTGGGCGGCGGGGCGTGCTCGGTGGCGCGCTACGTCCACGCCGCCTACCCGGAAGCGCGCCAGGTGGTGGTGGAGCTGGACGGGAAACTGGCCGACTACGTCCGCGGCTGGTTCGACCTGCCCAAGGCGCCGCTGCTCCGGATCCGGGTGGGCGAGGCCCGGGCCGTCACCGAAACCCTCACACCCCAGAGCCGTGACCTGATCATCCGCGACGTCTTTGCCGGGGCCTTCACCCCGCGCGCCCTCACCACGCGCGAGTTCAACGCGCACGCCAGGAATGTCCTGGCACCGGGCGGACTCTACGTGGTCAACTCCGGCGACAGCCCTGACCTCAAGAACGCCCGGCAGGACGCAGCAACCATCGCGGACACCTTCGCGCACACGATGATCATCGCCGACCCCGCCATGCTCAAGGGCCGCCGCTACGGCAACATGATCATGGCAGGCAGCGACACTCCGTTCGGTGACGACCCGAAGCTGGCCCGCAAGCTCCTCGGTGGTGCGGTGCCGGCGCACATCTGGGACGACGCCCAGGTCCGGGCCTTCGCCCGCGGCGCCGAGATCCGCCACGATCCGGCGGTGCCGGAAGAGGCGCCGACGCCGGCCGGGCCAGAAACCTAAGCCCCCAGCAGTACGTCCCGCCGGGCCACCGTCTCCTCCTGCAAGGCTCGCACGACGGCGGCAACGGCCGGGCGGCGCATCGAGTCCGGGCGGAGCACCAGCCAATAGGGGAGCAGCTCGGCGAAGTCCTTGGGAAGCAGCCGCACCAGGTCCTCGTGCCGCCCGGCCATGAAGCACGGCAGGAAACCGATCCCGGCCCCTGCACGTGTGGCCTCCACGTGCACGAACACGTTCGTCGAGGACACACCGTCCCGCATGGAGGGGACCAGGCGCCGCGGGGCATCCAGGTCATCCACCTGCAGCATCGAATCCACGAAATACACCAGCGGGTGCTTCACCAGTTCCTCCACCGTGCGCGGGGTGCCGTGCGCCGCCAGGTAATCCCGCGACGCGTACATGCCCAGCATGTACTGCCCCAGCCGCACCGACTCCGCGCGGTGCACCTGCGGCTCGCCCACCACCACCTCCAGGTCCAGGCCGGAACGCTGCTGCAGCGCCCTGCGCGTCACGGTGATGATCTCCACGCTCAGGCCCGGATGCTGCTTCCGCAGCCGTGCGATGGCAGGCGCCGCGATGTACGCGCTGAAGCCGTCGGTCGCGGTCATGCGCACGACGCCGGCAATCGGGTCCGGCGCGCGGTCCTGCCCTTCCAGCGTGCCCACCGCGGCCTCGATCCGCTCCGCCACGGCGGCCGCTTCGGCGCCGAGCCCGGTGAGTTCCCAACCGCCGGCGGCCCGGGCAAGGGTCCGTCCGCCGAGCGCCTTCTCCAGCGCGGCGATCCGGCGCGAGACGGTGGTGTGGTTCAGTCCCAGATGCTGGGCCGCCGTCGTGAATTTGCCGGTGCGCGACACGGCCAGGAGGACCAGGAGGTCGTCCGGATTCGGATTCATATCTGCAATTCTGCACATGTGCGGTGCCGATTTGGCCATTGAGTTGCGAGGAATGTGCAGCAAGACTCAACGGGTCAATCGTGTTGTGGATCACGGCACGTGTCAACGAGGACACAAAGGAGCTGGACATGGGCGTAGAACAGCGCTCCCTGGCAGAGGCGGGCCAAACGGCTAAAGGCACAGGCTTGCGGAAGATCGTGGCCGCCTCCATGGTGGGCACCGTGGTGGAGTGGTACGAATTCTTCCTCTACGCCACCGCCGCCACCCTGGTTTTCGGCAAGTACTTCTTCCCCAGCACCGGCAATGAGCTGGACGGCGTCATCCAGGCCTTCCTCACCTACGCGGTGGGCTTCGTGGCGCGGCCGCTGGGCGGCATCGTCTTCGGCCAGATCGGCGACAGGCTCGGCCGCAAACCGACCCTCCAGCTCACCATCGTTGTTGTTGGTGTCTCCACCTTCCTCATGGGCTGCCTCCCCGGCTTCGCCGAACTGGGCTACCTGGCCCCGGCGCTGCTGGTGGCGCTGCGCTTCATCCAGGGCTTCGCGCTCGGTGGCGAATGGGGCGGGGCGGTGCTGCTCGTGGCCGAACACAGCCCCAACAAATCGCGGGCGTTCTGGTCCAGCTGGCCACAGGCAGCCGTGCCGGTGGGCAACCTCCTCGCCACCCTGGTGCTGTTCATCATGTCCAAGACACTCAGCAGCGCCGACTTCCTCAGCTGGGGCTGGCGTGTGGCGTTCTGGCTGTCCGCGGTGATCGTGTTCGTGGGCTACTACATCCGCACCCACGTCACCGAGGCGCCCATCTTCCTGGAGGCGAAAGCCCAGGTGGAAAAGGAGCAGGCCGTCAGCTACGGCGTCGGCGAAGTGCTGCGCAGGTACCCCAAGGGCATCCTGCAGGCCATGGGGCTGCGCTTCGCGGAGAACATCATGTACTACCTCGTGGTGAGCTTCTCGATCGTCTACCTCAAGAGCGTGCACAAGTACGACACCTCCTCGCTGCTGCTGGCCTTGCTGATCGCCCATGTGGTGCACTTCGTGGTCATCCCGCAGGTGGGCCGGCTGGCCGACGCTTGGGGTCGAAAGCCCGTATACCTCACCGGCGCGGTGGCCGGGGCGGCCTGGCCGTTCTTCGCCTTCCCGATGTTCGACACCCTCAACCCCGTGGTGATTGTGCTGGCCGTGACGATCGGCCTGTGCCTGCACGCCTTCATGTACGCGGGCCAGCCGGCCATCATGTCCGAGCTGTTCCCCACGCGGATGCGCTACTCCGGCGTCTCCCTCGGTTCGCAGGTCACGTCGATCTTCGCCGGCTCCCTTGCTCCGCTGCTGGCGACCCAATGGCTCAAGGACACCGGCTCCTGGCTGCCAACCGCGGTCTACCTGCTGCTCGCCTGCGCGGTGACCGCCGTCGTCGTCCTGACCTTGCGGGAGACGCGCGGCGTCGCACTGGAGGACATCGACGACGCCGACGCCCGCCGCCACGGCCTGCCCGCCGCGAAGGGGGCGGGAGCGTGAGTGCGGGCCCGCTCAGCGGACGGAAGGCGCTGGTCACCGGGGGAGCCGGCGGCATCGGAGCCGCGTGCGCCCGCGAGTTCGCTGCCCGCGGCGCCAAGGTGGTGGTGGCCGACGTCGACCCCGCCGGGGCCGAAGCGCTGGCCGACGAACTCGGCGGCACCGCCTGGGCCGTGGATCTGCTGGACACGGAGGCGCTGGCGGGGCTGAGCCTCGACTGCGACATCCTGGTCAACAACGCCGGGATCCAGAAGGTGGCGCCCATCGAGGAGTTCGAACCCGGGGACTTCCGTCGCATCCTGGCGCTCATGCTCGAAGCGCCGTTCCTGCTCATCCGTGCCGCCCTGCCGCATATGTATGCCCAGGGTTTCGGCCGGATCATCAACGTGTCCTCGGTGCACGGGCTCCGGGCGTCGGCGTTCAAGAGCGCGTACGTTTCGGCCAAACACGGGCTCGAAGGGCTCAGCAAGGTGACGGCGCTGGAGGGTGGGCCACGGGGCGTGACGTCCAACTGCATCAATCCCGGCTACGTGCGCACGCCGCTGGTGGAGAAGCAACTGGCGGATCAGGCGCTGCTGCACGGCATCCCGGAATCCGAGGTCCTCGCCAAGGTGATGCTCACCGAGGCCGCCGTGAAACGGCTCGTGGAACCGGAAGAGGTTGCGTCGCTGGCCGCCTGGCTGGCCTCCGCCGACGCCGGCATGGTCACCGGCGCCAGCTACACCATGGACGGTGGCTGGTCGGCGCGGTGATCTTTGCGGACTGAAGATCGCGAGGGGCGCTGCAAACCGTCCGGCGCGGAATAGAGTGTGGCATGGCCACGATCGACTCGGCTGGTGACAGGAATCCGCCCGATGGACGCTGATTTTTTCGGGTCGTTGCTTGCCGCCGTGTTGGAGGCCCATCCGTGGGGCCGCCCCCTCGCGAGGCGGCGCTTCAAGAAGATGCTGCGGCGCGGCCAAACAGAGTGCTGGATCCGCTCGAATGACGTCGCGAAGAGCGGCATCTGGACGGACTGGGAGCGTGGATTCGTGTCATTCCGGCCGCCGAACGTGGATTTCATCCGGACTGCGTTTTCCCGGCCACCGGGTGACCCGCCCTTCACCTTCCTCGTTTCCGGCAGGTCGGATCCGGGCACCGGAAAGGGTGGCGGAAACCCTGTCCCTTATCTGGGCCGTAATGTCCGCTCGGTGCATTTGCTGACCACCAGGGGCAGCGTTGAAGTCGCAGGCTTCCCGGAGGCGATGGAAGTTCTGGAAGCCGAACTTTTCCCGCGAAATGACAGATGACGGCAGTGTTTGTTGGGAACACTGCCGTCATCTGTGAACTCGGCGGGGGACTACTTAACGAGTTCGCTTTCCTTCACCACGGGGATCGCAGCCGTCTCGTCGACCAGTTCGGCGCGCTGGCGTCCGCCGCCGCGCACCCAGAGCTTGTAGGCCACAAGGAGCAGCACAAGCCAGGCCCCGCCGACGTAGAGCGCCACGCGGGTGTCCTCGAAAACGCCCAGGATGACGATCACCAGGGCCATGAACCCGATGGTGAGCACCGACGCGGCAGGCCACAGCGGGGACGGGAACTCCGAGGTCGGCAGGCCCTTCCGGGCGATTTCCCGCTTCATGGCCACGTGCGAGGCCAGGATCATGACCCACACCCACACCGTGGCGAAGGTGGCGATCGAGGCGATGATGACGAACACGTCTTCCGGAATCACGGCATTGAGGACCACGCCCACCAGCAGGATGCCGCCCATCAGCACCACGGTCATCCACGGGACGCCGTGCCGGGAGATCTTGCCGAAGCTGGCCGGTGCGTGTCCCTGCTGGGAGAGGCCATAGAGGATCCGGCCGGCGCCGAAGATATCCGAGTTGATGGCCGAGAGCGCGGCCGTGATCACCACGGCGTTGAGGATGTGCGGTGCAGCCGGAATGCCCAGGCCGTCGAAGATCTGCACGAACGGGCTGCCGTTGTTGCCGATTTCGTTCCACGGGAAGAGGCTCATCAGCACGCCGAGGGTCAGGACGTAGAACAGCAGGACACGTACGGGAACGGTGTTGACGGCCTGCGGGATGACCTTCTTCGGGTTGGCTGCCTCACCTGCGGTGATGCCGATCGTTTCGATGCCGCCGAAGGCGAACATCACGACGGCGAACGCGGCCAGGATGCCGCCGAAACCGTTCGGGAAGAGGCCGCCGTGGTCGACCAGGTTCCCCAGGCCCGGAGCCACGCTGCTGCCCCCGGTCTGGAAGCCGAACACGATGATTGCGGCGCCGCCGGCGATCATGGCGATGATCGCGGAGACCTTGATGAGGGAGAACCAGAATTCGAGTTCGCCGAAGACCTTGACGCTGAGCAGGTTCATGGCACCCAGGAACAGGATGATGGCCAGGACCCAGATCCAGCGGTCCACCTGCGGGAACCAGAAGCCCATGTAGATGCTGAACGCCGTGACGTCGGCGATGGCCACGATCGCCATTTCGAAGACGTAGGTCCAGCCGGTCACGAAGCCGGCCAGGGGTCCGAGGTAGCGGCTGGCGTACTGGCCGAAGGAACCGGAAACGGGGTGCCGCACGGCCATTTCACCGAGGGCCCGCATCACCATGAATACGGCGGCGCCGCCGATCATGTAGGCGAGGAGCACTCCCGGGCCGGCCTTCTGGATTGCTGCCGCGGAACCGTAGAACAGGCCGGTGCCGATCGCGGAGCCGAGGGCCATGAAGCGGATGTGGCGGACGTTGAGGCCTCGGTTCAGTGCGGTCGCCACAGTGCCGGCCGTCGCACCGGTCGTGGCCGCTCCGGCGGCGCTTGGTGCTTGTTGCATGCGAATAACCTTCTCGTCATTGGGAGGGGGATCGTTAACCAGCAGACCATTTTCCGGAGGCCTGTGATTGGTTTCACGGGCCATTGGTGTCTTTCATCTCAGACGGTCGGAGAATTGAGGGGTCGGGATTCCCCGGCCAGCCGGCATTAAGGAGCAGCGTCATGGGTGACTTCATTGCGTACCTCGATACCTCGGAGGTCCTCCCCGGGAAGCTGGAGGAGCTCAAACCCGCCATGGCCGCACTGGCCCGGTTCGTGGAGGAAAACGAACCCCGGATCCTTGGCTATACCGTCCACTTCACCGAGGACGGAACGGAAATGAGCGTCCTGCACTTTCACGAGGATGTGGAGTCATTGATGTTCCACATGGACGTCGCAGGCGCGAAATTCCCGCCGATTGCCCCGCTCATCCGCATGAAGAGCATTGAGATCTTCGGTCACCCCACCGAGGAACTGCTTGCCAAATCCAAGGCGAAGGCCGAACTCCTGGGAAGCGGCACCGTCATCGTCCGTGAGCTGCACGCCGGTTTCGCGCGGCCCGGGAAAGGCTGACCATCCGGATGGCTCACGGCGGCGCCCGGGAATTCGCGCGGTTGTCCGGGATCCAAGACACCTATTGGCCGGCGGGCCTTCGCATTTTCTTGCGGTCGGCGCAAGCTTAAGTACGGGATACCGGACACTCATACCCTTCCAAGAGGAACCATGACCGCACAGCCGCTGGCGCCAGGCAAAGCCACTTCCAAAGTCCCGGCCGCCGAAAACACCCTTCGCATCCTCAAACTGCTGGCTTCCCGCCGCGGCCCGATGGCGGCGTCGAACATTGCCACCTCGCTGGGCCTGCCGCGCTCAAGCGTCTACCACCTGCTGGGCGTGATGGAGGCCAACGGCTTCGTGCTGCACCTGCATGAGGAGCAGCGCTACGGGCTGGGCATCAGCGCCTTTGAGCTCAGCTCCGCCTACTCCCGGCAGGAGCCGCTCTCCCGGCTGGGCCGGCCCATGCTGGCGTCCCTCGTGGACGTCATCGGCGAGAGCGCGCACCTCGCCGTGCTGCACGGCCGCGACGTTCTCTACATCGTGGAGGAGCGGGCCAAGAACCGCCCCTCCCTGGTGACCGACGTCGGCGTCCGCCTGCCCAGCCACCTCACCGCCAGCGGACGCGCCATCCTGGCCGCGCTGCCGAAGTCGCAGGTCCGCGCGCTGTACCCGAACGCGGCAGCATTCACGGCCCGGCACGAGATGGAATCGCCCATCATGAAGTACTCGGCGCTCTCCTCGCATCTGGACCAGGTCCGCCAGCGCGGCTACGCCACCGAACACGGCGAAGTCACGCCCGGCTTCGGTTCGATCGCCGCCGCCGTCACGGACCATGTGGGATGGCCGACGGCGGCAGTCGCCGTGACCTTCCTCGAGGACAAAGTGGCCGCCGGGGAGTGGCCGGCCCTCGCCGGCCGCATCCAGAAGGCGGCGGACGAGCTCTCGAACCGCATTTACGGCCGTCCGGCCCAGTAGGCGGGCAGCACGGCGGACGAGGTTCCCGAGCCTCCCGTTCCAGTCTGGAATCCCGGACACAACCCCCAGAAAAGCCATTCCGCCGCCGTTGCGGACAGGCTCTACTGGATACAGAAGATCTTTCCCGAAACCACCCATCAAGAGACGAAGGAGCCCTCCATGGCACCCGCCGATTTCACCACCGGAGCCCGCCCGGTCAAAGCTGCCCGCGGCACCGAGCTCACCGCCAAGAGCTGGCAGACCGAAGCGCCGCTGCGCATGCTCATGAACAACCTGGACCCCGAGGTCGCCGAGCGTCCGGACGACCTGGTGGTCTACGGCGGCACCGGCCGCGCCGCCCGCAGCTGGGCCGCGTTCGACGCCATCACCCGCACCCTGGAAACCATGGAGAAGGACGAGACCCTCCTGGTCCAGTCCGGCAAGCCGGTGGGCGTCTTCCGCACCAACGAATGGGCACCCCGCGTGCTGCTGGCCAATTCCAACCTCGTGGGCGACTGGGCAACGTGGCCCGAATTCCGCCGCCTCGAGGCCGAGGGCCTGATGATGTACGGCCAGATGACCGCCGGTTCCTGGATCTACATCGGTACCCAGGGCATCCTGCAGGGCACCTACGAGACCTTCGCCGCCGTCGGCAACAAGCTCGCTGCCGAGGGCCGCCACCCGGCACCCGCCGCCGAAGGTTCCACCGAGGGCCCGCTGGCCGGCACCCTGACCCTGACCGGCGGCTGCGGTGGCATGGGCGGCGCCCAGCCGCTCGCCGTCACCCTGAACGACGGCGCCTGCCTGATCGTCGACGTCGACGAGTCCCGCCTGCGCCGCCGCGTCGGCAAGCGCTACCTGGACGAGGTCGAGACCGACCTGGACACCGCCATCGCCAAGGTCCAGAAGGCCAAGGAAGAGCGCCGCGGCTGGTCCGTGGGCTACGTCGGCAACGCTGCCGAGGTCTTCCCCGAGCTGCTCCGCCGCCACAAGGCCGGCGAGCTGACCATCGACGTCGTCACCGACCAGACCTCCGCCCACGACCCGCTGTCCTACCTCCCCGAGGGCATCACTGTGGACGAATGGCACCGCGAAGCCGAGGCCGATCCGGAAGGCTTCACCAAGAAGGCCCAGGCTTCCATGGCCCGCCAGGTCCAGGCCATGGTCGAGTTCCAGGACGCCGGCGCCGAGACCTTCGACTACGGCAACTCCATCCGCGACGAAGCACGCAAGGGCGGCTACGACCGCGCCTTCGAATTCCCCGGCTTCGTTCCGGCCTACATCCGCCCGCTGTTCTGCGAGGGCCTCGGCCCGTTCCGCTGGGTGGCACTGTCCGGCGACCCGGAAGACATCCGCGTCACCGACGAAGCCATCAAGGAGCTGTTCCCGGAGAACAAGCACCTGCACAAGTGGATCGACGCCGCCCAGGAGCGCGTGGAGTTCGAAGGCCTCCCGGCCCGCATCTGCTGGCTCGGCTACGGCGAACGCCACAAGGCCGGCCTGCTCTTCAACAAGCTCGTCGCCGAGGGCAAGGTCAAGGCCCCGATCGTCATCGGCCGTGACCACCTCGACTCCGGCTCCGTGGCCTCCCCGTACCGCGAGACCGAAGCCATGAAGGACGGCTCCGACGCGATCGCCGACTGGCCGCTGCTGAACGCCCTGACCGCCGCCTCCTCCGGCGCCACCTGGGTGTCCATCCACCATGGCGGTGGCGTGGGCATCGGCCGCTCGATCCACACCGGCCAGGTTTCCGTGGCCGACGGCACCGAGCTCGCGGCCCAGAAGCTTGAGCGCCTCCTCACCAACGACCCCGGCATGGGTGTCATCCGCCACGTCGACGCCGGCTACGAGCGCGCCGTCGAGGTCGCCGCCGAGCGCGGTGTCCGCATCCCGATGAACGAGAAGTAGGAAACAAAAGTGACTACCATCACCAACGAAGCGCTGACCGTCACCCTCGGTTCCAGCGGCGTCACCGCCGAGGACGTCCTTGCCGTTGCACGCCACGACGCGAAGGTCGCCGTCTCCCAGGAAGCCCTGGACTACGTGGCCCAGGTCCGCGCCCACATCGACGGCCTCGCCCACAGCGAGACCCCGGCCTACGGCGTCTCCACCGGTTTCGGTGCCCTTGCCAACCGCCACATCCCGGGCGGGCTGCGCACCCAGCTGCAGAAGTCGCTGATCCGCAGCCACGCTGCCGGCATGGGGCCGGCCGTGGAACGCGAAGTCATCCGCGCCATCATGTTCCTGCGTGCCAAGACCCTGGCCTCGGGCCGCACCGGCGTCCGCCCGGTGGTCCTGGAGACCTTCGTCAAGCTGCTCAACGCCGGCATCACCCCGGTGGTCAAGGAGTTCGGTTCGCTGGGCTGCTCCGGCGACCTCGCTCCGCTCTCCCACTGCGCCCTCGTGCTCATGGGTGAAGGCGAAGCCACCGGCCCCGACGGCGAGCTCTACGGCGTCGAAGGCCGCCCCGCCGTCGCCGAGCTGCTGGCGCAGCACGGCATCGAGCCGGTGACCCTGGCCGAGAAGGAAGGCCTGGCGCTGGTCAACGGCACCGAGGGCATGCTCGGCATGCTGCTCATGGCCATCGCGGACCTCCGCAACCTGATGACGACGGCGGACATCACCGCCGCGCTCAGCGTCGAGGCGCTGCTCGGCACGGACCAGGTGTTCCTGCCCGAGCTGCACGCAGCCCTGCGCCCGCACCCGGGCCAGGCCGCCAGCGCTGACAACATGCTGAAGGTGCTGTCCAACTCGCCGATCGTGGCCTCCCACCGTGAAGGCGACACCCGCGTCCAGGACGCCTACTCGCTGCGCTGCGCCCCGCAGGTTGCCGGTGCCGTCCGCGACACCGTGACCCACGCCGAGCTCGTGGCCACCCGCGAACTGGCCGCCGCGATCGACAACCCGGTGGTGCTCCCGGACGGCCGCGTGTCCTCCAACGGCAACTTCCACGGCGCCCCCGTGGCCTACGTGCTGGACTTCCTGGCGATCGCCGTGGCGGACCTGTCCTCCATCGCCGAGCGCCGCACGGACCGCATGCTGGACCCGGCCCGCTCGCACGGCCTGCCGGCCTTCCTGGCCGACGATCCCGGCGTGGACTCCGGCCTCATGATCGCCCAGTACACCCAGGCCGGCCTGGTCTCGGACAACAAGCGGCTGGCCGTTCCGGCGTCGGTGGACTCCATCCCGAGCTCCGCCATGCAGGAAGACCACGTCTCCATGGGTTGGCACGCCGCCCGCAAGCTGCGCAAGGCCGTGGAGAACCTCCGCCGCGTCCTGGCGGTGGAGCTGGTCACCAGCACCCGCGCCATCGACATCCGCACCAAGCTGTCCGACGGCGAACTGACCCCCGGCCCCGCCGGTGCGGCGGTGCTCGAGGTGCTGCGCGCCGTCGTCGCCGGTCCCGGAACCGACCGTTTCCTCTCCCCGGAGCTGGAAGCGGCGGACCGTCTGGTGGGCTCCGGCGCCGTGCGCGAAGCCGCCGAATCCGCCGTCGGGATCCTCGCCTGATCCCGAAGAAAATGCGGTCCAGGTAAACATTGGATGGCGCCCCGGAAATGTTAGGCAACAGCCGCGTCCGGGGCGCCTTCCGTGTAGTAGAACTTATGGGGTACGGCATGTCCGCGCCGACGATGTCGCGGGCGTGTCGGATGACATACACAACTGAAGATACGAACATCCACAAAGGGGTAGAAGTTCAATGAAGTCACGCGGATCCGTCCTGTCCAGGCGAATCGCACATGCCGTCACCGTTGCCGACTGGGCAAGCCTGGAGGCAGGGGAGCGGATCGAGGTCGTCAAGCACGCGCACGTGATCGCGGCGGGGGAAGTCCAGGAGGTTTCTGCGAGCGGAAACCTCGTGTGGCTTGAGCCTGCCGGTCCCGGTGCCGACGCGGCCGCCAAGCAGCTTTTCATGAAGTCCGACGGCGTGGAGCTGCGCCGGGCGTAAACTGGGCTCGAAAGACTGAGGCTCCCGAAACCGGGGCTTGTCCGCACCACAGCACCTTGCGGGAATGGCGAACAGGCCCCGGTTTTTTGCTGCCTGGCCCCCGCAGCGCGCGAGCCGGGCAGCCCGCGGGAGTGGCTGCCTTTACAGGTAACGACAGTGCCTCCCACCGCCCCGCGGTCCAGGCGTACTGTCGGAAACATGGACCACCGCAGCGAAATCCGCGAATTCCTCAGCAGCCGCCGGGCCCGGATCACCCCGGAGCAGGCCGGGCTGCCCGCGTACGGCAGCAACCGCCGGGTGCAGGGGCTCCGCCGGGAAGAAGTGGCGCTGCTGGCCGGGGTCAGCATCGACTACTACGTGCGCATGGAACGCGGCAACCTCGGCGGGGTGTCCGAGGGCGTGCTCAACGCCGTCGCCCGCGCCCTGCAGCTCGACGACGCCGAGCATACGCACCTGTTCGAACTGGCAAAGCGTTCGACGGCGGCGCCTCCCCGGCAGCGCCGGCAGGCCCCGAAACAGGTGAGTGCGTCCATGCAGCAATTGCTCGACGCGATCACGGAGGCGCCCGCCTGGATCCGCAACGCCCGGTACGACCACTTGGCCAGCAACAGCATGGCCCGGGCCCTGTACGCGCCCATGATGAACAGTGCCGAACAACCCGCCAATTCGGCCCGTTTCCTGTACCTCGATCCGGCTGCCCAGGAGTTCTTCATGGACTGGGATCGCGCTGCGGACGACGTTGCGGCCATGCTCCGCTCCGAAGCCGGCAGGAACCCCTACGACAAGGCCCTCAGCGAGCTGATCGGCGAACTTTCCACCCGCAGCGAGGTGTTCCGGCAGCGCTGGGCCAAGCACAACGTCCGCTTCCACCGCACCGGCTTCAAGAGGTTCCACCACCCCGTGGTGGGAGACCTCGAAATGAACTTCGAGGCGATGGAGTTCCCCTCCGAGCCCGGACTGACACTCCTCGTCTACACCGCTGCCGCCGGCACGCCCACCGCGGATGCCCTGAAGCTGCTCGGCAGCTGGGCGAAGACGCAGGAGCTGAACGCCGGCACTGGGATGAACGCGGACGCCGTGCTGAATACAGGAACCGAGGGGGCGGCCACTGAATCGCCTCTTGGAAAGCGCCCGTGACGGCCCGGACGCTGCCGCGCCTGCTGGTGCCATCCTCCGCCCTCCTGTGGGGACTGCAGTTCGCCTTCCTCAACCCTGTGCTGGCCCTGCTGCTGACCGGTTTGTTCGGTGCCAGCCCGGCCGACGTCGGCTGGGTGCTGGCGGCCTCCAACGCCAGCGGCTTTGCGGCCTCGCTCCTGCTTCCGGCGTATGCCGACCGCCGGAAGGACTACTTGCGTCCCATGCTGGCCTGCGGGGCCCTGACGCTGGCCCTCGCCGCGGCACTGGGGGCGGCCGCCTCGCTGCCGTTCGCCGTCGTCGCCTTGATCGTCCTGGGCGCCCCGGCGGGAGTCGGGACGTCCCTGCTTTTTGCCCATCTCCGGCATTCGGGTGCGGCCGCGGCGGATGTCGTGAATACCAGGGCCTACATCGCCTTCGCGTGGGTCGCGGGACCGCCGCTGGCAACCTTGATCATGGGAGCCTTCGGCGATCGCTCGGTGCTCCTGGCAATCGCTGCGATTGCCGCGCTCAACATCGGCACCACGGCGGCCATGATCGCCCGGCGCCGCGCCGCCGGCGCTGCTGTCCCGAAAGCAGCCCACGACGGCGGCCCGCCGGTCCGCAAGGCGACCGTGGCCGCCGTCGTGCTTGGGTTCATTGCGCTGCAGGCGAGCAACACCGCCGCGGTGTCCTTCATGGGGCTGTTCGTCAGCCACGGGCTGCGGCTCGATGTCTTCTGGGCAGGCGCCGCGTTGGGGACGTGCGCGGCCCTGGAGGTCCCCGCCCTGCTCATGGTTGCCCGCCTGGGCCGCCGCTTCTCAAGCAGGACGCTCCTCACCGGCGGATGCCTCGCGGGGATCGCCTACTACGGCTCGATGGCCTTCGTCTCCCATCCCGCGATTCTGATCGGGCTACAGCTTCTCAACGCCTGGTTCTTCGCGACTGTGTCGGGCGTGGGAATGACCCTTTTCCAGCAGATCATTGCGCGGCCGGGTCTCGCCTCGGGGCTGTGGACCAACTCCGCGCGCCTCGGCGCGATTGTTGCCGGTGCGGCCATCAGCATCGGTACGACGACGGCGCTCGGCTACCACGGCGTCTTCGCCTGCTCGGCGGGGCTCACCGCGTTCGCCCTGCTCCTGCTCAACCTGATGGCCCGGGCCATCCGGCGCGCTGCGCCGGAACCACGCCACCAACCATCCACGGAAGGAAACCACCATGGAACTCCTGCACAAGACCCCCAGCACCAAGGGGCCCACTGAAAACTTCTTGAGCAACCGGAAGGTTTGAATCATGCATACACGTGAACTGGGCCAAGGCCTGAAGGTCTCCGCCGTCGGCCTTGGCTGCATGGGGATGTCCCAGAGCTATGGACCGAACCCCGGTACGCGGGAAGACATGCTCAAGGTGATCCGTTCGGCGGTCGACCTTGGTGTCACGTTTTTCGACACCGCCGAGGTCTACGGACCGTATGTGAATGAGGAACTCGTCGGGGAAGCGCTTCGCCCGGTCCGGGATGAGGTTGTCATTGCCACCAAGTTCGGCTGGCGGATCGAGGACGGTAAGAGCGTCGGGCTCGACAGCAGCCCTGAACAGATCCGGCGCGTAGCCGACGCATCCCTCAAACGGCTGGGCACCGACGTGATCGGTTTGTTCTACCAGCACCGGGTCGACCCCGACGTCCCGATTGAGGATGTGGCCGGAACGGTCCGGGAACTGATCCAGGAGGGCAAGGTGCGGCACTTTGGTTTGTCCGAGGCATCGGCCGGGACCATCCGCCGCGCGCATGCTGTCCAGCCGCTTGCCGCCTTGCAAAGTGAGTATTCGTTGTGGACGCGGGACCCGGAAAGGGAGATCCTGCCCACGCTGGGGGAACTTGGCATCGGCTTTGTCCCGTTCAGCCCGCTGGGGAAGGGCTTCCTGACCGGGAAAGTGGATGCCTCCAGGACATTTGCAGCGGGGGACGTCCGGGCTACGATCCCGAGGTTTTCGGAGGAAAACCGGGCGGCCAACGCGGCCCTGGTTGATCACGTTGCCGGACTCGCACGCAGCAAAGGGGCGACGCCGGGGCAGATTGCTTTGGCGTGGCTGTTGGCTCAGCAACCGTGGATCGTGCCGATCCCCGGAACCCGCAGCACGTCCCGGATCGCGGAAAACGCGGGATCGACGCAAGTGGAGCTCTCCGCGGACGAACTGCACGATCTCGACACGCTGGCTCAGCGCATGGGTGTTTTCGGCGACCGTTACAACGAAACCCACATGGGATACGTCAACGGATGAGCCTTGGCCCCCGCAACGGAAAACGGCCCCTGCAAGCTTTGAACGGTAGCTTGCAGGGGCCGTCCCCTGTGTTTGTTGCTGTTGCTGAGCCCCGCGCTGGGCTCAGGCGGCGATCGCTTCGCGGGTCTGGCCGAAGGGCACCGACTCGTCGAAGGCGACGGTGTAGCTACCCGGCTTGTGGCGGGTAACGAGGATGCCGCAGTCAGCGTGTTCTGCCGCATCCTCGATCAGGGTCTTGACTGCCTGGTCCAGGCCGTCGTGGATTTCCTGGCCATTCGAAAAGGTCAGGTGGATTTCGCGCTCTGCTGTCATTGCAGGGGTCATGTTGGGGGCCTCCTATAACTTGCCGCATGCGAAGGCGGCTTATCAATCATAGAGGGTGACCGCAAGAATTTGTAAGATGACTGTCAGCCTGTGATCCCGATCTCAGCGCCGGACCATTGCGCGGAGCAGTTTCACAGCGACGGAAAGCGCGGCGATGTCCACCGGGCCCGGCTTGATGGCCTCTTGGATGGTCTCCTGAATCCGGGAAAGCTGTTCGATGTTTCCGCGTTCCCAATCGGTGATCCGCTCCACCGGGTCCGCGGCCGCAGCCGTGGAGCGGGACGTGTGCCGGACCACCGCCTTGGTCATGTCGGCCAGTACCAGATACATGTCGTCCCTCAGGGCGGCCCGGGCCAGGGACTCCCAATGCGTGGCCCGTGGAAGCATAGTGATGTGCTCCAGCAACGGTATGGCTGAGATGCGTTCGAATACTGCGAAGTAGACCTCGGCCACCGCTTCCGGTTGTTCCTGCAGTTCCTCGGCGATGGCCGAGATGTCCAGCAGGCCGTAGCTGACCAGGATTTCCGAGGCCCGGATCCCCAGCTCGTGCGGCACGCCGACGGAATCCGTATGCGCCAGGCGTTTCAACGAATGGGCCAGGTTGATGCCGTGCAGGAAGCCCGTGAAATTGGTGCGCATCCGGGACATCGGCCCTTCCAGGCGGGCCAGGGCGTCGGCCACGGGTTTGTCGCGGAAGTCGTGGGTCACGTACCAGCGGACGGAGCGGTCCAGCAGCCGCCGCATGTCCAGGGCGATGGCGGCGCCGTGCTCGCTCGCCAGGCCGGCCGGCAGCTGGGCGATGGCTTCCGTGATCGAGTCGAAGTCCCAGATCTGCCGCATAACCACGAATCCGCGGGCAACGGCCGTCGCCGAGACCGTGGTTTCCTCCATGGCCCGGAAGGCGAACGCGGTGCCGCCCATGTTGATCATGTCGTTCGCCACCACGGTGGCAACGATCTGGCGGATCAAAGGATGCGTCGACAGGTGTTCGCCGAACCGTTCGGTGACCTGCCGCGGGAAGTAGTCCTGGAGGGTTTGCCAGAACCACGGATCGTCGGAGAGGCCGCCCTCGGTGAGTTCGCGGGCGAGCTCGATCTTGGCATAAGCCGCCAGTACTGCGAGTTCCGGCGTCGTCAGTCCCTTGCCTGCCTGGACGCGTTCCCTGAGTTGCTCGTTGCTGGGGAGGCATTCGAGGTCTCTGTCCAGGTCCGTGGCGGTCTCCAGCCAGTCCATGATCCGCTCGAAGCTCGGGCTCCATTCAAGGGCCAGTTGCTTGTCATTGAGGAGAAGCGTGTTCTGGTCGTCGTTGGTCCTCAGGACGAGGCGTCCGACGTCGTCCTGCAGCGAATGAAGGAATCCTGTCCTTTCCGCCGCGGACATCCTGCCCGCGGAAATCATCCGGTCGAGGAAGATTTTGATGTTGACCTCGTGATCCGAGCAATCGACGCCGGCGGAGTTGTCGATCGCGTCCGAGTTCACCAGGATGCCGGCCAGCGCCGCCTCCACCCGGCCCCGCTGCGTGATGCCGAGGTTGCCGCCTTCGGCGATGATGTGGCTGCGGAGTTGCCTGGCGTCGATCCGGATGGCGTCATTGGACTTGTCCCCGACGTCGGTGTTGGACTCGGTGGAGGCCTTGATGTAGGTTCCGATTCCGCCGTTGTACAGGAGATCGACCGGCGCCATGAGGACCGCCCGCAAAAGATCAGGCGGGCTCATCGCCGTCGTGCCTTCCTCCAATCCCAGGGCGAGCCGGACCTGTTCGGTGAGGGGAATCGACTTCTCCGCGCGTGAAAACACGCCGCCGCCGGCGCTGAGCTTCTTGGGCTTGTAGTCGGCCCAGGAAGAACGGGGGAGTTTGAAGAGCCGTTCCCGCTCGGCGTAGGAGACTGCCGGGTCCGGCGTCGGGTCCAGGAAGATGTGCCGGTGGTCAAACGCTGCCACCAGCTTGATGTGGCGGGACAGGAGCATGCCGTTGCCGAAGACGTCGCCGCTCATGTCGCCGATGCCCACCACCGTGAAGTCCTCGCTTCCGGAGTCGATCATCAGTTCCTTGAAATGGTGCCGCACGGACTCCCACGCGCCGCGGGCGGTGATGCCCATCTGCTTGTGGTCGTAGCCCACCGAGCCCCCCGAAGCGAAGGCGTCGCCGAGCCAGAATCCGTACTCGGCGGCCAGGGCATTGGCGATGTCCGAGAACGCGGCCGTCCCCTTGTCCGCCGCCACCACGAGGTAGTAGTCGTCGCCGTCGTGCCGCACCACCCGGGGCGGCGGCACCACACGGCCGCCGCCGGCATCCGGTACCAGGTTGTCCGTGAGGTCCAGCAGGCCACGGACGAACGTCCGGTAGCTTTCCTGGCCTTCGGCCAGCCAGGCCGCACGGTCCTCGGCCGGATCAGGAAGGCCTTTGGGGAAGAAGCCGCCCTTGGCCCCGGTGGGGACGATGACCGCGTTCTTGACGGTCTGGGCCTTCACCAGGCCCAGAACCTCTGTGCGGAAGTCCTCGCGCCGGTCCGACCACCGCAGGCCGCCGCGGGCTATCGGGCCGAACCGCAGGTGCACGCCTTCAACGCGTGGCGAGTAGACCCAGATTTCGAACTTCGGCCGGGGTGCCGGGGCAACGGGGATGCCGGCGGGGCTGAGCTTGAAGCTGATGTACGGCTTGCCCAGGTAGAAGTTGGTGCGCAGCGTGGCGTCCACCAGGCTGGCCAGGGAGCGCAGCAGGCGGTCCGCGTCCAGGCCCGGCACGGCATCGATGGCTTTGTTCAGGTTCCCGCGGGCAGCATGGACCGCCTGGGTCCGGTGGCTGTATTCAGTGCTGTCCGCCTCGAACACGTCGCCATCGGCCGGGCCCGGGTGGATGAGTTCGGGTTCAAAGAGGTCCGGGGCGAAGGTGTCCGGATCGAACTTCGCCTCGAACAGATCAAGCAGGGCATGTGTTGCCTTGGCGTTCTCCCGGAGTGTGTCCGCGATGAAGCCGTAGGAGTTGGTGCTGCCCAGCTGCCGGAGATATTTCGCGTACGCACGCAGGATGGCGGTGCGCCGCCAGCCGAGGCCCTCCCGGAGGACCAGCCCGTCGAAGGCATCCGACTCCGAGTCGCCGCGCATCGCAGCGCAGAATGATCCTGCCAGCAGTTCACCCGTGGCCAGGGGGTCCACCCCGCGCGGATACTTGAGGCCGAGGTCGTAGAGGAAGAACTGGCGGCCGTCGGCACGCAGCACGGTGAACGGGCGCTGGTCCAGCACTTTGAGGCCGAGATTGTGGAAGAACGGCAGGATCTCGGTGAGGCTTTGCGGTCTGGTCATGTAGAGCCGGAGCCGGGCATCCTCCGAAAGCACCGCCGTTCCCGGGCGTCTGTATACGGTCAACAGGGGGTCCGGTGCGTCCTCTTCGTCCTTGCCTGCGGGCCCTGGCGCGAAGCTCTCGAACTTCGAGATGTCCTCAACGGCGTCCTCAACCTCGTAGTCGGCCTTGTAGCTCGCCGGAAAGGCCGCAGCCCACAGCCCGGAAAGCCGCGCGGCTTCGTCGGCGGGAAACCGGGCCTGCAGCGCCTCGTCCAGGCCTTGCGCCCAGGAACGGGTGGCGGCAATGATGCGCTGCTCAAGGACCGCGGAATCGATGAGGGCCGGCACGGCGCCTCGGGGAGTGCCGGCGGGCGGCAGCAGGATCCGGAAGAACACCCGGGCCATCGCGGACTCCCCAAGGCGAAGCTCGAACTCGATGGCCTCGGATCCGAAAGCCTCACGCAATTCGCGCTCGATGTTCAGGCGTACCGCGGTGCTGTAGCGCTCGCGGGGCAGGAAAACCAGGGCGGTCATGAACCGGCCGTACGAATCCGGGCGAAGGAACAAGCGGGTGCTGTGGCGTTCCTGGAGGCGCAGGATGTCCTTGGCGTGCATCGCCAAATGTGCGGCATCGATGTGGAAGAGCTCGTCCCGCGGATACGCCTCGATGACGGACAGCAGTTCCTTGCCGAGGTGCGATCCGGGCGGGAACCCGAAGCCCCGCAGCACTTCTTCCACCGTGTCCCTGATGACTGGGATGTCGAGGGCCGAGCGCGCCGTCGAACTCGGCGAGAAGAGCCCGACGAACGTGCGCTCGCCGGTCCGTGTGCCGTGGCCGTCAACTGCGGCCAGGCTGATTTCGTCTAGGTAGGCGCGGCGCAGCACCGTGGAGCGCAGGGTGGACTTCGCGAGCGTCAGAATGGCGCTCCGGCGCTCGCCGGCTGTTGTCCCGGATCCGGTTGTCCCGGGGCCGGTTGTCCCGGGGCCGGCGGCCGGGCCTTTCCGGAGCAGTCCCAGGCCGTGCTTGCCGCGGTAGCCCAGGAAGATGAAGTTGCCGTCGTCCAGCCAGCGCAGCAACTCACGGGCTTCCCGGCCGTCGGGCACGTTGTCCAGCCTGCGGATTTCGCCGGCCAGCTCGTCGTGGATGGCGGCCGCGTCCTCCGCAGCGGCGCGGACGTCAGCGATGACGGCCTGCAGCCTCTCCGTGAGTTCGTCTGCGCGCTGTTCGTCTGCGAGCCGGGGGATTTCGATGGCCACCCATGCTTCGGTGAGGCGTCCGCCGTCGTGGTCGTCTTCCTCGGCCGTCGGCCCGGGAACGGAAAGTTCGACGCCGGCCGGCAGCCCCCTGCGGTGCGGTCCCCGGTGGACCTCGATCAGGCGGTGCGTGCCTGGGTCACGGACCACGCTGAAGACCGGATGCACGAGCAGCCGGATGGACGCGGCGTCGCGCGCGATTTCGGCGGTGACGGAGGGCGGCAGGTAAGGCAGCTCGTCGGTGACAATGGCGACGACGCTGGCGTCGGCCTCGTTCAGGACCCCGATGATCGTCTGCCCGGGCTCGCGCCGTTCGGCCAGCGAGCGGTGGTAGCGGGCCCGTTCCAGCAGCGTCTCCGCGCTGTAGTTGCGGACGTCGTCGTCGGCAACGTGTTCGTAGTAGTCGGTCAGGAATCCGTCCGCCGGCTCGATCCTGGGTGACATCTCGCTGCGCCTCCGCCGCGCAAAGGAGCGGCCGTGCTGCTGCGGTCCGCGAAGTCCCTGCGCCTCATCTCATGATGGCTGGCCCGGCGGCGGCGGTAAAGGTTCTGCAGCGCCTGAGACGTGGTGGCGGGATTCGAACCCGCGTGCGCTGCTTTGCAGGCAGCTCCCTGGCCTCTTGGGTACACCACGTGCATCGAGACTAGGCAGCCTCTGCGCGCGTGGCCAAGCTTGTTTTCGCAGCCTTTCCCCGCACGACGCCGGGTTGCCCGGCATGTCCCGACGTTGCCTTTGCTTGCGCCATGTGACGCCGTGCCAGGGACCGTTAGCCAAGCAGGGTGTTCACCAGCCGGGCGGCGACCTTCGCGGTGCGGGAATCGACGTCGAACTCCGGGTTCAGTTCGGCAACGTCCAGGTGGAGGAGCTTGCCGCTGGCGGCCACCTGGCGGCACACGGCGCTGATCACCGGCAGGGACACGCCATAGGCGGCGGGCGCGCTGACGCCGGGAGCCGTCTCCGCGGGCAGCACGTCGAGGTCGATCGTCAGGTAGAGGACGTCGATGCCTTCGAGGAAGGACGCTACGAACTCCTCCACCGCAGGAGCCGAGCAGTCCTCGTCCAACAGGTACTTCACGCCCAGCCGGTCAGCGGTGTCGAAGAGCGTCCGCGTGTTGTTCGATTCAGAGATTCCGACGACGGCGTAGCGCAGTTCGCGGCCCGCCGCGGCTTCCGCGCGGGCCATCTGCAGGAACGGCGTGCCCGAGCTCGGCACGGCTTCGTCGCGCAGGTCGAAGTGGGCGTCCAGGTTCAGCACGCCCAGGCGCTTGCCCGAGGCTGTTTCCGTTCCGCGTACCGCGGCGGAGCCGGCCACGCCCAGGTAGCTGGCGAACGCGGTCTCGTGGCCGCCGCCCAGCACCACGGTGAGGTTGCCGGCGTCGAGCAGTGCGGACACAACGGTCCCGGCGCGCTGCTGGCCGTCCTCCAGGGCCTCGCCCTCCACCACGACATCGCCGGCGTCGAAGACGGTGCGGTCCAGGTGGTAGGCGAGCGGTCCGAGCGCGGCGCGGATCGCGGCCGGAGCGGCCGCGGCACCCACGCGTCCCTTGTTGCGGCGCACGCCTTCGTCGCTGCAGAAGCCCACGACGACGGCGGGCCGGGTGCGGGCGGCGGCGTCGCCGTCGGGAGTGTACGGGGTGATCGCCTGCCACCAGCGGCGGTGCTCCGCGCCGTCGCCGTCGAAACGGCCCGTCCAGGCCTCGGGACGGATATCAACGGGGAGGGTGCTGGTTTCCATGGTTAAAGCACACCGCAGGCCGCGCCCCGAAAACAGCGCCGCCCGCGGTGCAGTGTCCGGAATCCCGGACGGTCCGCGAGTTGGCACTTCACGGCAGTGTTTCCGCCAAACATTGCCGTGAAGTGCCAACTCGGCGAAGAGGTATGGAGGCTATTTGATGCCCAGGATCTCCTCCACCTGGCCGATGCCGAAGAAGAGCAGGAACGCCGCGGCGACGGCCCACATGAGCGGGTGCACCTCGCGGGCACGGCCCTGGAAGGTGCGGATCAGCGCGAAGGAGATGAATCCGGCGCCCAGGCCGTTGGCGATCGAGTAGGTGAACGGCATGAGGGCCATGGTCAGGAACGCGGGAATGCCAACGCCCCAGTCCTGCCAATGGATCTTGCCCACCTGGGACACCATCATGAAACCCACCACCACCAGGGCCGGTGCCACGGCTTCGAACGGGACCAGGTTGATCAGCGGGGTGAAGAACATGGCCACCAGGAACAGCAGGCCGGTCACGATCGAGGCCAGGCCGGTCCGTGCACCCTCGCCGATGCCGGCACCCGATTCCACGAAGATCTGGTTGGAGGACACGGACGAGCCGCCACCGATGATCGCGCCAAGCGCGTCCACTTGCAGGACACGGTCCACGTTGGGGATGTTTCCGTGTTCGTCTATGTTTCCTGCTTCCCTGGCCAGGCCCACCATGGTGCCCATGGCGTCGAAGAAGATGCTGAGCAGGATCACGAAGGCGAGGAGCGTGGCGGCGATGATGCCGAGGTGCTGGAACGCGCCGAGGGGGTTCGCCTTGCCGATGATTGATAGGTCCGGGGCAGCCCATTCGGTGAACTTGGGGGCCACCAAGGACCAGCCGCGGGGGTTGTAGGTCTTCCCGTCGAAGCTCGGACCGATGTGGAGGGTGAATTCCAGGATGGCCGCGAGGGCGGTGGATGCGACGATGCCGATCAGGATGGCGCCGCGCACTTTGCGGACCACCAGGGCGATGGTCAGGATCAGGCCCACCACGAAAACCAAGGTGGGCCAGCCCAGGAGCTTCCCGTCGACGCCCAGGCCCAGCGGGACCGTGGTGCCGGCGGCATCCGGGATACGGCGCACGAAGCCGGCGTTGACCAGGCCGATCAGGGCGATGAAAAGGCCGATGCCCACCACGATCGCCGTCTTCAGCGCTTCAGGCACCGCTTTGAAGACCGCGGTCCGGAATCCCGTGAGTACCAGGATCAGCATGGTCAGGCCGGACAGCATCACGAGGCCCATCATGTCCGGCCACGTCAGGCCGGGGTGCGAAGCAATCGTGACGGCCACGAAGGCGTTGACGCCCAGGCCGGTGGCCACTGCGAAGGGGTGCTTGGCCCAGGCGCCCATGAGGATGGTCAGGATGCCCGCAACGAAGGCGGTGGTTGCAGCGACGGCGGTGAAGCCGAGGCTGTTTCCGTTGGAATCGGCGCCCGAGAGGATCAGGGGGTTCAGGACCACGATGTAACTCATGGCGAAGAACGTGGCGAAGCCGCCGCGGATTTCACGCGAATAGTTGGAACCGCGCTCCGAGATCTTGAAGTAGCGGTCGATGGCTGAACCCTGTTTGAGCTGTGAACCCTGATTGAGCATGGAGATCTCCGGGAAGTGGTGGGGGTGTGCTCTCAAATCCTAAGCCCGCAGGGAAAGCCTTACAGGAAATTCGCCTAGGGTGTAAGGAATCCAACACCGTAAGGAATCCGACAAAAGGGAGTTATCTGTCCATGCGCCCCGCCCGCCAGCTCTTGGTCACCGCTGCCGCTGCCCTGCTGTTCATCGCCACGGTGCTTTTCGGGGCTGCCCCGGCTTCCGCCCACGACGTCGCGGAGTCCACCTCGCCCGCCAATGGCTCCACCGCCGCGACCGTGCCGGACTCAGTTTCAGTCACCTTCAATAACCAGCCCCTGGCGCTCGGCGCGTCCATCGCCGTGAACGACGCTTCCGGGCAGAACTGGGCCGAGGGGCCGGTGGAGATCGTGGACGCGGTGGTCTCGCAGAAGCTGCGCCCCGGCGCTCCGGCCGGGAAGTACACGGTAGTGTGGCGCGTCGTGAGCTCGGATTCGCATCCGATCGAAGGAAACTTCACCTTCACGGCCCGGGCGGGAAGCACGACGCCGGGCGGCGGCACCGCGTCCGCCTCGCCGTCGTCGGGCGCTTCGGCCGGTACGGTTCCTTCCGCCGGGACCGTGGCCCCGGGTTCATCCACGACGCCGGAAAAGACGCCCGACGCGTCCCAGCCGTTCCCTTGGAGCATCGTCGGGTTCGCCGTGGTCGCCCTCGCGCTGCTTGTGTTCCTGGGCGTGACAGCCCGCCGCAAGCTGGCAGGCGGCAACGACGAGGAATAGAAGGAGTTAAGCCAGTACCGTGACCGCGGGGAAGCTGCCGGTCAGGGCGGCGTGCACATTGTCCGGGTGCACCTTCGCAGAAATGGCCTGCCCCACCACCTTGGCTTGGCGCAGCACTTCCTTCGGGGTGGGACTGACGAGCTCGCCGACTCCCACCAGGTACATCCCCATGGCGCGCAGCGCTGCCGTGAGGTTCTGGCCGATCGCGATACCCAGTTCCGCGAGCATGCGGCGCAGCTGGCTTTGCCCGCAGCGCGTCAGCACGATGTTGTCCGCGAGCAGCACTCCGTGCTCGGTATGGATTGCCCACACCTTCTCTTCGGTGGGGCGCTGGTGGGCCAGGCGGTCGAGGCGGACGGCGGGCGTCGTGGTCCGGACGTCGAGATGGTGGCTGGCGGCATAGTTGCGCAGGTGGCGGAGGATCTCGTTGCGTTCCTGCAGGGACGCAGCGTGCGGATCGTCGCAGCGGCCCAGTTTGCCGGTATGCGTGGAGACGCCGGCAAAGGGGAAGGAGTGCCCGTTGAGGCCACTGACCACGATGGCATTCACGCCGCGGCGACTGAGCTCGCTCGCGACGGCCAGGCCCGGCATGCCGGCGCCAATCACCACGGTGGTGGTGCGCTCCGCATCCGGGGCAAGCATGAACTGCACGCTTGGTTCCTCCTTGGATAGTGCCCGCCCATTGGCAACCAGCCAACAGGCAATCAGGGGGTTGCGTCCGGTATCCCCAAGCGGCCGCACGGAACAGAACGGAATGTGCCGTAGGACACATTTTCCGTTTGCCGTGCGTTGAACACTACAGAATTTTCCGGCCGGAGGATAGCCGGTTCTGTGCCCGCAGGAGCCTGCTTGATTCGATTCCGGGAACCGAGAATAGTGAGCATTGGAGGCCCCGACCCGCGGCCTGCAGGGGAAGATAAGCCAGGGCAGCGGCCTCTGGCAGAATAACGGCAACAAGAAGCCAGCAGTGCGAGGAGGCGGGCCCCATGGACCAGCACGACAGCGAGCAGGAACCCACCATTGCCCCGGGCGGCATTGTGGTGGGCGTGGACGGCAGCGAGCACGGCCAGTGCGCCCTGGTGTGGGCAGCGCGGGAGGCCGAACGCAGGAACCTTCCGCTGCACGTTGTGACCGCTTACTCGGTGCCGATCTTCGCCGCCTCCGGCCTGGACGGCGGCTACGCCACGGTGGACGACTCCGTGATCCGGGAAGGCGCCGAGGAAATCGTGCGCCAGGCCCTTGCGAAGGTCTCCGTCTATCCGATCGACGTGGACGGCTCGGTGGAAAACGGCGATGCCTCCGGCGTGCTCCTTGAGCTCTCCGCGTCCGCCGAACTACTGGTCTTCGGCACCCGCGGCCGCGGCGGGTTCGTGGGCCGCCTCCTGGGTTCCGTGAGCAGCGCACTGCCCGCCCACTCCAAGTGCCCCACAGTGACCGTGCCGCTCTACTGCGGGGACCGTCTTGGCGAACCCACCGAGGACAAGCACGTCAAGGCCGAACGGGCCAAGTCCGGGCCGCGCGCCATCGAAAACGTCGTGGCTGTGGGCGTCGACGGTTCCGAACAGGCCCGGGTGGCAGTGCTCGACGCCGCCGAAGCCGCCGCGCGGATGGGCGCCAAACTGCGGGTGATCTGCGCCGTTCCCGAATACAGCGGATCCCTCGCCTGGGTCCCGGCACCGTTGGACCGGGAAGCCCTCTTCAAGGACATCCGCGTCCAGCTGGACGCGGGCCTGGCCTGGATCCGGAGCCATTTCCCGCGCCTGACCATCGAGACGGAGCTCCTGGACGGTTCCCCCGTGGACGTCATGGTCGAGGCAAGCAGGAACGTGGAACTGGTGGTCCTGGGCACCCGCGGCCGCGGCGGCTTCACCGGAATGCTCCTGGGCTCCACCTCGGACGGCGTGCTGCACCACGCCAGGGGCCCCGTCATGGTGGTCCCGGACCGCGAGGACCCGCGCCTGGCCGACCGCGCGGCCTTCGGCCCGATGCTCGGGGCCGCGTAGGCCTCCCGGACCACGGACCTTCCGGACAGTCCCCAGGCAGGCACCATGGCTGAATCGAAGACATCTCCCGGGTTCATCATCGGCCTGGACAGTATCCGGGTCGGCATGCTCGCCGAGGTGGGCGGCAAGGCGGCCAATCTCGGCGAAATGACCGGAGCGGGCCTGCCTGTTCCGCCCGGCTTCTGCCTGACAACCGAGGCGTACCGCGAGGCCCTGCGGGCCGAGGCGCCGGACAGCGCGATCGGCCCCGTTTTGTCCGAGCTGGCAGCAGCGCCAGCGGATGATCTCGAAAGGCTGGCGGACCTGGCCGCCCGCGCCCGTACCGCAGTGCTCGACGCCGGAATGCCGGCCGCCGTCGAAACCGCCGTGCGGGACGCGTACCTCAGCCTCGGGCCGGACGCCGCGGTGGCGGTCCGCTCGTCCGCCACGGCCGAGGACCTGCCGTTTGCCAGCTTTGCCGGCCAGCAGGACACCTACCTCAATGTCGTCGGAGCGGATGCCGTGTTGGATGCGGTCCGGAGGTGCTGGGCGTCGCTCTGGACCGACCGTGCCGTCAGTTACCGCGCCAGCAATCGGATCGACCACGCCGCGGTGAGTCTCGCCGTCGTCGTCCAGGTCATGGTGGATGCCGCCACCGCAGGGGTGCTGTTCACCGCCAACCCGGTGACCGGGCGCCGGCGCGAGGCCGTCATCGACGCCAGCCCCGGGCTGGGCGAGGCCGTGGTTTCGGGTGCCGTGAACCCGGACCACTTCGTGGTGGACTCGGTGACGGGAAGCATTACCGAGCGGCGCATTGGGGACCGGACACTGGTGATCCGGCCGCTTCCGGGCGGCGGGACGGAGCGGGTCGAAACCTCGGGCGGCGTGACTGGCGCGGACGGCCACGGCGAACCCTGCCTCGACGACGCCGGCATCCGGGCGCTCGCGGCCCTCGGCCGCCGGGTCGAGGAGCATTACGGCGCCCCGCAGGACACCGAGTGGGCCGTCGACGGCGAGGGCAAGCTGTGGCTGACCCAGGCCCGCCCCATCACCACGCTTTACCCGCAGGTCACTCGGCCGCCGTCGTCGCCGCGTGCGCATGCCTACCTGTGTTTCAGCCTGGCCCAGGGCCTGACCCGGCCGCTCACCCCGATGGGGCTGGCGGGGATCCGGCTCATGGGGTCGTCGGTGGCGAAGGCCGCAGGCTTTGACGTCCCTGATCCGAGGAACGGGCCCCCGCCCTTCTACGAGGCCGGCCAGCGGATCTACTTCGACCTGAGTGCCGTACTCCGCAGCGGCACCGGCCGGGCGATCGTGCCGCGCATCTTCGATGTCATGGAGGCGCGCTCCGCGGCGGTGATGCGTGGCCTGTTCGAGGATCCTCGCTTCGCGGTCACCAGCAGGACCCCGTTCAGGCTGATCCGCCACGTGGCCCCGGTGATTGCCAAGTACAGGGTTCCGGAGACGCTGCTGCGCGCGGTGTTCCGTCCCGACGCCGCACTGGAGCGGGCCCGCCGCTTCGGGGAGACATTGCAGTCCCGCTTCGACGTCCCGGCGGAAGCAAGCCCCAGGGAGCGGCTGGAACACGCCGAACGCATCCTGGGCCGTGAACTCTTCGCCATCCTGCCCAACACGCTGCCGCCCGCCTTTGCCGGCTTCGCGATGCTGGGCTTGGTCCGCCGGATCCTCGGCAAGGACGCTCCCTGGGACGAGCTGCAGCTGGTCATCCGCGGCCTGCCGAACAATGTGACCACCGAAATGGACCTTTCCCTGTGGCGCCTGGCAGAGGCCATCAAGGAAGACCCCGCCTCCGCCGAGGCGTTCGCGTCCATGGCGCCGCAGGACCTCGCGGAGCAGTATCGCGACGGCGGACTGCCCGCCGCAGCGCAGTCGGGCCTGGCCTCGTTCCTGGCCGAGTACGGGCACCGGGCCATCGCCGAGATCGACCTCGGGATGCCCCGTTGGGCCGATGACCCCACCCACATCATCGGCGTCCTGGCGAACTACCTCCGCCTGGAAGACCCGGATCTTGCGCCGGACCGGCAATTCGCGAAGGCCTCCCGGCAAGCCGAGGCGGAGGTGGCCACCCTGGTGGCGCGGGCGCGTGCAATTAGCCCGCTCCACGCCAGGATCGTGAAGGGCGCGCTGGCCCGGACCCGGACGTTCGCCGGCATGCGGGAACTCCCCAAGTACCGGCTGGTGGAGGGCTTTGCCGCCGTCCGCGCCCAGCTGTTGCTGGTGGGCGCGGAACTAGCTGCGATGGGCAGGATCGCTGCGCCGGAGGACGTGTTCTTCCTGGATTTCACGGAAGCACACAGCGCCCTCAGCGGCGCCGACCTGCGCGGGCTCGTGGCCGAGCGGCGCGAGGCTTACGAACTCGAGCTCAGGCGCCGCCACGTACCCCGCGTCCTGTTGTCGGACGGCACCGAACCCGAAGCCGTGGCGGCCCGCGGTGGCGTCGGGGCATCCGCCGACGGAGTCCTGGCCGGGAGTCCGGCTTCGGCCGGGACGGTCACAGCCGTGGCCCGCGTAATCCTGGACCCGGTGGGCGCCCGGCTGGAGCCCGGGGAAATCCTCGTCGCACCGTCCACGGACCCCGGCTGGACTCCGCTCTTCCTGACCGCCGGGGGACTGGTCATGGAAATGGGCGGAGCCAATTCGCACGGGGCTGTTGTGGCGCGCGAATACGGGATTCCCGCCGTCGTCGGGGTCCCGGACGCGACGAACCGGATCCGCAGCGGGCAGACCATTACGGTCGACGGCGCGGCGGGAACCGTGGTGCCGGAAGGCTGATCCGCTAACCTCCCGTCGCTTCGTCGCAGGCTTCGTGCGATCCCGCGTGGATTCTTGCTACCTGGCTGGCGACCGGGCCGACCTTACCCGCCTGATCCATCACAAAGCGCACCAGTTCCGGCATGCCGCCCGGAAACTCCTCCAACGACCCCGGTGGCGAAATCGCCGAAGCCTCTATGCCCAGGCAACTCGCATTACCCGAGGCGTCTGCAACAGCCGAGGGCCCGCTCAGCAAGAGTGCGCAGGCCGCGACGGCGGTCATCGCCCCACAGCGGACGTACCATCTCCGGTTCATTGTTCTCCTCCTCCGTTCCTGGAACGTCTGGGAGACCGAACGGGAGTTCCTGCCAGAGTCCCGGTAGGTCAAAGTATCCGCTCGCCCCAGCGCGGGTTCAAGGTCGAAACCGCCACGGTGGGCCCGACGGGCAAGGCGCGTCCGGACGGCCTGTTTTCCGGCTTGTGAACGGTGGATACTCGGTGTTGTAGCGAGGGTGTTGGGCAGCCGGACGGATGCTCCTCACGGCAGTATTTCCGGGATTGTTGGTGGGTGATGTGGCGCGGATCGAGCCGATCTTGTTGGCCGCGGCTGCCCTGATGCTGTGCGGGTGTACCGGGTGCTCCGGAGACTCCGGGCAGCCGACGGTCCACTCCGGCGTGGTCACCGGCTACGTCCTGACGGCGCCTGTCTGTCCCGTGGAACGTCCGGGCATGGAGTGCGCGCCGCGCCCCGTATCGGGAGCCGCCGTCGTCGCCCTGGAAGGAGACGCCGTCCGCCGGTCAACGACCACCGACACAGCGGGTGCCTTCAGCATCACCTTGCCCGACGGCGGTTACGTCATCAGGGCAACAAACGTCGGCGGCTATGCGTCGACGGCGTCCGCGGATGTGGTGGTCACGGACCATCCTGTCCACATCACCCTGGTTGTTGACAGCGGAATCCGCTGAACCGGGTGAAGCGCCGCTGAATGTCTGGACCGTTGGACGTCTGGACCCCTGAACGTCTGGACCGGGCCGGGCCGTTGCCCTATCGTGATGGAACCGAGCACACTCGGCCGGAGCCCCCGCAGCGGAGGTACAAGATGGGGATCATTTCATCTGGTTTTCACGGAAGACGGCAGAGGGGCAATCCGGCGTTGCCGCCCGGGCAATCAGAGACGGCAGGCTTCCCGGTGCTTACCGCCGGGCCCGCACCCCATATCCGCACCGCAGACTGGGAATTCTTCATCACGACGGAAACGGGGAAGCGCCACACTTGGTCCTGGGATTCCTTCATGGCGCTCCCGCAGGCCGAGATCCGCACGGACATCCATTGCGTCACCAGCTGGTCCCGCTTGGGGACATCGTGGCGGGGAGTGTCACTCGATACTTTGTTCGAGGACGTGCAGACAAGCTGCGCGTTTGCAACGGCCCATTCCTATGGCGGATACACCACGAACGTCCCGCTGGACGACCTCCTGGGCGGCCGCGCGTGGGTGGCCTGGGAATTCGACGGCGAGCCGCTGGAACGGGCCCACGGCGGACCTGCCCGCTTGCTCGTGCCGCATCTCTATTTTTGGAAAAGCGCCAAGTGGATCAAGGGCATTGAGCTGACCCAGGACGATGTTCCGGGCTTTTGGGAATCCAACGGTTACCACCTCCACGGCGATCCGTGGCGGGAAGAGCGCTACTCATGAAGCCGGCCCGATGAGTACCCTGTGGCGCGTCGCCGACGTCGTCAGCGGTGTTCCCGAAACTGAAAAGTCGAGGACCATCGGCTTGCGGGTGGCCGGCCTGGACGGCTACCTCGCCGGCCAGCACATCGACATCCGGCTCACCGCGGATGACGGCTACACGGCGGTGAGGTCCTATTCCGTGGCTACCGTGCGCATGGACGAAATCCTCGAGATAACGGTCGACGAGTTGCCCGACGGCGAGGTCTCACCGTATCTGGTCAGGGACCTGGCGGTGGGTGAGCAACTGGAGATCCGGGGCCCGGTGGGCGGCTGGTTCGTCTGGCGCCCGTCGGACCCGAGCCCTGTCCAGCTGATCGCTGGGGGATCCGGCGTCGTCCCGCTCATGTCCATGGTCCGTGCGCATGAGGCGTCCGGAAACAGCTCGCCGTTCCGGCTGCTGTACTCCCTCAAGTCCCCTGAGACGGGGTTTTATCAGGAGGAGCTGCGCACCCTGGGACGTGAATCGTCCAAGTTCATGGTGGACTACGTCTACACCCGCCAAGTGCCCGCAGGCTGGCCAAGCGCTCCGGCGCGGCTCACGGCAGAAACCCTGCTGGCCAACATCCTGCCGGCGGACGACGCTCCGGCCATCTTCGTCTGTGGCCAGACGGTATTTGTCGAAACGGTCGCAGAATGGCTCGTGCGGGCCGGCTATCCCGCCGCCACGATCAAGACTGAACGCTTCGGCGGGACGGGAGGAACGCGGTGAGCAGCAACAACGGCTCCGCTCCCGGCGCTGAGGATCCGCGCTTCGAGGACCAGGACATAGCCGGAACCCTTGGGAATCCGATACCGCATCTCGACGGAAACGCGGCCGCGGGAGCGCTGTGGGAACTGTTCCGCTTCGACATCATTGCAGCGATCGGACGGTGCAAGCACTGCGGCGCGGTCAGCGTGGTGGCCCGGGCAACGGTGTACCCCGACGGCCCGGGAATCGTTGTGCGCTGCAGCTCCTGCGAAGGCGTCCTGCTGCGCCTGGTGGAGACTCCCACCCGGTTTTGGCTTGATGTGAGCGGACTGAGCTACCTGGAGATCGACCGCGAGGGTTAGCTACGCGTGCTGGTGCGTCTCGTGCTCCGAATGGCTCGCCGGCTCCAGCTGGAAAGTGCAGTGGTCCGTGTCGAAATGCGAGCCCAGGCACGAGGTCAGGTGGTCCAGGAGCCGGTCCGTGCCGGTGGCATTGAGGATGCTGTCCTCCACCACCACATGGGCGGAGAACACCGGGACGCCGGAGGTGATGGTCCAGATGTGGATGTCGTGTACGCCCACCACGCCGTTCACGGAGAGGATGTGCTCACGGATCATGCTGACCTCCACGCCCTTCGGGCTGGCCTCGAGGAGCACGTCCACCACGTCGCGGAGCAGGTGCCAGGCCCGGGGCAGGATCATCAGGGAGATCAGGATGGATGCGATGGGGTCGGCGGCCTGGAAGCCAGTGAAAATGATGATCACGGCCGCAGCGATGACGGCAATGGATCCCAGCAGGTCGCCAAGCACCTCAAGGTACGCACCGCGCAGGTTGAGGCTCTCGTCCTGGGAGCCGCGCAGGATCAGCAGCGAGACCAGGTTCGCCACCGCGCCCAGGACGGCCGCGTAGAGCATGGTGTCCGTGTGCAGCTCGGGAGAGTTGCCGAAGCGGCGGATGGCCTCGATCAGGATCACCACGGAAATGACAATCAGGATCAGCGCGTTCGCCAGGGCCGCCAGCACCTCGGCGCGCTGGTAGCCGTAGGTCCGCTGCTCGCTGGGCGGACGGGTTGCCACCCACGCCGCCATCAGCGCGATGAAGACCCCCGCGGCGTCCGAGAGCATGTGGCCGGCGTCGGCGAGCAGCGCCAGGGAGCCGGAGACGACGGCGCCCGCCACCTGGATCAGCACCACCGCCAGGGTGATGCCCAGGACGGCGATGAGCCGCTTCCGGTGCTTCCCCGTTGCCGTGATGCCGTGCGAGTGGTTGTGGTCGTGCCCCATGGTTATAAGGCTAGTCCCCACCGGCACCCTAGCCTCGCTTCGCTTCGGCCAGGGAACCCTGCCGGCGTGGGCCCATCGGACTGTTAGTCCCAGCCGAGTTCGTGCAGGCGCTCGTCGTCGATGCCGAAGTGGTGCGCGATCTCGTGGACCACGGTGACCGCCACCTCGTCGATCACTTCCTGCCGCGAGGAACAGATGTCCAGGATGGGCTGCCGGAAGATCGTGATGCGGTCCGGCAGGGACCCTGCCTCCCACCACGAGTCCCGCTCCGTCAGCGGCACCCCCTCGTACAGCCCGAGCAGCACGGTGTCCGGGTCTTCTCCCGGCCCGGGGACATAGTCGTCTTCGATGAAAACCGCCACGTTGTCCATGGCACGGGCGAGCCTGCGCGGGATCAGGAGCAGGGCATCGCTCACCGCCGCATCGAAGTCTTCCTCGGACATGTCGAAGGGTGCGCCGTCGGGGCGGATCGGCAGGCCGGGAGGCAGCTGGGAAGACATTCTTTGACTCTAACCGCTGCGGCCGTTGACGCTGCAGAGTGACGGGAGATACAGTTTTCCGGGCTTGAGTTATGCGTATAACCTGCACATAACCAGAGCCTCGAACTCCACCCTTCCAGCCCCGCGGATTCCGCAGACAGGTAGCCCCATGAGCCGCGCCGGCAACAGGACAGGACCGACGATGCATGACGTCGCGGCCGCTGCCGGGGTTTCCCAGGCGACTGTTTCCCTGGTGCTCAACGACGCATCCGGAACCAGGTTTTCCGAGGAGACCAGGCACCGCGTGCAGGATGCGGCGCGGCAACTGGGCTACCGCACGAACGCCCACGCCAAGGTGCTGCGTGAGGGCGTCGCCGGAATGATCGGCTTCGTGGGCGACTTCGTGGCCACTGCGCCCTTCGCCGGCAAGATCATCGAAGGGGCACAGGCACGGGCCTGGGAGGCCGGACTGCTCCTCCTGACGGTGAACACCGGCGGGGACAAGGCCCTGGAAAAGTCCTCCCTAGAGACCATGCTTTCCTACAAGGTCGCCGGCGTCGTCTACGCCGGGATGTACCACCGCGTGCTTGAAGTGCCCGAAGCGCTGGGAGAAGTGCCCGCCGTCGTCCTCAATTCGCGTGACCGCAGCGGCAGGCTTCCCAGCATCGCCCCCGATGAGGAACTGGGCGGCTACACAGCCACGAGGCGGCTGCTCGACGCCGGGCACCGGCGGATCGCGATGATCAACATCGGGATTCCCGACGACGTCGGGCTGCCCGCCGCTGCCGGCCGCCGCGCCGGCTTCCTGCGTGCGCTCGCCGAAGCGGCAATCGCGCCCGATCCGCGGCTGTTGTGCAACGGCGAGGGCGAGGTGCCCGGCGGCTATGCGAACACGCTGGAGCTCATGGCCTTGGAAGAACCGCCCACCGGCATCTTCTGCGCCAACGACCGCACAGCCTGGGGCGCCTACCAGGCCCTGGACTCGCTAGGGCTCCGCGTCCCGGAAGACGTCTCCGTGGTCGGGTTCGACAACCAGGAGACACTTGCCCCGAACCTGCGCCCCGGCTTGACCACGCTCGAACTGCCCTTCGTCGAGATGGGCCGGCGCGCCGTCGAGCTCGTCCTTGCTGGTGCTGCTTTCGGCGCCGGCGGCGGTTCCGGTCCCGGCCGCACCGAACTCTTGAAATGCCCCCTGATCGAACGCCAGTCGGTCGCGCCGCCCAACAAGTCACTCAACACACGGCGCGCCCGGTACCCCGACAAAAAATGAAGGAAACCATGAATCACACCGAAGCCGTTTCGCCGGAGCCGCTCGACGTCGTCGTGGTCGGCGAAGCCCTCATCGACATCGTCAATTCGCCCCAGGGCCAGACCGAATACCCCGGCGGTTCCCCGGCGAACGTCGCTTACGGCCTCGGCCGGCTCGATGTGAGCGCCGGCCTGCTCACCGCCGTCGGGCGTGATTCCCGTGGCGAGGCCATCGCGGCGCACCTCGCGAGCGCGGGCGTCGTGCTGCTGCCCGGTTCCCAGTCGCTGGCAAAGACCGCGACGGCGACCGCCGAGATCGCGGCCGACGGTTCGGCCGAGTACACCTTCGACATCGAATGGGCGCTTCCCCCGGCCACCCTCCCGTACGCGCCGAAGATCCTGCACACCGGCTCGATCGCGGCGTTCCTGGAGCCCGGGGCCGCAGTGGTACGCAACCTCCTCGAGCAGGCCCAGGGTGGCTGCATGGTCACGTTCGACCCGAATATCCGCACGGACCTGCTCGGCAGCCACGCCGAAGCGCTCGGGATCTTTGAGAGCCTCGTTCCGCTGTCCGATGTCGTGAAACTCAGCGAGGACGACGCCGGCTGGCTCTACCCGGGCAAGTCCCTCGAGGAAGCCGCCGAGCGCATCCTTGGCCTGGGCTCGGACCTGGCCGTGGTCACGCAGGGCGGCAAGGGCTCGCTCATGGCCACCCGGGCCACCCAGCTGACTGTGCCGGCGGTTCCTTCGGCGGTGGCCGACACCATCGGCGCCGGTGACTCCTACATGTCCGCCCTCATCATGGGGCTGCTGCTGCGCGGCAGCGAAGGGCTTGCCCCGACGGTGCTGGAGCGGATCGGCCAAACGGCCTCGATGGCCGCCTCCATCACAGTGAGCCGGCCCGGCGCGAATCCGCCGACGCACCGCGAACTGCTCGCCGGGATGGCACGCTAGCGTCGCTTCGAGCGGCGCCTCGTCAGCCCGACACCCACCAGGCACACCACGCCGCCGATGAGCCCCCAAATGCTCGGGACCTCGTTGAGCAGCGCCCACGAAATCAGGATGGTTGTCCCTGGGACCAGGTAAGTGGTGGCGGCGAGCTTGCCCGCCTCGATCAAGGACAGGGCGTACGCCCACGTGGTGAACGCGATGGCCGTGGGGAAGACGCCAAGGTAGGCAAGCCCCAGCGTGGCCGGGAGCGGGGCGGCCTGGACTTCGGCCACCAGCCTGCCAGCCCACGGCAGGCAGCAGATTGCCCCGACCATGATCCCGAACCAAGTGGCCTGTGCTGCAGTGAACTTCCGCAGCACAGGCTTCTGGACGATCACGCTGACCGCGGCGAGCACCGCCGCCAGCAGGCACAGCAGCACCCCGGCGACATCCGCCGTCGAGCGCTGACCGGAACCCAGGGCGATCATCGCCACGCCGCCGAACGCAATGGTGCTCCCGATGATCAGCCAGCGCGGAAAGCCTTCCTTCAGGACGATTCCGGCCAGCACTGCGATGAGGATCGGCGAAACGTTGATCAGCATGGCGCTGGTTCCGGCGTCCAGCATGTGCTCGGCCGCGTTCAGCGCCACGTTGTAGCCACCGAACCACATCACTCCGTAGGCCAGGATCGGCCACCATTCGCGGCCCTTTGGCCAGGCCTTGATGGTGGGCAGCACCACCGCGCCAAGGACGACCGCGGCCACCGCGAGGCGGCCGAGCGTGAGGGAGCCGGGGGAGAAGCTTGGGCCCACGGCCCGGATCCCGACGAAGGCCGAAGCCCAGAGGACGACGGTGATGACGACGGCGGCGACGCCGGCTTTGCTGATGCCCTGGCTGCCGGTGGGCGCCGTGTTCTCTGGGCTGGTGGTGGGGATGCTTGTGGCCATGCAGCCAAACTATCCCCGGGCACCGACATTTGGCTCGCGATTTCCGGACGTCCTGCAGCAAGAAACTGCCAAGCTTGCGGGGCTTCGGACCGGCCGCCGGACCCCGATTTGGGAATATCCGCATCCATGCTCTAAAGTTTTAGAGTCCAGTTCGGACAAGCGAACATCAGGAAAGATTCCCCCGGGATCCTTTCTGCCGCAAATCCGGATTGTTCCAGGCCCCCATCGTCTAGCGGCCTAGGACACCGCCCTTTCACGGCGGCGGCACGGGTTCGAATCCCGTTGGGGGTACGCAAGGAAGTGGTCAAAGCGGTCTGAAAAGTCTGCTAGGCTGGAAGCCTTGAAAAACGCGGTAGGGATACCGCAAACAAGCAAGGCCCTGTAGCGCAGTTGGTTAGCGCGCCGCCCTGTCACGGCGGAGGTCGCGGGTTCAAGTCCCGTCAGGGTCGCTCTGATGGCCGGAAGAAATTCCGGCTATCACGGTGATAAAACACCTCAGGCTCTGTAGCTCAGTTGGTAGAGCGTTCGACTGAAAATCGAAAGGTCACCGGATCGACGCCGGTCGGAGCCACCACTGGGAAGCACCAATTCTTCGGAATTGGTGCTTTTCTTCTTTAACCCCTGGTTGTTTTCGTTTTGACGCCTCTGTTCAGGCCCCTGTTCAGCAGTGAACGGCGGGCGTATTCTTTCCTCGCTGGCACTCAGACAGCATCGAAAACGGGGGAAACCATGAAGATCAAGTCCAGGCTGTTCCTTGCCGCCGCATTGGCCGCGACCATGGCACTGGGAGCCTGCTCGTTCCCTGTTCCGGCGGCCCCCAAAACGCAGGAAAGCGCAACGCCGTCGCCGTCTGAATCTGAGCCCTCGCCGGAAGGCTCGTCGAGCGGCAGTTCCGACGGTGCAGGCGGGCTGGCCGGTGGCTTCGGCTCGATGAACGAAGCCTGCCTCTCCGTCAGTGCCACCTACCTGAGCATCTCGATCCTGCCGCTCGCCGGCATGATGGGCGGGAAACCTGAAGACGTGAAGAAGGCCCAGGACGAGCTTGCCAAGCTGCAGGGTAAGGTTCCGGACGAGCTGAAGCCCCACTTCGAGAAGCTCAAGGCCTTCATCGATTCGGCAGGCTCTGATTTCAGCAAGTACGGGACGGGCGAGTTCGAAGAGCTCTCCAAGCCGATCCAGGAATGGCTGGACAAGAACTGCAAGTAGCCCCCCACCCTGTCGCAGCCACGCGTTAGGGTGGTACCCAGAAGAAGGGGAGGGGCACCGGCATGGACCGTGAAGAGACAACGGCGGCGGAACTGACAACAGAGGAGCCTGCAGGCACTGGCCGCACGGTCATCTCGGATTCGGCCGTCGCCAAGGTTGCCGGTATCGCGGCTAAGACCGTGCCGGGCGTTTATTCCCTCGGTTCCGCTCCCTCCCGCGCGCTCGGTGCCATCCGGGACGCCGTCGGAAGTTCCGACCATGCCGCGGGGGTGCGTGCCGAGGTCGGCGAAACCCAGGTGGCCGTGGACATCACCCTCGTGGCCGTTTACGGGTACCCGCTCCACGACATCGCCAACCAGGTCCGCGCCGCCGTCTACGCTGCGGTTGAAAAACTCGTGGGCCTGCAGGTCATCGAAGTCAACATCGAAATCAACGACGTCTACATCGCACCGCCGGCGAAACCGGGCGGCAGGGCGGGCACCGAGAGGGAGGCATTGCAGTGAACATGACCGTGGTCGGCATCGGGATCGGTGCCTTCGTTGCTTTCATGTCCTTCCAATTCGGCCTGTGGGGCTTCCTGGTTTCCCTCTTGTTCATGGGCATCGGGGCCATGCTGGGCCGCGCCGCCGACGGGAAACTGGACCTGCGCAGCGTTCTGGACGCCATCACCGGACGGCGCTCCTCGTCATGAGTGCAACCCCCGCGGCCGTCCGCCAGGCTTCCGCGGGCCTGGCAGGCCACAACAGGATCAGCACCCAGGCATTGACCTCCTTGGCGAGGGAAGCCGCGGCTGAGGCACTTGGCGTGCACGCGCAGGACATCCGCGCCGAATGGTCGGACGACGGCGGCCTGCTGGCCCTTTCGGTCGTCGCACCCGTGAGCATTCCACCGCTGGCGGATGTGCTCCGGGAGCCGGGCCGCGTCGCTGCGCTCGGCGGTTCCGTCCGGGACCGCGCGGTGGCTGCGAAGACGAGCATCCTGCGCCGGGTCACCGAACTGAGCGGCTCGATGCTGAGCCGGGTGGACATCCGGATCAGCGGGATCCGCGTGGCGGAAGAAGGGCGGGTCCAATGAGCAACGGCAGAGGCAACGGGACAACCGGCCAGGGGATACAGCCACCGGCCGCGAAATCCGCACCGGATGCGCGCAACGACGCCGGGATCCGCACCATCCTCAGCCGTGAGACCCGTTCCTCCCGTGGGGGAGCCGCCGGGGCAGCCGCCGTCCTGGTGATAGCCGTCTGCGTCTATGGGCTGTTGGAGTCCGCGCTGCGCGCCATCGGGCAGCAGCCCTGGCTGATCGATCCACAGACCGCCGCCGAGCGGCTGGTGGCACTCCCCGAGGGCATCTCTCCGCTGTTGCTCGGCCTGATCGGCGCGGTGCTCGCGATGTTCGGACTCGTTTTCCTCCTCAACGCGGTACTTCCAGGCCGCCGGGCACGGCACCTCCTCGATGATCCGCGGGTGGCCGTCGTAGTCGACGACGAGGTCATTGCCTCGGCCCTGGCGCGGCGCGCCCGGGCCGCCGCCAATGTCACCCAGGAACAGGTCATGGTGGTTGTGTCCCAGCGGATGGTAGTGGTCAACGTCCGTCCCACGTCCGGGGTCCCGGTCCAGGAGCAGCGCGTCCAGTCCGCCGTCGAGGACGAACTGCGGGCCATGGCGCCTTCTCCCATGCCGGCCATCCGGGTCAACGTAGCCGTTACGGGGGTGATCGGCGCGTGAACGGAACTCCGCGCGTCCTCAACCGGATCCTGGTGGGAATCCTCGGCCTGCTCATCATGGCGTCCGGCGTCTTGCTTATCCTGCTGTCCAGCGTTCCCGTGGTGGCCCAGTGGTGGCGCAGTTGGTCCTCGGACGCCTACCGGCATGCCGTCTTCCTGGCCGAGCAGAACCGGATTCCCGGCCGCCAGGAGAGCTGGCTCTGGGTGGCCGCCGCCGCCGTCATGGTGATCCTCATCGTGCTGATGGTCGCCTGGCTGGCCCAACAGGGCAAAGGCCGCGCCAACCTGATCGTGGCGGACTATGAGGACGAAACCACCCCGGGCGAGGTCCAGATCGGTGGGGGCGTGGCCGAGCAGGCGTTGAAGGCGGCTTTGGCCGGCCGGGCCGACCTTGCGGGTGTCTCGGTGGCAACGTATGAAGTCCAGGGCCGGCCTGGGCTGAGGGTCCGCGTGTATCCGAGGCTGGGGGTTTCCCCGCAGCTGCTCGCCGCCGAGGTTTCCGAACTGATCGAGGCCCTGGACGTTGTGGTGGGAAGCCGGACTCCCGTGCTCCTGCACATTTCAGGAGGCACCCGCGCCAGGTTCAGCAAGGCCGAACGCGTCCGCTGAACCCCGCCTTTCCCCCTGCGCTGGCCCCGCATGGCCGTGGGCTGAACAGGCAATGAATACCTCGGGCAATGTGTCGGAATATGCCCTGAACAGGGGTTTTGCCTTGCAAGGCTTGTCCGGCGGGCCCTAGTTTGAGGGCAGGGGGAGACGTATTTCCCTTTGCTTGGGCTTTGCCCGGGCCGCCGGGGGACACGCGTCTGAGTGGAGCCGACGAACCAGGAACAAGAGAACCAGGAGAAGGAGAAAGCCATGAGCGAAGCAAACGGCAACGAGAACACTGAGGGCCAGGCTCCCGGGGGCGACGTTGTGGAGAACGTCAAGGAGTTCGCCGGTGACGCCGTCGGGAATGCCAAGGAATTCGCTGGCGACGCGGTGGAGAACGTCAAGGAGTTCGCCGGTGACGCGGCCGAAAACGTCAAGGAGTTCGCCGGTGACGCCGTCGAAAACGCCAAGGAGTTCGCCGGCGACGTCGCAGACAATGTCAAAGGCCTCGGCTCCAAGATCGCAGGCCTTTTCAAGGGCGGCAAGTAGCGCCAAGCCCTGAAACTGATGGCAGGTCCCGCCGGAAACGGCGGAACCTGCCATCAGTTCGTTTGGAGCTATTGCTGCTCGGACCTCACCAGCCAGACAGCGCGGTTCGCCTTGAGCCGGCCATGGCTGACGGCGGCGGCCTGGCTGCGCAGCAGCACACTGTAGCCCTTAGGCAGTTCCACGGGTTCCGCCGACATGTTGGCGATCACGAGCACACCCCCGCCACCATCCGCACGGTTTTCAAACGCCAAAATGCCGTCCCTCGCCTTGTAGCTCCGTGACCAGTGGAGCGTGCCGGTGCCAAGGGCGCGCTTTTTCCGTTCGGCGATCAGCGCGCGGTACAGCTCCAGTGTGGAATGTTCGACGCCGGCCTGCTGGTCCGCGGCGTAGCGGCCGAACTTGCCCGGTTGAGGAAGCCATGGTTCGGCCGGTTCGGCGCTTCCGTGGCTGAAGCCGAAGTTCGCCTCGTCCTTGGCCCAAGGGATGGGGACCCTGCAGCCGTCGCGCCCGGGTTCCTTGCCGCCGGTGCGGAAGAACGTCGGATCCTGGCGGTAGCGGGCGGCCAAGGTGGTGTGTTCGGGCAGGCCCAGCTCTTCGCCCTGGTAGATGTACGCCGAGCCCGGCAGGGCCATCATCACCATGGTTGCCGCCCGTGCGCGGGCAAGGCCGAGGGCCTCGTTCGGCTGCTCCTCGCGGCTGGAAATGCCCCTGGGGAAGGTGGTCGGATCGGCGAGCCCGAAGCGGGACGGGTGCCGGACGGAGTCGTGGTTCGAGAGCACCCAGGTACTGGGCCGGCCGACCGAGCCGACCGCCGTCAGGGTGTTCTTGATGCTGTTGGCGAGGCGGACGGCATCCCAGCCGGCGAGCAGGAACCCGAAGTTGAACGCCTGATGCATTTCGTCGTGACGGATGTAGCGGGCCAGCCGCTCTTCCGGGGCCACCCAGGCTTCGGCAACCAGGACGCGGTCGCCGTCGTATGCGGACAGGAGCCGGTTCCAGCTGCGGTAGATCTCGTGCACCCCGTCCTGGTCGAAATAAGGCGGGCGTGCCGGCTCCTCGGACTTGGCCTTTTCCGCGGGGGTCCTGCGGCGCTTCGCGCTTCCCACCATGGCCACTACTGCTTCGGACCAGCCCGGAAGGCCCTCGGCCTTGATCAGGCCGTGCGCCACATCGATGCGGAAACCGTCCACGCCACGGTCCAGCCAGAAGCGCATGATGTCCTCGAACTCAGCCCGGACCTCGCTGTTCTGCCAGTTCAGGTCCGGCTGGGCCGGGGCGAAAAGGTGCAGGTACCACTCGCCCGGCGTGCCGTCGGCCCCGGTGGTCCGGGTCCAGGCCGGCCCGCCGAAAACGGACTTCCAGTCGTTCGGCGGAAGGGCGCCGTCGTCCGATCCCGGCACGGAATCGTTCCCCGGGCGGAAGATGTAGCGGTTCCGGGCCGGTGAACCGGGTGCCGAGCCAAGGGCTTCCTTGAACCATTCGTGGTGGTCCGAGGTGTGGTTGGGGACGAGGTCCACGATGACCTTCAGGCCCAGGCCGTGCGCCTTCTCCAGCAGCGCGTCGAAGTCGGCCAGCGTTCCGAAAAGGCCGTCCACCCGGCGATAGTCCTCGACGTCGTATCCGGCGTCCGCCTGCGGCGACTTGTAGAACGGGGAGAGCCAGACGGCGTCGACCCCCAATCCTGACAGGTGCTCGAGGCGGGAGGAGATACCGGGCAGGTCGCCCATGCCGTCGCCGTTTCCGTCCGCGAAGGAGCGCGGATAGACCTGGTAGATGACGGCGTCCTGCCACCAGGGCAGCGGCGGGTTCACGGGCTCAAGCATGGGGCCATCCTTCCGTCGGTGCTGGGTGTGTCCCATCAGACTAATCCCGCTGCTCACCGGACCGGCTTGTTATTCTTTGGTCTCGGATCGGCCACGGAAAGGGTTCGTATCCCATGTTTCCTAACGATTACGACAATATGTGTAAACGCTTGCATTCTTCCCACAAACCTCGCTAGTGTGAGCAACACCACATCATATCGCCGCTTTGCGGCATTCACCTGGTTCACTCATCGAGGAGTCCCGGAAATGAAAACTCGCAAGTACCTCCTTCCGGCCGCTGTTGCCGGCGTGCTCGCCATCTCTTTGTCCGCTTGTGGCGGTGGTGGCGGCGGGGGTGGAACCCAGAGCGGCGGCGGCGATGCTGCTGCCAACCTGGATGGCCGCGGCCCGATCACTTACGTAACCGGCAAGGACAATGCGGCAGTCCAGCAGCCCACGGTTGATCGTTGGAATGCCGCCCACCCCGACCAGAAGGTCACGCTGAAGGAACAGACCGACAAAGCCGACCAGCAGCACGACGACCTGGTCCAGCACTTCCAGTCCAAGGACGCAGGCTACGACCTTGTGACCGTGGACGTTGTCTGGACCGCCGAGTTCGCAGCAAAGGGTTGGCTGCAGCCGCTCAAGGACAAGATGGCCGTTGACACTTCCGCACTCCTGCCGGCCACGGTAAAGGCCGCAACCTACAACAACACCCTTTTCGCCGTGCCGGTCCACTCCGACGGCGGCATGCTGTACTACCGCAAGGACCTCGTCCCCACCCCGCCCAAGACCTGGGACGAAATGATGTCCATGTGCTCGGTCGCCAAGGCGAACAAGATCGGCTGCTACGCCGGTCAGTTCCAGAAGTACGAGGGCCTCACGGTGAACGCTGCCGAGGCAATCAACACCTTCGGCGGCAAGATCGTGGATGACACGGGCAAGGCCACGGTCAACTCGCCTGAATCCAAGGAAGGCCTGGGCAAGCTGGTTGAAGCCTATAAGGCCGGCAACATCCCCGCTGAAGGCATCACCTTCCAGGAGGAACAGGGCCGCCAGGCATTCGAAGACGGCAAGCTCCTCTTCCTGCGCAACTGGCCGTACGTATACAACCTGGCCAAGACCGACGGTTCCTCGAAGGTCAAGGACAGCTTCGCCGTTGCCCCGCTTCCGGGCAAGGACGGCCCCGGTGCTTCCTCGCTCGGTGGCCACAGCGCAGCCGTTAGCGTCTACTCCAAGAACAAGGCCACTGCGCTGGACTTCGCCAAGTTCCTCACGGAAGACGCACAGCAGAAGTTCTTCGCACTGCAGGGTTCCCTTGCACCGGTGAAGGCCAACATCTACACCGATGCTGCGATCGTGGCCAAGGCCCCGTACATGCCGACCCTGCTGACCTCCATCCAGAACGCCGTACCGCGCCCCGTGTCGCCGTTCTACCCGGGTGTCACCAAGGCGGTCCAGGACAACGCCTACTCAGCACTGAAGGGTGAGAAGTCCGTGGACCAGGCGATCGCGGATATGCAGGCCGCAATCGAGGCTGCCAAGTAGCGGTCCTTTACCCGCCGGGGAACCGCCGTGAGGCGGCGGTTCCCCGGCTTCCCCAAAGAAGGGGAGAACAGGAGTCATCATGTCCACTGAGGCCCCCACGCCGACCAGTGCCAAAGAGACGTTGGCCGGCGCTCACCACATGCCCGGCAAGGAAAGCGCTGACCGTCGCCAGGTCACCCAGGGCCGCTGGGCCTACACGCTGATATTGCCAACGCTTGTCCTGCTTGGGGTAGTCATTCTCTACCCCATCATCAATGCCATCATCATGTCCTTCCAGAAGGACTCCGGCCTCGATCCGGCCACCGGGTTCTTCACCGCGGGCGGCTTCGCGGGTTTTGAGAACTATACTCACTGGCTGTTGCAGCAGTGTGGTTCCGGCCCGGCGCTTGGCCCCTGCCCCCCGGGCACCCTTGGTGCGCAGTTCTGGGACGCCATGAGCACCACGTTCTTCTTTACGATCGTGACGGTCGCTTTGGAGACCGTGCTCGGTTTCTGGATGGCCGTCATCATGTCCCGCGCCTTCCGCGGCCGGGCCCTGGTCCGGGCCTCCGTGCTGGTGCCGTGGGCTATCCCCACCGCCGTGACCGCGAAGCTGTTCTTCTTCATGTTTGCCTTCGAAGGCATCGTGAACACACTGTTCGGCACCCAGATCCTCTGGACCGGTTCCGAATGGCCGGCCAAATGGGCCATCATCATCTCGGATGTCTGGAAGACCACCCCGTTCATGGCCCTGCTGATCCTGGCCGGACTCCAGTTGATCCCGGACGAGGTCTACGAGGCGGCAAAGGTCGACGGCGCCACGGCCTGGCAGCGTTTCACCCAGATCACGCTTCCCCTGGTGAAGCCCGCGCTGATGGTCGCAATCCTGTTCCGCACGCTGGACGTGCTGCGCATGTACGACCTGCCCGCGATCATGACCGGTGGCGCGAACAACACCACGACGCTCTCGATCCTGGTGGTCGACCAGATCAGGCAAGGCCTGAACAATGCCTCGGCCCTGTCCACGATCACCTTCATCGTGATCTTCCTCGTCGCGTTCATCTTCGTCCGCTTCCTCGGCGCCAACGCCGTAGACGCGGCAACTACCGGAAAGAAGTGACATGAGCACCGCAACCGCCACTGCTGCCCGGCATGCCGATGCCCCCTCCCGCCGTCGGGCGTACGACTGGGCTCCGGCCCGCACGTACATCCAGGCCGTGGTCATCCTCATCTGGTGCCTGGCACCGTTTTACTGGATGATCGTCACGGCGTTCCGCGACGTCGGCTACACCTTCGATCCGACGCCGTTCTTCACACACATCACGTTCGACAACTTTGCCACGGTGTTCGACGAATCCCGCGGCAACCACTTCGCCCAGAACCTGATCAACAGCCTGATCGTCGCGGGAACCACCACGATCATCTCGCTGATCGTCGGTGTCTTCGCGGCCTACGCGCTGGCCCGCCTGCGGTTCAGCGGCAAGAGCCTGGTGCTCGGCTTCATCCTGGGAGCATCCATGTTCCCCGGCGTCGCCCTCATCACCCCGCTGTTCCAGCTGTTTACCAACATCGGCTGGTTCGGAACCTACCAGGCCCTGATCATCCCGAGCATTTCCTTCTCCCTGCCGCTGGCGGTCTACACACTGACCTCCTTCTTCCGGGAGATGCCGTGGGAGCTCGAGGAATCGGCACGTATCGACGGCTGCACCCAGGGCCAGGCCTTCCGCAAGGTCATCCTGCCCCTTGCCGCCCCGGCCACATTCACGACGGCGATCCTGACCTTCATCGGGGCCTGGAACGAGTTCCTGATCGCGAGCCAGCTGTCGGTGGACGCCACCAAGACCGTCACCGTCGCCATCGCGTCCTTCGCCGGTGCGCAGCCGCACCAGGAACCGTACACCGCCGTCATGGCCGCCGGAACCATCGTGACAATCCCGCTGGTGGTCCTCGTGCTGATTTTCCAGCGCAAGATCGTCGCCGGACTGACCGCAGGCGCAGTCAAGTGACCCGTTCCGGACGCTCCGCAGCTCCCGACGGCGGCAGCCCCGCCGTCGGGGGAAGTGCGGGCAAGGACATCCACGCACGGCGGAAGGTCCGCTCGGCCGAGGACTTGGACATACTTATCGGTTTCCTCGGCTTCTGGGTCCTGGTGCTCCTTGCGACCACGGTCTGGATGGAGGTCACCGCCCAGCCCGCGCTCGGATGGGCGCTGGGGCTCCTCGCCTCGCTGCTGGCCCTGTGGGGGCTGGTACGGCTGCGCCGCCGGCTTCCTGCGCGGACCGGTCGCCGCGTCCACTAGGGAGCAGTAACAAAAGCGCGGAATCAAGGGAAACCTGCCGGCGGGAATAAACTGTATACCAGCCCTCGGCAGGGACTATCCGGCCTCCGTGCGGTCTCAGGAGAGGGTTTCATTGGCGAAGACGAGCGAGCGGTCCCAGCGGGGAGGGCATACCGGGGTAAGCATCGAAGACGTCGCCGCGGCGGCCGGGGTTTCCACGGCCACAGTCTCCAGGGCGGTGCGGGGGTTGCCCCGGGTTTCTCCCGCAACCCGGGAGAAAATCCTGAGGATCGCGGGCGAGCTTGGCTACGTTGCCTCGTCTTCGGCGTCGGGCCTGGCGACCGGAAGGACCCGCACCGTCGGCGTCCTGGCCCCCTATGTCGACCGCTGGTTCTTCTTCAAAGCCATCGAGGGCGTCGACCGCGAGCTGCACGCCAACGGCTACAACCTTTCCCTGTTCAACCTGGGCGGGCAAAGCGGCAGCCGGGAACGCCTTTTCAGCAAGACCATGGTCCACAAACAGATCGATGCGTTGCTGGTGCTGTGCATGTCACTCACTCCGGACGAGGTGGACGACCTCCAGCGCATCGACGTCCCCCTGGTGGTGGTCGGCGGTCCGGTGGAATCCTGCCCCAGCATCGGCATCAACGACTTCGCGGCCTCCGTGGAAGCCACGGAACACCTGTTGAAGCTGGGGCACCGCCGGATCGCGCTGCTCCACGGGCAGGACGATTCCGACCTGAACTTCGCCGTTCCCCGCCTCCGGGTGGACGGCTTCATGAAGGCCATGAAGGACGCCGGCTGCTCGCTGCCCCCCGAGTGGGACATCTTCGGCAACTTCACCGTCAGCAGCGGGCAGGCCGCCTTCGACGAACTCTGGTCCAAGCCCGGTCCGAAGCCGACCGCCCTGTTCTGTGCCTCGGACGAAATGGCGATCGGCGCGATGCTTCAGGCCCGGCGGCGTGGCGTGCGGGTGCCGGAGGACCTCTCGGTCATCGGCATCGACAATCACGAATTCTCCGAGGCCATGGGCCTGACCACCATTGCCCAAAGCCCCCTCGAACAGGCGCAGCTGGGCACCCGCATGCTCCTTCAGGAACTCGCAGGGAAGTCCGGGGCCATCCACTCGGTCACCGCAGAGCACCACCTGATTGCCCGGGAGACGACGACCCCGCCCGCGGCCTGAGCCCGGGCGGTTGAGCCCCCGGCCGGGAAGCCCGGGCTAGGAGGCCCTGGCGAGCTGCCGGATCGGGATCCAGCGCGACGCCAGCCGGCGGTACGCCGCGGCCGCGCCGGTCATGTCGCCCTCCGCCAGGCACTCGATACCCAGCCGCACATCAAGCGGGGATTCGTCCGGGTAGACCTTGTCCGCCACGGCGCCGTAGTCCAGCTCCACCATGGAATCCTCATGGAACATCTCGAGCCACTCGGTCAGTTGGGTGAGGTCGTCCAGCATGTCCAGGTCCGGTGCCGCGAGGGCCAGATTGGCCACGGCGAACCGTGCGCGTTCCAGCGCCTCGGTCAGCGGAACCCAGACCCGGACGGTCAGGATGCGGCCGTTGCCCTCAACCACCTCTTTGCGGTCCGCCTCCTGGAACAGGGAGAACCAGCTGAACGGAATGCCCCACGTGGACGCACGGGTATGCACGCGCTTGGAATCGTGGCCGGCGTTGATCTTGTCGATCCGGAGCTGGTGCTTCTCCCTCTGGTCCACCGGGATGAGCAGCTCCGCCAGGGAACCGTGGATGCCTTCCATCAGGGCGTTCGCCGCCAGTCCCGCGCGGATCACCAGCTGGCTGGGGCAGTAAAGGAGGCGGCCGGCGTCGTGCTTTCCGCCTTCCGCGGGGGCACGCGTCACCCGGACCAGGTCCGTGCGACCGGTCGGGAAGGGGTCGCCGCCGGGGCGGGTGACCCTGCCCAGCGAGGCGAGGAGTTCGGCGTGTTCGACGGCGGCCCGGGAACCGGGGCGGGTGCCGCCGGCCTCGAGCTGCTCGCGCTGGCGCTCGGGGAACGCCTCAAGGGGTTCGTAGATGCGCAGCGCAGACGAAAAGGGGAGCCCTGCCTGGCCGCGGTAGAAGTCTTCGCTCATTTCAGCCCCGCCTCCTTCACCTGTTGCCTGCCCTGCGTCCTTGGAAACCGTGTCTCTGGGAAACCCTGCCTCTGGGAACCCGCCCGGCGCGTGTTAGTCCGCGAGTTCCACGATCACCGGGGCGTGGTCCGAGGCGCCCTTGCCCTTGCGTTCTTCACGGTCGATCTGTGCACCGGTGACACGGGCCGCCAGCGCGGGGGAGGCCAGGACGAAGTCGATCCGCATGCCCTCCTTCTTGGGGAAGCGCAGCTGGGTGTAGTCCCAGTAGGTGTAGACGCCGGGACCAGGGGTGTACGGGCGGACGACGTCGGTGAAACCGGCGGCCTCGAAGGCGTGGAACGCGGCGCGCTCCGGTTCGCTGACGTGGGTCATGCGGTTGGCCACGAAGTAGTCGATGTCCCAGACGTCGTCGTCGGTGGGGGCGATGTTCCAGTCGCCCATGAGCGCGATCTGGCTTTCCGGGTTCCCGGTGACCCAGCCGGCGGCGTGGCCCTTCAGGGTGTCCAGCCATTTGAGCTTGTAGGGCATATGCTCATCGTCCAGGGACCGGCCGTTGGGCACGTACAGGCTCCACACCCGCACGCCGTTGCAGGTCGCCGCGATGGCGCGCGCTTCCTGGACCGGATCCTTGCCCTCCTTGCCGAAGGAAGGCTGGTCGAGGAAGGTGCGTTCGACGTCGTCGAGCCCCACACGGGAGGCGATCGCCACGCCGTTCCACTGGCTCAACCCGAAGTGCGCCACCTCGTAGCCCATGCGTTCGAAGAGTTCCCAGGGAAAGTTGTCGTCCTTGCACTTGGTTTCCTGGATGGCCAGGACGTCGCAATCGCTGCGCTGCAGCCAGGCCTCGACACGGTCGGCGCGGGCGCGGAGGGAGTTCACGTTCCAGGTAGCAATCTTCACAGGCACTAACTTACCGAACTTGGGCAGGGTGGGTCTGCGGGTTGCGGAATACCTCGCCCGCATCCCTCGTTGCCCACGGACGTGAGCACTCTTTTCTCCGAAGCCGTCCTTTCCGCCCCGTCCGGCCAGCTCGCGCTGCGCAACAGGACCTTCCTCGCCCCCATGTGCATGTACTCGGTCGACGCACGCGACGGCGTCCCGACTCCCTGGCATCTCGTCCACCTCGGCGCACGCGCCGCCGGCGGGTTCGGCATGGTGATCGCGGAAGCAACCGCCGTGGTGCCGGAAGGCCGCATCTCGCCCGAGGACCTGGGCCTGTGGAACGACGAACAGGCGGCGGCGTTCAAGCCCATCACCGACTTCATCAAGAGCCAGGGCGCCGCCTCCGGCGTGCAGCTGGCACATGCCGGCGCTAAGGCATCCACCTACGGCAACGTGCCACGCTTCGTCTCGCAGGGACTCAGCGGCTCCGTTCCGGCCGGCGACGGCGGCTGGGTCACGGTGGCGCCGTCGGCCACCGCTGCATTCGGCTCGGCATCCGGCTTGGCGGGGTCGCGGGCCCTCTCCGCTGAGGAGATCGCCGAGTCCGTCGAGGCATGGGCGGCTGCCGCCCGGCGCGCCGACGATGCTGGCTTTGACTTCATCCAGATCCACGCCGCCCACGGCTACCTGATCCATCAGTTCCTGTCCCCGTTGACCAACACCCGTGTTGACGGGTACGGGGGCTCGTACGAAGGCCGCACCCGGTACCTGCGCGAGGTGGTTGCTGCCGTGCGCGCGGTGTGGCCGGCGCAGAAGCCGCTGGGCGTGCGCTTCTCCGGCTCGGACTGGGTGGAGGGCGGCTGGACCATCGAGGAGACCGCGCGGCTGGCCGTGCAGCTTCGTTCGCTTGGCGTGACCGTGTTCGATCTGTCGAGCGGCGGGATCGGCGCCTACCGCGGGCCGGTGGGTCCTGGCTACCAGATCGCACTGGCGGACGAGGTGAAGAAGGCCCTCGCCGCCGACGCGGTTGCCCGGGGCGTCGAGAACGATGCGTTCGTGACCGCCGTCGGGATGATCACCACGGCCCAGCAGGCGGAACAGGTGCTGGTGAACGGCCAGGCCGACGGGGTGTCGATCGCCCGTGCCGCCCTGCGCGAACCGAACTGGGCCGCGCTCGCAGCCCGCGAACTCGGTGAAGGCCTGGAGAAGACCCCGTCCGCACCGCAGTACTGGCGCGCGCATTGGTGAGGCCCAATCGGTAGCCCGTTGGGGCGACGTTCCTTCCCGGTTGCTTTGGGGTTTCCCGGCTCGCGCTGGCGGCTATGTGCCCATGAGCCGGGGCGATGCTGCTGGCTACCGGGTGCGGGAGGAGGCAACCGGGAGGGAACGTCGTGACGGGGCCGAGCACCCACACCCGTCCAGCCGTCGCGGGGGCACTTCGACACGACACGCCCTCGGTTCGATCCCGCCTAGGGCTGCGGCCCACCAAAGTGCCCCATGACGGCGGATCGACGGCGTCGCCCCGGAAAGAGCAGCCCCCTACCGCGTCCCCTCGCGCCGCAGGGCCTTGGCGATGGCCGCCGCGCGGGAATCGACGCCGAGCTTGGCGTAGATGTGGGCCAGGTGCGATTTCACCGTGGCCTCGGAGATGAAGAGCTTGCGGCCCAGTTCCTTGTTGGAGAGCCCTTCGGTGAGCAGGGTCAGCAGCTCGGCCTCGCGCGGGGTGAGTGCCTCGTCCGGGTTGCGCATCTGCTGGAACAGCCGGCTGGCGACGGGCGCGCTCATGTGGCTTTGCCCGCGTGAGGCCCCGCGCACGGCGGCGAAGATCTCGTCCGGGGCGGCGTCCTTGAGCAGGTAGCCCATGGCCCCGGCGTCGACGGCGCGCACGATGTCAGCATCCGAGTCGTAGGTGGTGAACACGAGCACGGCCTGCTTCGGCCGTGCCGCGCGGATCCGCCGGATCGCCTCGATGCCGTCGATCCCCGGCCCCATCGACAGGTCCATTATCACCACGTCGGGTCCATGCTCCAGGACCGCGGCCACCCCGTCCTCGCCGCTGGACGCCTCCGCCACCACGTCGACGTCGGGCTGCGTGCTGAGCAGGGCCCGCAGTCCGCTGCGCACCACCAGGTGGTCGTCCACCAGAAGCACGGTGATCAAAGGGTTTCTCCATCTGTCCTGGTTGTCGGGATCTCCACCCCGATCACCGTACCCTCACCGGGCGCGGACTCGACGGCGAACGTCCCGCCCAGCTGTTCCACGCGCTGGCGCATCGCGCGCAGGCCGTACCCGCCTTCGGGTGTGTGCGCGGCGGTGGCGTCCGGCGCGAAGCCGAGGCCGTCGTCGTAGATGTCCAGGGTCACGGAGTCCGGCAGGAATCCCAGGGTGACGCTCGCCGTCTGTGCCCGCGCGTGCTGCTGCACGTTCGCCGCCGCGCTCTGCGCGATCCGGAGCAAGGCGTGCCGCACCTCTGCCGGAAGGTCTCTGTGCTGCCCGACGACGGCGACCCGCATCCGCGCGACATGCTTGCGTACCGCCGTGGCCAGGGCTGCCTCGAGCGGCTCTTCGGCGGCATCGGCGGTGGCGAGCTCGTGGACCAGGCCACGGGTTTCGGCGAGGTTGAGGCGCAGCTGTTCGGTGGCTTGGCGGACCTCGGGGCTCAGACGGTCCTTGCGGTCGGCGGCCTCGAGCAGGAGCACGGTGCTGGCCAGGCCCTGGGTGACGGTGTCGTGGATTTCGCGGGCCACGCGCTCGCGTTCGGCCATGGTCCCGGCGGCGCGTTCGGCGGCCACGGCGTGCGCCTGGGCTTCGCGGAGTTCGTCATTCAGGGCGGCCTGGCGGGCGAGCGCCCCTTCCAGGCGCTCGTACACGAGGGTGAGCACCAGGGCGGCGGCGAGCGGACCGAGCAGCGCCGCAACATCCGTGAAATCGCTCAGCTTGAACAGCCCGGCAGCGGTGCCCAGGGCCGTGACCGCCGTCGCGAATGCCGCCTGCCGGGCCGGGACACCTGAACGGCACACGAAGAACACCGCGAAGGCGCACCAGGCGAAGCTCGGCGCCAGGATGACCAGCGCCGTCCACACCGCAACGAGGACCCAAGTGGCCACGGCGCGGGCCCGGCCGGGGGAGCGGACCGCCGTGACGTACAGTGCGCACAGCAGCCCGGCGAGCACCAGCACCAGGGTGTTCTCGTCCGGGCCGTGCCGGAGGACGTACCGGATGAGCGAGGCGGTGATCAGCACGGCGAAGCCGCAGTGCACGGCAAAGTTCAGCTGCCGTTCCCGTTCCGGCCGTGCTTCTGCTGTGGTCATGCGGCAAGTATTCCACCGTCCAGGGAGCAGGATCGGCCGGATTCCGCGCGGACCAAGCGCCCTCATACTTTTGGCTGAGACGCGTGGCCGAAAGCATGAGGCAGCACGCGCTGAAGTGCCGATGTGCCGCGGATTCCGCCCCGGCAGTATGGATACCAAGAGCCCGGCAGGAACGCCGGCAAGCACTCAGAAAGGTGTCATCATGGCGCTCAGCAAGACCAACATCAAGACCCTCTCCGCAGCAGCTGCAGCCCTCATCCTCACCGGCGGCATCACGGTCGCCGCCAACGCCGGCCAGATCGCCCCGGCCGCCGAACCGGCCGCAGCCCAGGCTCCCGCCGCTGTTCCCGCCGTCGACGTCCCCGCCGGCGAAGGCACCACCGTGGCCCAGAACCGCATCTCCGCCACGGCCTCCGCCAAGGCGGTCCAGGCCGCCCTTGCCAAGTGCGCCGCCGACAAGCTCCCCTTCGTCACCGTCTCCGTGGTTGACCGCTTCGGCACCGTTCAGGCTGTTCTTCGTGGCGACAACGCCGCTGAGCACACCATCGAAGCGTCGAAGCAGAAGGCCTACACCGCCGCCGCCTTCGGTGCGAACACCAGCGAACTCAACGGCCGCATCAGCGGCAACGGCAAGCCCTCCATCGCCGACCTGCCCGGCACCCTCTTCCTCGCCGGCGGTGTCCCGCTGAAGGTCAACGGCGTGTCCGTGGCCGGCATCGGCGTCGGCGGCGCCCCGGACGGCGCCCTCGACGAAGCCTGCGCAACGGCCGGTGCCGAGGCCATCCTGGCCCAGTAATACTGCCCAATAATCCATGGCTTTTTCGAAGCGCGGCCGGAGGTTCCTGCGGGGAGCTCGGGCCGCAGCATTGATACTTTTCCTGGCCGCCTGCTCCGGCGGACAGCCGTCTGTTTCCGGCAGCCCGACGGCGGCAAGCGCCCCGGTGGCGACGTCGCCATCCGCGGCGGCACCGGCGCCGTCGGCTGCTTCCGGGGCCCCGACCAAGACCCTCAGCAAGGAGGCCCGGATGGAAACGAACCGGCAGCTTATCCACGCAGCCAAGGCCAACGATCCCGCCCAGGTGAGGAAACTGATCGCCGCCGGCGGGGACGTCAACGCCAAGGACGACATCCAGGACTCGGCGTTCCTCTATGCCGGCGCGGAAGGCTTCAACGAGGTCCTCAAGCTGACCATCGAGGCCGGCGCGGACGTCAAGTCCACCAACCGCTACGGCGGCACGGCGCTGATTCCGGCCAGCGAACACGGTCACGTCGAGACGATCAAGATCCTCATCGCCGCAGGTGTCCCGGTGAACCACGTCAACAACCTCGGCTGGACCGCCATGCAGGAAGCCATCCTCCTGAACAACGGCGGCCCCCGCCAGCAGGAAACGGTCAAACTGCTTCTCGACGCCGGCGCGAACCCGGACATCCGGGATCCCCAGGGCCGCACTGCCCTGCAGAACGCGGAGCGGCTGGGCTTCACGGAAATCGCGGAACTGATCCGGGGGCGGTAGCAGCCCGCGTCTGTCCTGACCCTTTTTGCCAACGAAGCAGGGGCGGCACGCCTTGGAGAAGGCGTGCCGCCCCTATCGGCGTTTTTCAAAGAAGGTCAGGAAGGCGCGCCAACCACCCGCTTCTGCACCAGCAGCACGCAGGCCAAGGAAGCGAGCACCCCCGCCAGGGACAGGGCCAGCATCCCGGTGAACGAGCCGCCGCTGGACTGGATGAGGCTGCCGCTGAGGACCGGACCGACCGCGAAGCCGCCGCCGATCATCAGGTTGGTGGTGTTCATGACGTGGCCGCCGCCGGACAGCTCGGCCAGGGTGGACAGCAGGTACGGCAGGATGAACGTCCAAGCGAACTTGAAGATCACCGCCGCAACTGCGAACTGGATGAGCCCGGGCCCGCCGAAAAGCAGGGCGACGCTGAGGGCCATGGCCAGGTACCCGGCGATCAGGTAGAGGCGGCGGCGCGGGGTGTCGCCCAGGAGCGTGGCCACCAGGGCGGAGGCGATTCCGGCCACCGTGGCGAGGGACAGCACCAGGCTCGTGGCGGACAGCTCCGTCCCGGCGGCGGCTGAAATCTGGGCCATGAAGGACCACACGCCGCTGAGTGCCACGTAGAAGAGGAAGACGGCGGCGAGCCCGGCCGCGAACTTCGCCAGCGGCACCTTGGTGCGCACAGCGGACGCCGCGGGAACCTCGCGTCGCAGCACCTCGCCGTCGATCCTGTTCACCACCGCCAGGCAGGCGACGCCGAGGCCGGCCAGCGTCCAGTAGATCGCCGAAACACCGGCCCCTGCGAACAGGGCGGGGAAGACGGCCAGGATCAGGGCACCCATGGCCAGCTGGAACACCACGAAGATCCCGAAGGCCCGGCTTGGGTTGGAGGTCTTGCCGCTGAGGGTCAGCAGGATCACGGTGATCGAGCCCGCCGCCAGGGACGTCACGAAACGGACCACCATAAGCAACGCGAAGTTGTCCACGAAGCCGGAGAGCACGTTGCCGGCGATCACGACGGTGGTGAACAGGTAGGACGCGGTGCGCAGGTTGATGCGCCGCAGCCACAAGTACGCCGGGACAGTGGCCAGGCTGAAGGCACCCAGTTCGAGCGAGAACAGGCCGCCCAGCTGGACCGGCGTGAGCCCGAACTGCTGGATCAGCTTGCCGGCCACCACCGGGGCGATCAGGAGGACCGTGTACAGGACGGCACTGTAGACGGCCACGTAGGTGTAGGTGCCGCGGTCGGATGCCCTGGTGGGCATGGCGGTATTGAGGAGGTTTGTCATGGCTGCCCTTCCGTTGGCAGTGAATCAGTTGGGGGGTGGAGCCGCTCAGGATTCGGCGTCGTAGACCTTCCGGCCCGCGAACCAGGTCTGCCGGGCGCGGATGGACGGGATCTTCTCGATGCCGGCCTCGTGGGGGTTGTCGCTCAGGACGATGAAGTCCGCGGATTTGCCGGGGACCAGGGAGCCGGCGACGTCGTCGATCCCCATGGCCTCGGCGCAGGCCGTGGTGTAGACGGCGATCGCTTCCTCGAGTGTGATGGCTTGCTCCGGCCATAGGGTTCCGGGGAAGGTGCCGCTGGGATCCTTCCGGGTGACGAGGCCGTAGATCCCTTCCCAGGCGTTGGGCGAGACACTGACCGGCCAATCGGATCCGCCGGCCAGCCGCGCCCCGGCGTCGAGCAGGATCCGGTTGGGCTGCATCTTCGAGGCGCGTTCGGGCGGCAGGACGGTGGCGATTGCCTCGGAGATGACTCCCGGGAACCAGAGCGACGGCGAGATGTCCGCGGTGACGTCCAGCTCGGCGAAGCGTCCGTAGTCGTCCGGGTGCACGAACTGGCCGTGGGCGATGTGGTACCTCGTGTCCGTGTGCCCGGCAGCCCGGACTTTGGCGATGGTGTCCAGGGCAAGGCGCACCGAGGCGTCGCCCGTGCAGTGGATTTTCGCGGAGATGCCCCGTTCCGCCGTGCGCAGCAGCCAGCCTTCGAGTTCTTCCGGTCCCATCGTCGTGCTGCCGCAGTGGCATTCCGGGAACCCTGCCTCCGGCAGGTACGGTTCCAGGAAGGAGCCCGTGCCCGCCGGCGGCACGCCGTCCAGGAAGATCTTGATGAAGTCGGGGCGGTGGTGCTCGCTGCGCAGTGCATCGCGTTCGGAGATGATGCCTTCGCCCAAGGGAGTGGTGCCGAAGATGAAGTCGTTGGCCTGCATCGAGGTGACCACCCAGGCGTGGAGCCGGCCGTCGTCATCGAGCTGCTTGAGTGCCTGCAGCAGCTGCAGCGACGCCGCGGCGTCCTGGAAACCGGTGACGCCGTAAGAGTGCAAGAGCTCGATGCCGCGCTCCGCTGCCCGGGCCAGCTTCTCCGGGGCCATGGGCTGCAGCCGGGCGAGGGTCCGTTCGAGCAGCACCCCGCCGGCCTCGATCAGCACCCCGGTGGCGCGGCCGGCGGCGTCGCGGAGGATCTGGCCGCCGTCGGGATCCGCGGTGGAATCGGTGATCCCGGCCAGTTCCAGCGCGCGGGAGTTGGCCCAGCGGTTGTGTTTGCTGTCGTCCTTGAGGAGGGCGGGCCGCCCGCCCGTGGCTTCGTCCAGGCGCCGCAGCGATTCGGGGGTGTTCAGTTCGCCCAGCAGCCCGGAGCCCCAGCTGCCGCCGGTGATCCATTCGTCCGGGCCGAGGGTGGTGGCGTAGTCGCTGATCGAGGCGAGGAACTGTTCCAGGGTCTGGGATGGCGGGGCGTCCAGTTCGAACAGGTCCATCTGCCCGGCGAGCATGTGGTGGTTGTGGACGTCCAGCAGCCCTGGCATGACATAGGCGCCCTGCAGGTCGACGACGGCGGTGCCCGGTCCGCGGCTCAGCTCGGCTTCCGTACCGGTGGCCAGGACCTTGCCGGCCTTGACTGCCAGCGCTGAGGTCCGCGTGCCGGCGGGGTCCAGGGTGTCGATGACGCCGTTGACCAGCAACAGTTCAGCCGGGAGGGGGTCGGCGTGGTGTTCGGACATGCGGGCCAGTCCTTTCGTTCGGGGATGCGATTCAGACTAGATGCGCCGCCTTGCACGGCTCTTGTCCGGCAGCGCAGGGGACTTGTCCGGCAGAGCTCGTCAGTGAGCTGGGCCACTCTGGAAAATAGTAGGAAGTCCGAGTATATTCGGGACCAGATGGCCGGCCGCGCCGAAATCCACGGCCCTCGCAACCACGGGGCACGGCCGCGGCACGGTCTTTCCGGCAGTCTTTTCCGGCAATGCGAAGGAGCATTCTGATGGTCCGCGAACTCTCCCACTACATCGACGGCCAGAGGGTGGACGGCACATCCGGCCGCTTCGGCGACGTCTACGATCCCTGCACCGGCGAGGTCCAGGCCCAGCTTCCGCTGGCCAGCAAGGCCGAGGTCCAGGAAGCGGTCGCCAACGCCGAGAAGGCCCAGCTCGAGTGGGCCGCCATGAACCCGCAGCGCCGCGGCCGGATCCTGCTGAAGTTCGTGGACCTGGTCAACGAGCACATGGACGAGCTGGCCGCCCTGCTCTCCTCCGAACACGGGAAGACCTTCCTCGATGCCAAGGGCGACATCCAGCGCGGCATCGAGGTGGTGGAGTTCGCCGCCGGTGCCCCGCACCTGCTCAAGGGCGAGTTCTCGGACAGCGCCGGGCAGGGCATCGATGTGCACTCGCTGCGCCAGCCCCTCGGCGTCGTCGCGGGGATCACCCCGTTCAACTTCCCGGCCATGATCCCGCTGTGGAAGTCCGGGCCTGCGCTCGCCGCGGGCAACGCCTTCATCCTCAAGCCGTCCGAGCGTGATCCCTCCGTGCCGCTGCGCCTGGCCGAGCTCTACAACGAGGCAGGGGTGCCCAACGGCGTCTTCAACGTCATCAACGGAGACAAGGAAGCCGTGGACGCCCTCCTCGAAGACCCCCGCGTCAAGGCCATCGGCTTCGTCGGCTCCACCCCGATCGCCCAGTACATCTACGCCACCGCCGCCGCCCACGGAAAGCGCGCCCAGTGCTTCGGCGGCGCCAAGAACCACATGGTGATTATGCCGGACGCAGACCTGGACATGGCCGCGGACGCCCTGATCGGTTCCGGCTACGGATCCGCCGGCGAGCGGTGCATGGCCATTTCCGTGGCGGTCCCGGTGGGCGAGGACACCGCCAACGCGCTGGTCGAGCGCCTGCAGGCGCGCGTCAAGGACCTCAAGGTCGGCCCCGGCATGGCGGACGGCGTGGACTTCGGCCCGGTCGTTGCAGCGAGTGCCAAGGAACGGATCGAAGGCTACATCCAGGCGGGCGTCGACGCCGGTGCCACACTCCTCGCGGACGGCCGCGGCCTCACCGTGGACGGCTACCCGGGCGGCTTCTGGGTGGGCCCCACGCTTTTCGACAACGTCACCAAGGACATGTCCATCTACAAGGAGGAGATCTTCGGCCCCGTGCTGAGCGTGCTGCGCGCGGCGGACTACGACGAAGCGCTCCGGCTCTGTTCCGAGCACCAGTACGGCAACGGCGTCGCGATCTTCACCCGCGACGGCGACGCCGCCCGCGACTTCGCCAGCCGCGTGGAAGTGGGCATGGTGGGCGTCAACGTCCCCATCCCCGTGCCGATCGCGTACTACACCTTCGGCGGCTGGAAGTCCTCCGGCTTCGGCGACCTCAACCAGCACGGCGCGGACGCCTTCCGCTTCTACACCAAGACCAAGACGGTCACCACGCGCTGGCCCTCCGGGGTACGCCAGGGCGCCAGCTTCGTGATGCCGGCGGGCAGCTGATGGGGGCCGAAGCGGAGGTCCTTTTCGAGCAGCGCGGCCGGCTCGGCGTCGTCACCCTGAACCGGCCCAAGGCCGTCAACGCCCTGAACCACGGCATGGTCCTGGCCATGTTGGACCAGCTGACGGCGTGGGCTGCGGACGATTCCGTGGCCGCGGTCCTGGTAGACGGCGCGGGGGAGCGTGGACTGTGTGCGGGCGGCGACATCGTGGCGATCTACCAGGACATGCTCGACGGCGGCCACGCCACCGCCGACTTCTGGCGGGACGAGTACCGGCTCAATGACCTGATCTCCCGGTATCCGAAGCCGTATATCGCCTTCATGGACGGTCTTGTGCTGGGCGGCGGCGTCGGGGTGTCCGCCCACGGATCGCACCGCATCGTCACCGAGCGAACCCGCACCGGCATGCCGGAAACCACCATCGGTTTTGTGCCCGACGTCGGCGGGACCTTGCTGCTCTCACGGTCGCCTGGCGAGGCGGGAACCCACGCCGCGCTCACTGGCGCGCACCTTTCCGGCGCCGATGCCCTGTATCTGGGGCTGGCCGACTACTTCGTGCCGTCCGGCGAACTGGCCGCCCTCGCTGTTGCGTTGGAAAGCTCGACGCCGGATGACGCCGTCGCGCGCTTCGCTTTACCCGTGCCGCTCTCCGGGCTGTCGGGGCAGCGGGAGTGGATCGATGCCGCCTATTCCTCGGACGACGCGGAGGAGATCGTGCGGCGCCTCCGTGCTGCCGGCGGGGAAGCCGCCGGGGCCGCGGACACCATCGAAGAGAAATCGCCCACGTCCGTGAAGGTCACCCTGGAATCCTTGCGGCGCGTGCGCGGGCGTTCCCTGGAAGAGGCACTGGCCCAGGAGTTCCGGGTGGGCGTGCATTGCCTGGCCGGTGCCGATTTCCGGGAGGGAATCCGGGCGCAGGTGGTGGACAAGGACCGCAACCCCCGGTGGAATCCGGCCACGCTCGCGGCGGTGGAGCGGGCCGCCGTCGAACGCTATTTCGAAGGTTTGAACGGGCAGGAACTCACACTCGATCCGAAGGAGTCCGACCATGTCTGAGAACGCAACAGGGTCTGAGAACGCAACTACCGGAACCATCGCCTTCCTGGGCCTGGGCCACATGGGCGGGCCGATGGCGGTGAACCTCATCAAGGCGGGCCATACGGTGGTAGGTTTCGATCCTGTGCCGGCCGCGGTGGAGGCGGCGAAGGCGCATGGCGTGCCGATGGTCGATTCCGCCGCCGAAGCAGTCAAAGGCGCGGCCGTGGTGCTGACCATGTTGCCCAGCGGCAAGCATGTGCTGGATGCCTACCGTGGCGTGGACGGCGAGCCCGGGCTGCTGTCCGTCGCCGCACCGGACACCCTGTTCCTGGACTGCTCGACGATCAACGTTGACGAAGCCCGCGAGGCCGCCTCGATTGCGCTCGAGGCAGGGCACCGTTCCGTGGACGCGCCAGTGTCCGGCGGCGTGGTGGGAGCAGAGGCCGGAACCCTGACCTTCATGGTGGGGGCGCTGCCCGAGGACTTCGAAACGGTCAAAGGGATCCTGGAGCACATGGGCAAGAGGATCGTGCACTGCGGAGACCACGGAGCCGGGCAGGCCGCCAAGGTGTGCAACAACATGATCCTGGGGGTCTCGATGATCGCGGTGAGCGAGGCCTTCGTGCTCGGCGAGAAGCTGGGCCTGACTCACCAGGCGCTGTTCGACGTCGCGTCCAACGCCTCCGGCCAATGCTGGGCACTGACCACCAACTGTCCCGTTCCTGGGCCGGTTCCCACCAGTCCCGCCAACCGGGATTACCAGCCCGGGTTCGCCGGGGCGCTCATGGCCAAGGACCTCAGGCTCGCGGTGAACGCCCTGGAAAGCACCGGCGTCGACGGCCAAATGGGACACCTGGCCTCGAAGATCTACGACGCCTTTGCCGCGGAAGGCGGCGCGGCCCGGGACTTCTCCGGGATCATCACGGACATCAGGGACAAATCCGGCAAGTAGCCTTGGGGCATTGGGACCTACAGCAAAGGGGAACGGTTTGGCGCAGGAAAACGGGAACATCCTGGTGGAAGTCCGCGGCAGGGTGGGGCTGGTGACCCTGAACCGGCCGCAGGCGTTGAACGCACTGAACAAGGCCACCATGGAGGAACTCGTTGCCGCCGTGACCGCCATGGATTCGGACCCGGCCGTGGGCGCCGTGGTGATCACCGGATCCGAGAAGGCCTTCGCCGCCGGCGCCGACATCAAGGAAATGGCCGCCAAGGGCTACCTCGAAATGTACGCCGAGGACTGGTTCCGCGGCTGGGAAAACCTCACCCGCCTGCGGATCCCGATCATCGCCGCGGTCTCCGGCTTCGCCTTGGGGGGCGGCTGCGAACTGGCCATGATGTGCGACATCATCATCGCCGGGGACAACGCCAAGTTCGGCCAGCCGGAAATCAACCTCGGGGTCATCCCGGGCATGGGCGGCTCGCAGCGGCTCACCCGTGCCGTGGGGAAAGCCAAAGCCATGGACATGGTACTGACGGGAAGGTTCATCGACGCCGAAGAAGCCGAGCGTTCCGGGCTGGTCGCGCGCGTGGTTCCGGCCGCCGTCGTGGTCGAAGAGGCGCTGAAGGCCGCCGAACTGATCGCCTCCAAATCCAAGCCCGCCGCCATGCTGGCCAAGGAAGCCGTGAACGCCGCCTTCGAGATGGGGCTGGCGCAGGGAGTGGTGTTCGAGCGCCGGGTGTTCCACTCCCTGTTCGCCAGCGAGGACCAGAAGGAAGGCATGGCCGCGTTCACGGAAAAGCGGCCGCCGGAGTTCACGGGGCGGTAATTGACTTGACCGGGCTGCCGGGCTACCGAAGACTGCAGGCTATTTGCAGGTCAACGGAGTTCTTGGGGGAACTATGCCTGAATGGATTTCTGCGTTTACGTCACTCGTCGCCCTGATTGCCGCCGGCTGGGCGGGATTCACGGCAAGCAGGCTTTATGGGATTGAAAGCGGCCGGGACAAACGCTCTGAGGATGCCCGACGCCGGGAACAAGCCGCCAAGGTCGCGGCCTGGTGCGCGGTGCATTTCGACGAAGACGGTACCCGGAGCAACGGCCTTGTCATCCGCAATGGTTCGGAAGCGCCGATTTACGACCTGAAAGTAGAGAGCAACGACTTTGCCGGAAGTTCCAAGCCGCGGCTTCAGCTCCATGTCCTTCCGCCGGGCGACTACTTCGCGGCAGAGACCGGGGACAGCTACAGGTGGGCGTTCCCTGAACATGTCCAGGCGCTTAGCGGCTTAGTCAGGCCGATTACCAAGAAGCCGGAATGGCGGGTGACCGGCTTCAGCTTCAAAGACGGGCAGGACGTGTGCTGGGAACGCACGGACAACTGTGGTCTGCGTGAGGTAGAGCCGCCAGTAAGTCCCGTCCCGGTGGCGTGAAAATGAAGCTGACCAGAGCCGTTGCGTATTGGTCCGGCCTTGCCGGGTTTCTGGCAGCAGCTGTGCTGCTTGCGGGCTTGGCCCGAGGCGCTGCCCTCTGGAGTGGCGGCGTCGTGCTCGTTGTGGCCCTGTGCGCCCTCGACCTTTGGGCGCGGAAGCATGACAACGACGGAAGCATGGGCACCAAGGCGGCCTCGCCTTTCCTGGCGGTTTCGGCCTTGGTGCCCCTTTCGTTGGCCTTTCTCTTCCGTGGGACCCCTGCCGCGCCGTGGCTGGTTCCGCTGCTGGCCGGTGCTGCGTTCGCCCTAGTGGTTGGCTGCTACCCACCAAGGCGGCCGCGGGCCTGAGCCGGTTCCGCTCAGGGCACCGGGGCAGGCTCCTCGTCGAAAAGCATGTGTTCGCCAAGCTTCGCGCTGACCTGTTGCACGGCTTCCTTGCCTTTTGAATACCACGCCGGGCGAATTGGTAACTGGTAACCCTTGCTTGCGATCACTAGGAGCGTTCCGTCCCGGAACCGCTGCGCACCGACGACGTCGTCCCACAGGACAGTGCGGGTGTTCCCTTCTGTGAGGCTGATCCCTTCCTCACCGATGACCAGCTGCGCGCTGCTGGGAAGACCGGCCAACCTGCCTCGGATGCTCCGGCGGTGTACCTGGCCCTTGAGGGCAGCATGCTGTTGTTCCTGTTCCGGGTTGATACCTTCCTCTTGCAGCCAGGCGCCCTCAGGCACGCCGAGCAGCAGCGACCGGTCGAGAAGGGCGAGGGCCGTTTGGCAGTTGGACGGGTCCAAGCTTCGGAGCAGATTGAGTCTCGTGGCGGGGTCAAGGAACGGTTCGTCGATGAGATGATGTTGCGCTGCGGCGATCACGTCATCGAACTTACCGGCCGCGTCCGCCTCGTAGTCCTCCCAGCTTTCGGCTACCGAGTCCAGCTCGGCGCGCGTGGGGCCGGCGTCGCGCAGCTCTCGGAGGATCCCCATCAGTCCCACCCGAGTGTCTTCAAGATGTTCCGGCGGCGGATCCGCTTCGAAGCACACAATGCCAGTGCCATCCTGGTGGAAGATCGGTGTGAAGTCGATATCGTAAATCCATCCGCGCTTCTGGCGGAGTTCGGCATGGACCCGCTCGCAGGCAATGATTGCCATCGCCCGGGCCGCTTCGCGTTGCTCATCCGATGCTGCTGGAACCTCAAGCGACAGTCCGAGCAGTGGAGCGCCCTGCTCGATCCACATGGGCAGCGGCAGGTCCACCCGTTCCTGGTGGGGCAACGCGCGGTGAGGACCCGGCGGAAGGGGCAGCCGCAGCCCTTCGGGGGGCGGGCCGTTCAGCACGAGCGCTGCGTTTCCGGCGGTGAAGTAGCTCCGGATATGCGCCAGCACCTGATCCTCTGTGATGGCGTTGAGGGCTGGCGGAACCACCCCGACCAGTCCCACCGATTTGAGGCCGTAACGGTAGCGGACGTGATCCGCGACCACGGGTCCGGCTGACAGGCCGCCTTCCGCACTCAGGATCTTCTTTTCCACGGGCAGGCGATCCAGTTCAGGCGAGGCAAGCTTGGTGCACGCCTCGGCAATGAACGCCGCCACGGCGTCGGGCTTCCCGGAGACCATGAACGAGGTGAAGCTTGGCTCCACCGTAGCGTTCCTGCCGTGCCGAGGGCCCTGAACGGCCGACATGGTCAGGTGCTCCACTAGGTGTGTAATGCCTGTAGTCATGAACGTCTCGTCCCGGACGCCGACGCGGAAAACGAGCTGGGCGGTTAGGGGTTCCGGACCCGGGAACCAGTAGACGGGGACGCCATCGATCTCCGTTCGCTGAATTGTCATGCGAGCGATTGTATGGTCTCCCAGCCTGACGCCTTGGAAGCCTCTTGGAATGTTTCGCCCTTGTCCGCTCCCGGTGCCGGGCGTAGAGTCCACCTGCCTGTAGCCGGACGCTGCGCGCGGGAGGGGAAACCATGGGGCAGCTGATAGTCCAGCAGTTTGTTACCGCGGACGGATTTGCCGCGGACAGGAACAACGAATTCAAAGCCTATGAATTGCTCGAGGGCGGCACCGCCGAATTCGAGCAAAGCCAAGTGGAATGGCTTGCCACCGTTGAGGCCATGGTGTTGGGGGCGAACACCTACCGGATGTTCCTTGAATACTGGCCGACGCCGGCCTCCGCCCAGGATGCGATCGCGCCGGCGTTGAACGGACTGCGCCGGCACGTATTTTCGACGACCCTGACCGAAGCGCGGTGGGGCGATTACCCGGCGGCGACGATCGAATCCGGCGACGCCGTCGAAGCGATCCGCCGGATCAAGGCCGAAAGCCAAGGCGATGTGGTGCTGTGGGGAAGCCTGAGCCTTAGCGAGGCGTTCTTCAAGGCCGGGGCAGTGGACGGTGTGCGGCTGGTGGTGATGCCCGTGGCGCAGGGCTCCGGCCGTGGCGTGTTCCCCGCGGACATGGACCCCAGGGCCATGCGCTTCCTGGGCGCCGAACCTTACGACCACGGGCTGGTGGAATTGCGCTACGCCCTGGATAGCTGAGCTTCAGAGCTCGTACCACGCCTGCAAAAAGGCTGCCGCAGGAGTACAAAGAGCGGTACCTTTGGGAGGGTCCTGTCCTGTCGCGCTGGGCGGCAGGGCAGGACCCCTCGCAGACCGGTTCTTAGCCGGTCCTGGCGCGTTGCTATTCCGGGTTGACCAAGGCGATGGTCGTCCCGAGAATCAGGGCCGTTTCCGCCGTCGAGGTGCCTGAGAAGGTGCTTGTAGCGGAGTCAGCCGTCCATCCGGAGGAGGAGCTGCCGCCGCCGCCGCTGAAGTCGAACGGACCGATCCGCACGCCGGAGGAAACCTCCCATTTCTTCGAGAAGGACGTGAAGGCGGAACTGCTGACCTTGATGCTGAAGGAAGGCTTGTAGCCGACCACCATGCCCACCTTCTGGACGTTCATGATGCCGTTTGGACCCCACACCGCCTTCCCGCCGCCGCCTCCGTACGCCGAGTAGCCGCGGATGAACGGGCCTTCCGTGACGCTCTTGACGAACGCCCCGTTGTACCAGAGGCCCGCTCCGATGGAGATGGTGTCCCAGGCCTCGAAGTTCACGCTCACTTCAAGCGAATTGTCGGTGCTGAACTCGTCGATCCTCTCCCAGGAGCCGCCGACATTGACGCTCCAGAAGAAGTTGCCCACCGATGCGCTTCCCTTGGCCCAGGTCTTGCTGTAGTCGTACTCGGCCTGGTTGTTGCTGAAGCCGATCTGCCCTTTGCTTCCCCCCGTTCCTGCCTGGACTTTCTGCAGCCAGGTGGTCGCATCCATCCCGATCGAATAGGCCGGCACTGCAGGGAAGGTGCTGAGCGAAGGATCCTGCAGCAATGTGTAGTAGTCCTTGGTGCCGTAGCGTGCAATCGCGTCGTTCAGGCCGGGCGTGCTGGTTTCGGACAGCAACTGGTTCACGACCCGCTGCTTGGCTTGGACCGTCTTGTCCGCTGCATCGAGCTGGACCGCCCACGACTTTCCACTGAAGCTGCCCAGCCATTTCAGGAACGGCGGGTCGTTGGTGCCGCCGGTCTCCTGTACGTAGGCGCGGCTCGCCTGGTCGTAGGTGATGTTGTAGTCGTTGCTGGCGATGTTCAGGACGTTCCGGGCCTGGCTGATCTTCTGTTCGAGGACAGGATCGGACGTGTCTGCGGCGACAACGTTGAGCACCTGGCCGTAGGCGTCGTTGAATTTCACACCGGAGGACACATAGGCGCCGGTTGCGCTGAACTGAGGCGCAGTGGCGCAAAAATCGTACTGCGCCGCCGAGGTGTATCCGACGCTCGTGATGGGCCAGTCCCAGGTGAGGAACGGGTAATTCAGCTGGAAGGAATCGGGCTTGAGGCCGAGCCCGGCGATCATGGCGCCATAGAGATGGTTCCAGGCCTTGTCGTTCTCCCCGGCATTTTGGGGTGTCGGGACCGGGTACCGGCGGGTTGTGGCCAGCGGGTGGTCGGTGTTGGGGACGTCGAGTGCATCCCATTCCAGATGGAGGATCGAATCAATTGCGTTGCTCATGTCATTTCACTCCTTGACTGATGCTTCACGTCCGGCCGCCGTGGGAGGCGTGCCGTTCGGATCGCTTTCAAAAGAGCTGCAGCGCCGGAAGTGACGTCAGCGCGGCGCAGCGTATTTTCCCCCTATCTTAAATTTGGGCGGCGGCATTCCCACATGGTGCCACCGCAAGAATGGCGCGGAGTTGTGGATTTCGGCGCAGGTCCTGCCCAGCGGAAATCGCCAGTGCAATTCCGCATGACGACCGTAAGCAGGGTCGGAAATCAGGACGTGCAGAAGAGGAAGCGCGCAGAGGCGCAATGAACCCGGGGATTTATCCGCCGCGGGTTACCGTGACAACGGTTGTGAATGGCCAGTGAGGCGTTTTCGAGGATGCAGATCGACGGGCCTTTGAATACCGGATCCCCCATCCTCGAAATTGCAGGAACGTCCTGCCCCGTTTTAATTACGACTGGCTATGTAACGGAATCTTAGGCGTCCGGAGAGTCCATGGTCAATAGTGCCGGGACGGGCGTATTTGGCCTCGAGCCGCGGCATATGCCGGTGGCAAGTGTCCGTCCGGTTTGGGTGATCGAAACGCGTGTTTCGTCGTCCGCGAACCGGAGCGCCGAGACCTTGGCGGGCGCATTGAACTCACCGAAGTTTTCGCACGTGATGTCCACATGCGCGGCGTCGAAGCCGGTGAGTAAATGGTGTGCGTCCAGCATGCCGCGGGCGAGAAGCATGCCGGGCAGATGATCTGAAAGGTGGTCGAAGATCAGCGGGTCATCCCAGTTCCAGGCCAACGTCGCCCGGAGTTCGACGCCGTACCGCTCGACGTCTGCCAGCCCGGAGAGCCGCGGGGCGCTGGGAAACCTGTCAACTGCAGGTGCGTCCCGCCTGATCGCGCGATAGCTTGTGCGGGGCAGGCACGTAAGCCTGCCGCGTCCCGCGCCCAGCAGAATGCCGGCGACAAAGAAGCCGGCTTCCAGTTCGAGCTTGCTGACCAATTCGTTTCGCCGTTGCACCGCGAGGGTGCTGACGGCGACAGTGCCCTTCAGTGGCCCCTCCGATGTTCCTGGAATGTGGTGCAGCCAGCCGAAACTGAGTTCATTCATGAGCAGAGCCCAGTCCAGTGGCACATGGCCTTGCAAATGCGCGTAGGCGATAGCAGTCTGGCGCATGAGTTCGATGCCAAGGAGGGTAGGAACCCCGCTGGAATCCGAGAGGGATCCATCCCGGGGGAGTTCGGCATCGAATTCCCAGTGGTGCCCGTTCAAACTGCGGGGCCGGCCGATCAATACGGCATCTTCGGACGTCTTATGGACAAGCATTCGCGCTATCCGGCCATCCATGCAGCATCTCCCCTAAGATGAGCGATAGCCCAGCGCGCAAAGGGCGCTGGCAACAGTATGTGAAATCAGCTCTTCGTCCAATGGCAGGAGTCCGGGCAGAAGGATTCGCATAACAAGCGGGCCCGTGATGAGGTCGCAAATCCATTCCACATCGGTGCATTCGGGGATTTCTCCCCGGGTTTCCGCCCTACGGATGATTGTAGCCACTCCGGCCCGCCGTGGGGCGAAAAATTTCTCGAGGAATGCCATTCTCAGCGGATTGTTATCGTGCAGGGAATTCAGGAATCCCGCGAAACTGGATTTGACCAGCGGATCCTCGAAAAGGGCAACCTGGTCGCGTTGGATTGCTTCAAGGTCGGATGGCAGGTTTCCGGAATCAATGTCAACGTCCAAGTCGATGCTGAAGCGCTCCAGCATCAGGGCGAGCACGAGGTCGGGGATGCCCGCGAAGCGGCGGTAAAAGGCCGGGCGGGTGGTTCCTGCCTTCGCTGTGATGGCCTCGACGGAGAGGCCGCCGAAACCCTTCCCGAGGATCAGTTCTTCCGTTGCTTGCATGAGGGCGGCATCGAGGTCCGCGTTCCGTGGACGTCCCGCCTTTTGCACCATAATGAAGCACAGTGTAGCCAATGAGCGCAGTGTGGCCGCGGATTCCGCTGCAACCGCTGGGGACTTACGGGGGGTGGCTTCGATTCTCATGGTCTATGGCTGCGGTTCCGTCGGCCTGCGGATTGCACGGGCTGCGGCGGTGGCCGGTGCCGAAACCCTGATGGGCGGCCGCGATCCTGTGAATACGGCCGCCGCTGCGGCGACGCTGGGTGTTCCGTGGCGGAGCGCCCCGGCTGACGACCCCGACCTCCTTGTGCGGCTCCTGCGGGGTGTCCGGGTGCTGGTCAATACCGCCGGTCCGATGGCCACGACCGCGCCCGCCCTGATCGCGGCGTGCCTCCGGCAGGGATGCCATTACGTTGACGTGTCCAACGAGCTGACGGTGTTCCTTGAGGCGTGGTCCCATGACCGGGCCGCCCGCCATGCGGGTGTGGCCGTGGTTCCGGGCGCAGGGTTCGCCACCGCCGTCGTCGAGGCACTCGCGCGCCGCGTGCTGGGCAGCGTGCCGGAAGCGGACACTGTGACGATCGTGCGGTCCTCGCCGGGCGGAACGCGCAGCGACGGCGTGCGGCGGACGTCGTCGGCGTTGCTGGCAGCGGGCGGCTGGGCCTTCAAGGGAGGGCGGCTGATACGGATACCGGACAGGGTCATGGTCTTTGATTTGCCCGGGGACGCCCGAGCTGCGGTTCCGATCGGCAGCGGAGAGGTCTTCGCCGTGGCCCGCTCAACCGGCGTGCCGAACGTGGCTGCCTACTACACGAGCCCGGCAGGCCGCGTGCTCTCCCGACTGGCCGTTCCGATCGCGCGGCATTGGGCGGGGTCCGGCCTCCGGCTGCCGTTCCGTGCCAGCCGGGGTCCGGCCGCGTCAGTTGAGTCCAAGGCTCCCTCGAGCGCCTGGCTGCAGGCGGCCAACGGGCGCGGTGAGGTTGCCGTCGGGTGGGTGGAAGCCGACGGGACGGAGTCGACGGCGGTGATCGCGGTCGAAGTCGCGCGGCGCCTGGAAACAGGCGGCATGTCCGGGGTCCTGACCTCAGGCGAACTGCTCGGCCCCGGTTTTCCGCTGGGAATTCCGGGAATCCGGCTCGGGGGAGTGGCCGGATCCGCCTGGTAAATGACACCGGGCTCACAACCCCTTTGCTAGGGTCTGTACGTGCGCGCAGTAATCTTTGATGACGTCCGGGCCCAGCCCGAAGTACGGGAATTGGGCCGGCCCGAAGCCCCGGCCGGTGGTGTGGTGGTCAAGGTCATGGCGACCGGGATGTGCCGCAGCGACTGGCACGCGTGGGCGGGCCACGACGACATCGCCCTGCCCCACGTTCCCGGCCATGAACTGGCCGGCGTCATCGTCGAAACCGGTACCGGCGTCACGCGGTGGAAGACCGGCGACCGGGTGACGGTTCCGTTCGTGTGCGGCTGCGGGGAATGCGATTGGTGCCTGGCCGGTGAGGCCCAGGTCTGCCCGCGGCAACAGCAGCCCGGTTTCACCCACTGGGGGTCGTTCGCCGAGTACGTGATGCTGCACGCCGCCGACACCAACCTGGTGGCCGTTCCTGAACAGATCGATTTTGCCACCGCAGCCAGCCTGGGCTGCCGCTTCGCCACCGCTTACCGGGCCCTCGCCGCGCGGGCGCAGGTCAAGGACGGCGAATGGGTGACCGTGGTCGGTGCCGGGGGTGTCGGGCTCAGCGCGGTGATGATCGCCAAGGCGATGGGCGCCAGGGTCATCGCGGTCGACCGGAATCCCGGTGCGCTGGAGGTGGCCTCCCGCGTGGGCGCCGAACACGTACTGCTTGCGGACGGCACGGACATCCCGGCGGCCGTCAGCACGCTCACGGACGGTGGCAGCCACGTTGCGGTCGACGCCGTCGGCAGCGAACAGACCTGCTCGGATGCGGTGCTCAGCCTCCGCCGGCGCGGACGCCACGTCCAGATCGGGCTGTTGCCGGCAGTCGACGGCAATCCGAGGGTGCCGATGGCCCGGGTCATCGCCTGGGAGCTCGATCTGCTGGGTAGCCACGGCATGGCCGCCGTCGACTATCCCGGAATGATGGCGCTCATCGAACAAGGATCGCTGCAGCCGCAGCGGCTGATCGAACGCACCATCGGCCTTGAAGAGGCAGCCGCCATGCTGCCCGGCTTCGACAAAGGCTCGCCCGCGGGCATGACCATGATCGACCCCTCCCGCTAGGTCGGCCCGCTAAGACCGCCCTTGCCCTCAGTCCTCGAAGTCGCCGGCCGCCTTGCGGAAGCGGCCCAGCACCTGGATCAGCTGCTCCACGTCGCCATCCTCAAAGCCCGACTGGCCGAAGACCTCTGCGTTGAGGGCCGTCGTCGCGCGCTTGGCCAGGGTGCGGCCCTCCGAGGTGAGCTCGATCAGGGTGGTGCGGCCGTCCGTCGGATGCGGTGAGCGGACCACCAGTCCCGCCTTTTCCAAGCGGTCGACGGCGTTCGTCACCGAGGTGGGATGGACTTGCAGCAGGGCGCTCGCCTTGTTCATGGGCAGCGCGCCGCTGCGGGCGAAGCTGAGCAGGGCCAGCAGTTCGTAGCGCGCGAAGGTCAGGCCCAGGGGTTTGAGCACGGACTCGATCCGGGCAGTGAGGATCTGCTGCGTGCGCATGATCGCCGTGATTGCGGCCATGGGCGCAGCCACTTCGCTCCAGCCGTGGCGCTCCCAGTTCCGGCGGGCGTCGGCGATCGGGTCGCGCGGCAATGGGGTTCCCATGGGCCTCAGTCCTTCAGGCCCAGGAATTCGGACTCGGAATACTCGACGCCCAGGCCCGCCGGCAGCGGGCCCGCCCCGGGTTGTCCATCGGATCCGTGGCGCCTCTCCTCGCTCTGGCGCAGCTCCACCCGGCGGATCTTACCGGAAATCGTCTTGGGCAGCTCGGCGAACTCGAGGCGGCGGATCCGCTTGAAAGGCGCCAGATGGTCCCGGCAGTAGCGCAGGATGTCCTCGGCGACCCGGGGCCCAGGTGTGTAGCCCGGGGCCAGGACCACGAAGGCTTTCGGCACCGAAAGCCGCACCGGATCCGGGGAAGGCACGACGGCGGCCTCCGCCACGGCCGGGTGTTCGATCAGGACGCTTTCAAGTTCGAAAGGGGACAGTTTGTAGTCGGAGGACTTGAAGACGTCGTCGCCGCGGCCCACATAGGTGATGACGCCGTTTTCGTCCCGGCTGGCCATGTCGCCCGTGTGGTAGTAGCCATCGCGGAACGCCTCGGCGGTCTTCTCCGGATCGCCGTAGTAGGCGGTCATGAGGCCTACGGGCCGGGGGTCCAGGCGCAGGCAGAGCTCGCCGTCGTCGGACTCCTCGCCGGTGGCCGGATCCACCAGCACCACGTCGTACCCCGGCAGCGGCCGCCCCATGGAGCCGGTCTTGACCGGCTGGCCGGGGGTATTGGCCACCTGCACGGTGGACTCGGTCTGGCCGAAGCCGTCGCGGATGGTCTGGCCCCAGGCGCGTTCCACCTGCCCGATCACTTCGGCGTTGAGCGGTTCGCCGGCGGACACCACCTTGCTGGGCGGATTCTTCAGCAGGGTCAGGTCCGCCTGGATGAGCATGCGCCACACCGTGGGCGGGGCGCAGAAGCTGGTGACGCCTTCGCGGTCCATCTGTTCCATGAGGGCTTTGGCGTCGAAGCGTTCGTAGTTGTAGACGAACACGCACGCCTCCGCGATCCACGGCGTGAACACATTGGACCAGGCGTGCTTGGCCCAGCCGGGGGAGGCCACGTTCAGGTGCACGTCCCCGGGTTCGATGCCGATCCAGTACATCGTGGACAGGTGGCCCACCGGGTAGGAGGTGTGGCTGTGTTCCACGAGTTTGGCCCGCGAAGTGGTGCCCGAGGTGAAATACAGCAGCATCGTCTCGTCGGCGCGGGTGGGACCGTCCGGGGTGAATTCCGCCGGTTCCGAGGCATGATCGGAGTACCGCAGCGCGCCAGTCGTCAGGGCGGCAGAGGCAGTACCGCCGTCGCCCACCTCGATCAGCGTGTAGTCGCCGGGTACCTCGGCGAACTTTGCGATGTTGGCGCTCCCGACGGCGGCCCAGTGTGCGCCGCCGCGTTCCACCCGGTCCGCGATGTCCCGCGGGCCCATCAGCGTGGTGGTGGGGATCATGACCAGGCCCAGCTTGATGCCGGCCAGCATCAGCTCCCAGAGCTCCACCTGGTTGCCGAGCATGACGATCATCCGGTCCCCGCGCCGCACGCCCTGGCCGCGCAGCCAGTTCGCCAGGCGGGCGGAAGACTCCGAGAGTTCCGCGAAGCTGCGGCGCGTGGCGCTGCCGTCCTGCTCCACGATCACCAGTGCGCGATTGCCGCCCTTGGCCGGGTCCGTGGCGATGGCGTCGAACCAGTCGAGCGCGAAGTTGAAGTGTTCAAAGCGCGGCCACTGGAATTCACGGTGGGCCTGGGCGTAGTCCGTGCGCAGCTCCAGGAGCCGGTCGCGGGCCGCACGGAAGTCTTCGGTGACAGTCATGGCGTGCCTTTCGCTTCACGGGCCGTCCGCAGCCGGAGGCCCGCATCACTTGCAAAATATACTAGGACATCCAAGCGTTAGGAAGGCCGGCCGGTCCGCAGCTCCCCGGCAAGAAGTTCCGCATACAGCGTGGCGTGGCGCCTGGCCATCAGTTCGGCGCTGAAACGGCGTTCGACGGCGGCACGGCAGCCCCGCCGGTCCAGCCCGGCCGCCGCGCGCAACGCCAGGGCCAGTTCTTCGGTGCCGTTCCTGAGGAAGCCCGTGACGCCGTCGTCGACGATTTCCGGAGCCGCGCCGCGCGGCACGGCCACCACGGGTGTCCCGGCGGCAAGCGATTCGATCATCACCATCCCGAACGGCTCGTCCCACTGCAGCGGGTTGATCAGCGCCAGCGCCCCGCCCAGCAGATCAAACTTGCCGGGGGCATCCGGCTCGCCCAGGAACTCCTCGTTGCCGCCGAGCAGTGGCTCCACGACATCCCGGAAGTAGTCCACCTCTGCCCGGGCGCTCATCTTGGCCGCGATCCGCAGCGGGATCCCTGCCGCCCGCGCGGCCATGATCGCTTCCACCAGCCCCTTCGTCGGGTCCATGCGGCCCAGGAAGAGGGCGTAGCCGCCGCGGCCGTCGCCAAACGGGATGGTTGCAGGATCGACGCCATGGTGGATGACCCGGGCGGTGGGCACGTCCGGGGCGGAGTGGGCCTGGTGCCGGGAAATCGCCACCAGCGCGGTGTCGCGGGCCATCATCCGGTAGACGCTGCGCAACTCCGGGGTCATGACAGTGTGCATCGTGCACACCACCGGAACGCCGTGCGGCCGGTGCCGGTACAGGGGGCCGGCAAGTGTGTGGTCGTGGATGAGGTCGACGGCGCCGAGGGCCTCGTATGCCCGGATCACGTGGGGCAGCTCGGAGATGCTCTGCCCCATCCCGGAACGGTGCGCCGGGGCGAAGCCGCCGGGCCGCTCCACCGGGGAACTGCTGTCCGAAGACGCGGCGAGAACCACGCTGTGCCCGGCTGCCGTGAGGCCGGTGGCGAGGGCATGGACCACCGCTTCCGTCCCGCCGTAGGCGGTCGGCGGTACCGGAACCCAAGGCGGTGCGATCAGGCCTATCCGCATGGAAGTGCTCCTAGTTGGTGGGACTCAGCTTCTCCGCAAGTTCCACCAGTTCGGCCAGCACCGGCCTGGTTCCGTGATGCAGGGTGATTTCCGGCGGGAGACCTTCAACTGTTGCCACATTGTCTTTCACGGTGATTGTCATCCGGGCGTCGCCAATGGGGCAGTTGCTGATGCGGACGTCACCGAGTTCCGGCGGCAGGACCGGGGCCAGCCACAGCTGGTTCAACGACACGTGGGGATCGTGCCGCAGCAGGACGCGCAGGAGCTGCACCGGAGCGGCGGCGGCCCAGGCCTGCGGCGAGCACGACGTCGGGTACGGGACAGGCTCGGGGTACTCGGCACGGTCGAAGCCGCAGAAGAGTTCCGGCAGCCGGTGGTCGGTGTATTCCGCGGCCTCGAACAGTGCCATCGCCACCCGCTGCGCCTCGGCCACGAAGCCGTAGCGCATGAGGCCGGTGGCAATCAGGGCATTGTCATGCGGCCACACCGAACCGTTGTGGTAGCTGGCCGGGTTGTAGGCCCCCATGTCCGAAGCCAGGGTGCGGATACCCCAGCCGCTGAACATCTCCGGAGACATCAGCTTCTCCACCATCCGCGGCGCTTTGTCCTCGTCGACGATGCTGCTGACCAGGCATTGCCCCATGTTCGAGGCGCAGGAGTCCACGGGCCGCTTATCCCGATCCAGGGCGATGGCGTAGTAGCCGCGGTCCGGCAGCCAGAACTGTTCGTTGAACTTCCGTTTCAGTTCCGCGGCCCGCTCGCGGTACTCACGCGCCAGGGCTTGGTCCCCGTCGTCGTAGGCCAGCCAGGCCCGGGCAGTGTAGGCACTGTACACATAGCTCTGGACTTCGCACAGCGCGATGGGCGGCTCGGCCAGGCGGCCGTCCGCGAAGGTGATGCCGTCCCAGGAGTCCTTCCAGCCCTGGTTGACCAGGCCCTGGTCGTTGAGCCGCTGGTACTCGACGAAACCGTCGCCGTCGCGGTCCCCGTAGTCCCGGATCCAGTCCAAGGCACGGTCGGCATAGGGCAGCAGCGCGGACATCTGCTCCCGGCCCAAGCCCCAGCGGCTCGCCTCGCCCATGAGTCCCACGAACAGCGGGGTGGCGTCGATGGAACCGTAATAGGTGGATTTTCCGCCCAGCGCCAGGGTAGTTCCGATGCCGGGCCGCACCTCGTGCAGGATCCGCCCGGGCTGCTCCTCGGTGAGCAGGTCCACCTTGGTGCCTTGCCGCTCAGCGAGGTTCCACAAGGTGTCCAGGACAAGGGTGGGATCCAGGGACAGGGCCATATAGGAAGACAGGAGGGCGTCCCGGCCGAAGAGCGCCATGAACCACGGTGCGCCGGCCGCCATCACGGTACGGTCCGGCCGCTCGGGGTCCTCGATTTGGAGCGCGCCGATGTCCTCCTGGCTGCGCTGCAGGGTCCTGGCGAAGGAAGGATTGCCGATTTCCGGGGCAGGGGTCTTCCGGATCCACTCCTGGCGCCGCAGTTCCGCGGGGGACTCCGCCGAACTCAGGCGGTGGAACGGCTGGTGCGGCAAAGGCCCGGCCGGCCCGCCGCCGTCGGGCGTTGAAGAATCGGAGTCCAGCGGAACGGGCAGCGGAGAAACGGTGACGGTCACGCTCCAGCTGCCGTGGGCCGGGACCACCAGCGTGTACCCCAGGCCTTCGTGGCGGACGGCGGCGTCCGGGGCGTGGACCACCACACCCTTGCGGGCCCCGCGCCAGGAGCCTTCGATGGACAGGGAATCGCCGACCACCCGGCGCTTTTGTTCCCAGAAACGGGTGATCCTGGCGTTCTTCACCTCGAAAAGGTCCGCGAAGTCCGCGTCCATGGTGAGTTCGAGGTTGCACACCGCGGGTTCGCGGGAATGGTTGCGCACCGTGATGCGCTCTTCCATCCCGACGCCGGCCTCCCGCCGTCGCTCGACGATCAGCGGGCTGTCCATGCGCCCCGCAAGGCGCCCCGGACGGCCGAGGAACAGGCCCCGGTAGGGTTCGAGGTTCCGCGCAGCCAGGGGCTCCAGCGTGACGTCGTTGACCGTCAGGCGCCAGCGCGAAATGATCCGGGTGTCGGCGTGGAAGACACCGTGCGGACGGTCCGAGTACATGTCCCCGGCCAGCCCGGAGATGCAGAAGTTCGCACCGTCCACAAGGGTCACGGAGGCGCCCAGCGGACCGGCAGCGGTATCGGCGTTCCATCCGGCCACGGCGGCTCCTTCACGGCGGTCCCGCCGGCTTCGGATAGGCCGGCGGCTACGTTTGTCAGCCAAGCACGACCCTACGCCTGCCTTCGGGGCGGCGCCAGAAGCCAGCCGCCCGCTGTTTCCATCGGGATGGAAACAGCGGGCGGAGACGGGCGCCGCTCCTAGGACAGCGGCGTCACATAGGCCCCGGAAATCCCGCCGTCCACGAGGAACGTTGATGCCGTGATGAAGGAAGCGTCGTCACTGGCAAGGAACGCGACGGCGGCGGCCAGCTCTTCGGGTTCGGCAAACCGGCCCAAGGGGACATGGACCAGGCGTCGGGCAGCCTTCTCCGGGTCCTTCGCGAAAAGCTCCTTGAGCAGGGGAGTGTTGACCGGCCCCGGGCACAGGGCGTTGATGCGGATGCCCTGGCGGGCGAACTCGACGCCGAGTTCCCGGCTCATGGACAGCACACCGCCCTTGGATGCGCTGTAGGAGATCTGGGAGGTGGCGGCCCCCATGACGGCAACGAAGGACGCCGTGTTGATGATCGAACCCTTGCCCTGCTCCTGCATGTACGGGATGGCGTACTTGCAGCAGTAGTAGACCGACGTCAGGTTGACTTCCTGGACGCGGCGCCAGGCATCGATGCCGGTATCCAGGATCGAGGCGTCGTCCGCGGGGGAGATGCCGGCATTGTTGAACGCGATGTCCACGCTGCCGTACGTCTCCTTGGTCTGGGCGAAGAGGCTACGTACTTCTTCTTCGCTGGTGACGTCCACCTTGACGAACAGGCCGCCGACCTCTGCAGCGGCGGCTTCGCCGGTGGTGGGATCGATGTCCGCGATGACGACGTTGGCGCCCTCCGCTGCCATGCGGCGTGCGGTGGCAAGTCCGATGCCGCTTGCGCCGCCGGTGATGACGGCGCTGCGTCCTTCGAGACGGTTGGAAACTACTGCGCTCATTGTTGGCTCCTTGTTCTGGCTTGTGAACTGTTGGCTGGTTGAAAGGAGTCCGGCTCAGGCCGGGCTGGTGGAGATGAAGACGTTCTTTGTCTCGGTAAAGGCCGCCAAGGCGTCCGGACCGAGTTCACGGCCAAGCCCCGATTGCTTGAAGCCGCCGAACGGCGTGGAGTAGCGCACCGAGGAATGGGAGTTGACGGACAGGTTCCCGGATTCGACGCCCCGCGCAACCCGCAGGGCGCGGTCCACCCTGGAGGTCCAGATGGACCCGGACAGCCCGTACTCGGTGTTGTTGGCGATCCTGATCGCCTCCGCCTCATCCTCGAAGGGAACTACCGAAAGCACGGGCCCGAAGATCTCCTCCATGAAAGCCGGGTCATCGGCCCGCGGCGTGAGCACCGTTGGCGGGAACCAGAAGCCCGCGCCTTCAGGGGCCTTGCCCTGGAAGGCGACCGGGGCGCCGTCGGGAACAAACGAGGCGACGGTCGCAAGCTGCTGGGCGGAAATGAGGGGGCCCATGTCGGTTGATTCACGGGAGGGGTCCCCGACCTTGAGCCCGAGTACCGAGGGCTCAAGCAGTTCCAGGAAGCGTTCGTAGACGCTGCGTTGCACCAGGACCCGGGAGCGCGAGCAGCAATCCTGCCCGGCGTTGTCGAACGCGCCGCCGGGCGTGGCTGCGGCGGCCAGTTCCAGGTCGGCATCCTCGAAGATGATGTTCGAACTCTTGCCGCCCAGCTCCAGGGTCACCCGCTTCACTTGGTCGGCACAACCTGCCATGATCCGCTTGCCCACCGCCGTCGAACCGGTGAAGACGACTTTCCGGACCGCGGGATGGGTAACGAAACGCTGGCCCACGACCGAGCCCTTGCCGGGGATTACCTGGAACACCCCCTCGGGGATGCCGGCCTCCAAGGCCAGTTCAGCAAGCCGGATGGCCGTCAGGGGCGTCACTTCGGCGGGCTTGAGCACCACCGTGTTCCCGGCGGCAAGCGCGGGGGCGAATCCCCAGCCGGCAATCGGCATGGGGAAGTTCCACGGGACGATCACGCCCACCACCCCGAGCGGCTCCTGGAACGTGACGTCGACGCCGCCCGCTACCGGGATCTGCTTGCCGAAGTTCCGTTCCGGTGCTGCCGAAAAATACTGCAGCACGTCCCGGACGTTGCCGGCTTCCCAGCGCGCATTTCCTATGGTGTGGCCGGCGTTGCGGACTTCCAGCTGCGCCAGGTTTTCCAGGTCGGCGTCGACGGCGGCGGCGAAGCGGCGCAGCAGCAGGGCCCGATCCGCCGGGGCAAGCAGGCGCCAGCTTTCGTAAGCGGCGGCGGCACGGGCGATCGCTGCGTCGACTTCGGCGGTACCGGCCAGCGGCACCGACTCAATGACTTCTTCGGTGGCCGGATTGATGACGTCAAAGACAGTGGCGGTCATGGGGTGGACATCGCTTTCGTGGTCTCGGTGATGGTCAGCGGGCGTTCGGCGCGGTAGGCGGTGGCGGCCGCCACGAAGCCGTGGAAGAGCCGAAGGTCTGCCGGATTCTGCTCCGGATGGAACTGCACGCCCAGAACCCAGCTGTCGTCGTCGCTTTCCAGGGCCTGGATGGTGCCGTCGGCCGAGCGCGCGGTGACGCGCAGCCCCGCGGGCACTGCATCGACTGCTTGGTGGTGGTAGCAGGGAGCCGTGCCCGACGTGCCCAGCAGCCCTTCGATGAGGCTGCCGGGTTCGGTAGCGAAGACCGCTTCGCCGAATACCCCGGGGGCGGGCTGGTAGTTGGCTTCCGGGTTGATATCCGGGATGTGCTGCACCAGCGAGCCGCCCAGCGTGACGCTGAGGAGCTGCGCGCCGCGGCAGATGGAGAACAGGGGCAGCTGCCGTGCCAGCGCGGCCCGGGTGAGTGCGGTGTCGTGGAGATCGCGCAACGGCTGCGCTGCTGTCCGCGGATGCGGTGCTGCTCCGTAGAGGGACGGGTCGACGTCGGGACCGCCCACCACGATCAGTCCGTCCACAATGTCCAGGACTGATTCGTCCGTGCCGACCGGCGGCAGCAGGAGCGGCGTCCCGCCGGCGGCGACGACGGCTTCGACGTAGGTGCCGGGCAGGATCGCTGCCGTTTCCTTCCAGACTCCCCAGGATGCTTCCTGGTAGTAACTGGTCAGGGCGATCTTCGGACGGTAGGCCTTAGAGTCGTTCGAAACCACGTACACGCTCCCAGTCGGTGATGGCACTTTCAAACGCGGACAGTTCCACACCGGCGGCGTGGACGTAGTGATCCACCACCTCGTCGCCGAAGGCCTTCCGGGCGATGCTGCTTTCCGCCAGCAGGGCGCGGGCATCGCGGAGCGTCGTGGGCAGCCGTTCGGCATCGGAGTCGTAGGCGTTGCCCTTCGTGATCGGCGGCATCGGCGCGTCGTTTTCCAGCCCGTGGATGACGGCCGCAACCAGGGCGGCTGCCGCCAGGTAAGGATTCACGTCGCCTCCGCCGACGCGGTTTTCGGTGCGCAGGCCAGGGCCGTGTCCCACCACCCGCAACGCGCAACTCCGGTTGTCCAGCCCCCAAGCGATGGCCGTGGGCGCGAAACTGCCCTCGACGTACCTCTTGTAGGAGTTGATATTGGGAGCGAGGAAATAGCTGAGTTCCCGGAGCGCCGCGAGCTGCCCTGCGATGAAGCGTTCCATGACCGCGCTGAACCCGTGTTCGCCGTCGCCGGCCAGCACAGGCCTGCCGTCGAGGTCCGTGAGGCTGATGTGGATGTGGCAGGAGTTGCCTTCGCGTTCGTTGAATTTGGACATGAAGGTGATGCTCTTGCCGTGCTGGTCGGCGATCTCCTTGGCGCCGTTCTTGTAAAAGCTGTGCTTGTCGCACGCCGCCAGTGCCTCGTCGTAGCGGAAGGTGATTTCCTGCTGGCCCAGGTTGCATTCGCCCTTGGAGGATTCCACTACCAGGCCTGCGGCCTCCATGTTGTTGCGGATGGAGCGGATCACCGGCTCCAGGCGGGACGTGGCCAGGAGGGAGTAGTCGACGTTGTATTGCGTGGCTGGGGAGAGGCCGCTGTAGTTCTTCGCCCAGGCCTGGGAATAGGAGTCATCGAACATGATGAACTCCAGCTCGGTGCCGATGTGGGCGCGATATCCAAGCTTTTCAAGCCGTTCGAGCTGGGCCTTCAGGACCTGCCGGGGCGATGCCACCACGGGTGAACCGTCGGTCCAGAGCACGTCGCACTGCACCATTGCAGTGCCTTCGAGCCAGGGAACGCGGCGCAGGGTCGCAAGGTCCGGTTTCATCACCATGTCGCCGTAGCCGGTTTCCCAGGAGGACATGGCGTAGCCGTCAACAGTGTTCATTTCGACGTCCACGGCAAGCAGGTAGTTGCAGCCTTCGGCGCCGTGGTCCAGGACGTCTTCGAGGAAGGAACGGGCGCCGCAGCGCTTGCCTTGGAGCCGGCCAAGGGCGTCCGTGATTGCAACGACAACTGTGTCGATTTCGCCGGTTTCGATGAGTTCCTTGAGCGTCTCCAGCGTCAGTTGCCGGCTCTTGTCTTGAGCATTCATGATGCCTCCGCGATGTGGATTTCGGATGGTTCTTAAATCTCGGTGCCGTCAGGCCTTGAGCTCTGCTTCAGCGCGTGCCAGCTGGGCGAATTCTTCCTCGGGGGCGCCGGCGACGATCCTGTGCCGGCTGTAGAACCAGTAGTAGAGGAGTGCCGCGGCGAAAATGCCGGCAGTGATGGAGGCGGCGAGGACGTCGACGACGAATGTAGCCACGACTGCCACGGCGGACAGTACCAGGGCAATCGAAGTGGTGACTGTTCCGCCGGGAGTCCGGTAGCCCCGTTCCAGGAGCGGTTCCTTCTTTCGCAGCACGATGTGCGAGAGGTTGAGTAGGACGTACGAGACGGTCGCCCCGAAGACGGCGATGTTGATCAGCAGGGCCCCGTCCTGCGTGGTGGCGGCAAGCAGGAAGCCGACCGTTCCGGGGACGATCAGTGCCCAATACGGCGTGCGGCGCTTTCCGGTGAGGGACATCCAGCGGGGCAGGTAGCCGGCGCGGGAGAGCGCGAACAGCTGGCGCGAGTAGGCGAAGATGATGGAGAAGAAGCTGGCCACAAGCCCGGCGAGGCCTGCGTAATTGATGAAGTCAGCCAGGACCGTATTGCCGCCGTAGGCGATGCGCAGTGCTTCCGGCAGCGGATTGTCCGAACCGCTCATGGCCTTGGCCCCGGCGGCCCCCGGAACCAGGACGAGCATCAAGGCGCCGAAAACTACAAGGATCAGTACGGCGACAATGATGCCCCGGGGCATGTCCCGCTTCGGGTTTGACGTCTCTTCGGCTGCCAAGGGAACGCCTTCGACGGCGAGGAAGAACCAGATTCCGTAGACCAGCGCCGCAAGGATGCCACTGATTCCCATCGGAAGGAACGCGCTGGATCCGGTGGAACCGTCGGGAACAATGTCGAACAGCCTGGCCGGATCGAACTTGGGAAGCAGCCCGACGACCGCGGCGGCCAGGGCGACCGTTGCCACCGCGGTGATGGCGAACATGATTTTCAGCGCTTCGCCCACGCCGCGGATGTGGATACCGATGAAGATGACGTAGGTGGCCAGGTAGACGGGCCAGGAGTTGCTGAGGCCGAAGAGACCCAGCGCTTCAATGTAGCCGCCAATGAACGTGGCAATGGCAGCTGGCGCCACCGCGTACTCAATCAGCACCGCCATGCCGGTGGCGAATCCCCCGAGTGGACCCAGGGCCCGGCGGGCGAAAGCATAGCCCGCTCCCGCCGTCGGGAGGGTGGATGAAAGTTCAGCGAGGCCAAAGACCATGCACGTGTACATGACGCCCATCAGGATGAAGGCGATCAACAGCCCGCCCCAGCCGCCTTGGGCAAGGCCGAGGTTCCAGCCGGCGAAGTCGCCGGAAATAACGTAGGCAACGCCCAGCCCGGCAAGAAGCACCCAACCGGCGGCGCCGCGGTTCAGCTTGCGGTGCTGCAAATATGCATCGTCGTTGCGTGCTGTGTCTGTTGTTTCCATGTGTCTTCCTAAGTGGGGAGGAATGCATTGGGAAAGTCTGAAGTGCGCACGTTCTAAAGGACTGTTTTTAGTCCAAGAGCTGCATCACAGTCTGAGGGTGATCCGCGCCACGGTCAAGCATTTCGATGAAAAAGATGCCGGGATTGGCAGATTGGCACTAGGTAATGGTCGATTGAGTGACCATTAAGGCAGGCGCGGATAGGATGGTTCCAACATCGACGGCCCGGTTCCGGCCCTAGTGAAGGGGAGGCTCCGCCATGCAGGATTCTCCGTTCGGCCCTTCGTATTCCGTGCTGCGCCCGGTGCGCGGCGGAAACGCCTTTGAAGAGACCATCGAACACCTCCTGCAGACCATCAAGCTGGGGATATTCGCGCCGTCGGAGAAGCTCCCGCCGGAGCGCGAACTGGCGGAGAGGCTCGGGGTTTCCCGGGCAACACTGCGGGACGCCCTGGGTGAACTGCAAAAAGCCGGCTATTTGGAAGTCCAGCGGGGGCGCTACGGCGGGACCTACGTCTCAAGCTCGGCCGTTCATCGCCCCTCGGAGAGCCGCCCGCTGGAACGCGCGGAGGTCGAAGACGTGCTCTTGTTCCGGGGAATCATCGAGCCTGCGGCCGCGGTGCTGTCCGCAAAGGCCGCACTGACTGCCGCCGCACGGCAGCATCTGCAGCAGTGCCTCTCGGAATTGATGAGTGCGACGCCGGAAACCTACCGTCCGCGGGACGCCCGGTTCCACATCGCCATCGCCGAACTGTCCGGATCAGCCAGCCTGGTTGGTGCCGTGGCGGAGACGCGCGCGCGGCTCAACGATCTGCTCGACCGCATCCCGCGCCTCGGCACAAACCTCGAACATGCCAACGAACAGCACGCGGAAATCGCGGAGGCAATTCTCAAGGGCGACGCGGTCACGGCGGAGCGGGCCACCATGGAACACCTTGAAGGCACCGCCTCCCTGTTGCGGGGCTTCCTGGCCTGAGGCCCGGATGTCCTGGCTTACTTCTTCCACCAGCTGTCGAAGATGGTGACCGGCACGGTGCGCTTGTGGCGGGTGCGCAGGTACTTGTCCTCGATGATTTTCGCAACATCCTCGGGAACCTCACGGCCCTCAAGGTAGTCGTCGATCTGGTCGTAGCGCAGCCCGAGTTCGTCCTCGTCGGTGCGGCCGGGCTGTCCGTCCAGCAGGTCCGCCGTCGGGATCTTTTCCCAAACCCGCGCGGGAGCGCCCAGTTCGGCGAGGAGGGCCCGGTTCTGGCGCTTGTTGAGGCCGAACAGCGGCAGGATGTCCGCGCCGCCGTCGCCGAACTTGGTAAAGAAGCCGGTGACGGACTCTGCGCCGTGGTCCGTGCCGATCACCAGGTAGTTGTGTTCGCCGGCCAGCGCGTATTGCGCCACCATGCGGATGCGGGCCTTGGTGTTGCCCTTGTGGAAGTCCGAGATTGCGGCGCCGGTGGTCTTCTCGAACTCATCCTCCACGCCGTCCACGCCGGCCGAGATGTTGAACGTCCACTCGGTCTTGGCCTGGATGAAGTCCAGCGCGGCCTGTGCGTCATCTTCGTCATGCTGGGTGCCGTACGGCAGGCGCACGGCCACGAAGTTGGCCTCCACGCCTTCGCTTTCCAGTTCCTCGACGGCCAGCTGGGCGAGGCGCCCGGCCAGCGAGGAATCCAGGCCGCCCGAGATCCCCAGCACGAAGCCCTTGGTGTGGGTGGCCTTGAGGTATTCCTTCAGGAATGTGACGCGCCTGCGCACCTCCTCGGCAGGATCGATCCGGGGCTGGACGCCCATTTCTTCGATGATCTTCGCCTGGAGTTTGCGCATGCACCCAAGACTAGCCAGCCGCGTCGGCCCGGCTCAACAACGCCGGCTGTTTTGCGCGGATCGTTTCGCGGCTCCCGTAAAATAGGGCCCATGACTCCCGTTGCTGACGCCTCCGCTGCCCGTGCCCGCTTGCTTGAACTGATCAAGGAGCTCGCGGTGGTCCGCGGCAAGGTGATCCTCTCCAGCGGAGCCGAGGCAGACTACTACATCGACCTGCGCCGCATCACCCTCCACCACGAAGCCTCCAAGCTGGTGGGCCAGGTCATGCTGTCCCTGATCGACGACGCCGGCGTGGCGGTCGAGTGCGCAGGCGGACTCACGATGGGTGCCGACCCCGTCGGTACCGCGGTGATGCACGCGGCAGCCGACGCCGGCCGCGCCGTGGACGCCTTCGTGGTCCGTAAGGCGCAGAAGTCCTACGGCATGGGCCGCCAGGTGGAGGGTCCGTCCGTGGAAGGCCGCAACGTAGTCGTGCTCGAAGACACCTCGACCACCGGCGGTTCGGCGCTGACCGCCGTCGAGGGTGTCCGCAACGCAGGCGGCAACGTCGTGGCAGTGGCCGTGATCGTGGACCGCAACACCGGCGCCAAGGAAAAGATCGAAGCCGAAACCGGCGTTCCGTACCTGTATGCCTTCAGCAAGGATGAGCTCGGCCTGAACTAAGGGCTTGTCTCCGTGTGGCCGGCTCCGGAAGGGGCCGGCCACGCTGCGTTAAGGGCTTTGTCAGGGGCCACGCCGTCAAAATGTTTCCCCGAGCTGGACGTGGACGGCCAGTGTGACTGCTGCCAAGGCCAGGATTCCGACGCATGCTTCGGCCAGGTGTCCGTTCCTGGGCTTCCGCCGACGGATCGGTACGTGTTGGCTCTTCGCCTGCCGTGGCGGCCGTGCATTTGCGGCCGAAGTGGAACTTGTCAGGATGGCGGCCGCGACAAGGACAATCACAGCGATCATGGCTTCGCTTCGAAGGTAATCATCAGATCGTAATCGTCGTCGATATGGAAAAGCCGGCGGTGGCCGATCTCGTCGATCACCCAGATGGTTTGGCCATCGTCAGTCCGGTCGTCGATGGAGCCATGATGGCAAGGAACTCCCCGCTGGCTCAGGATGACGAGGTCGCCCCGCTCGAGGGTTTTCCAGAGAGATGTGTGACTGCTTTGTCGCACCTTGATCTACCTTTCTGATGCTCGGCGTGTGGTTCCGTGAGGGTCGCCGGAAGGAGTCGAGGCGCGGGGGAAACCTGGAGAGGGCCGCGGAACGACAGAGCGAGACACCAGCTTATCGTCGATTGTTGACAATTTGAAGAGGAGGCTGGTTAGTCAGGGTGAAGGGTCGATGAGGAGGTGAGTATGCACTACGAAAAGAAAATTGTTGACAATTGACAAGCTGGGATTTAGATTCATAGGGAATCAAAATGGTCGGTCCGTGGCAGCTGGCAACAGATGGCTGGCAACTCCATGGCCCCTACTCTCCTAATACCTCCTTGAAGGGACGCATCATGGCTCCGACAAACTCCCGGCCGAAGTACATCTCCTTTGACATCTACGGCACGCTGATCAATTGGGACACTGATTCCACTACCCGCCGTCTGCTCGCGGACCGCCTGCCTGAAGAGCAGTGGCCTGCGTTCAAGAAAGTTTTCCGCGGGTACCGCTTCGACGAGGTCCTTGGCGACTACAAGCCCTACGAGCAGATCCTCCAGGATTCCTTTGACCGGGTATGCAAGTTTTTCGGCATCGGGCCGACCCTTGGTGCGGGCGCAGAGTTCGCTGACGCTGTACGCAGCTTTGGCGCGCACGATGACGTGCCGGCTCCGCTGAAGCTCATGGGCGACAACTACAAGCTGGTGGCTCTGTCCAACGCCGACGACAGCTTCCTGGAGATCAGCATCCCGAAGCTCGGCGCTGAATTCCACGCCGTTTTGACCGCTGAGCAAGCCCAGGCCTACAAGCCGCGATACCAGGCCTTCGAGTACATGCTCGATACCCTGAACGCCAAGCCTGAGGACTTCCTGCACATCGCTTCGCACACACGCTACGACATGCATCCGATGCACGACATGGGCTTCCGGAACCTCTGGGTGCTGGACCGAGGCTATGACCCCATTACCGGGGGCTACGACTACAACACCGTGAAGTCCCTGGACGAGATCAACAAACACCTCGGTCTCTGACCCGGTTCCTGAGGCGCGCCCGACCGGGTCCGTCACCGGGTTCGAAGCCGCTTCCCCCGCCCACGGCCGCGACGCCGTGGGCGGGGACACCCAGAACCTCCCCACGCAATGCGGCGGTCCTGACTTTCTCCTTCAATGATTGAAAGGGCGAGATGAGTCCCTCCTTTGATCCCACCGCGCTTCACACAGGCCCGGCCCACGGCGAAGAGGCCACCGGCCCCGCCCCCGCACCCGAGGCCGTCAATAGCGCCTTTGCTTTTATCGACGCCATCGCGTCGGAGAGCGGGCTCCTGGCGGAGCAGTCCCAGCTCGCTGACTCAACTGTCTTGGAGCTGCTGGAAGGGTCCTACGGACTAAGGGGGATGCTCGTCCGGATTCCCACCGAGAAGGATGAGACTTTCCGCCTCCGGGACGGTGAAGAAACCTATCTGGTGAAGGTGTCACCCCCGGATGAGGATCCGGTGATCGTCGACCTTCAGACGGCATGCTTGGATTATTTGGAGCGGACTGCCCCTGAACTTCCGGTCCAGCGTCTTGTCAGGAGCCTTGGCGGGGACCTGCAAGTCCTTATCCCGGGGCCTGGTGGGCCCTATGATCGGGTACTTCGGGTGATGCGCTTCCTGCCTGGCGATTTGCTGGCCAATTCCGAGGCTTCTGCCGGCCAGCTTCAGTTGGTGGGCTCAAGCCTTGCCCGTCTGGGCCTTGCTTTGCGGGACTTCGATCATCCTCGGGCAGACCGTTTGCTCCTCTGGGACCTCAAGCACTTTCACCGCATGCGGCCGCTTCTTGACTATGTCGCTGAGAAGCAAAAACGCGCCCTGGCCGAGGACATTTTCGACCAGTTCGACGAGAAAGTGGTTCCGCTTCTGGGCACCCTTACCTCTCAGGTTGTGCACGGCGACTTCAGCCCGTTCAACGTCCTCGTGAACCCGGACAGGCCGGACTACGTGACCGGGATTATCGACTTCGGTGATGTCGTGCGGACTCCTGTGATCTTCGACATCAGCGTCACCATGGCCAACCTTCTTGGAACAGACCCGGCCAGTCCCTGGGAGCACGCACTTCAGGTCATGCATGGCTACAGGAACATCCGTCGGTTGCCCGAACAGGAGTTCGAAGCCCTGACGGTGTCGGCGCCGGCCCGCCTCCTCCTGCGAGCCCTGATAACCCAGTGGCGGGCAAGCCAATTGCCCCAAAGGCGCGAGTATCTCCTCTCCCATTCAAAGCCGGATTGGAACCGGCTCGCCTCCACGGCCGCGGCCCCTGCACCAAAGCTGCCCTACGCATCCTGAACAAGACCCAGCTTCAAGGAGAAATGATGAGCAACACCTCCCAAACCATCCGGAAGCCCTCCAAGGCCATGGTCAACGGCTTTGATCCCAGCCGCCTGGATGAGCTCACGGAACAGATGCAGAAGAACATCCGACGACGGGACCAGAGCCTGGGACCGGGTTACAGGCTTTTCTACGACACACCCCTGGAAGTGGTCCGCGGCAAGGGCGTGACGTTGTTTGACCGTGACGGAAACGAGTATCTCGACGTTTACAACAATGTTCCCTCGGTTGGCCACGCCCACCCGAGGGTAATAGCCGCTGTTCACGACCAGATGCAGACGCTGAACACCAACACCCGTTACGTCCAGGAATCCATCCTGGATTACTCCGAAGAGCTCCTTTCCACATTCCCCGCAGAGCTTGGCCACGTCATGTTCACCTGCACCGGGTCCGAGGCCAATGACCTCGCCATGCGAGTGGCAAAATACGCCACCGGAAACCAGGGCATCATCGTCACCGCAGGCGCCTACCACGGCCTGACGGCGGAAGTATCGTCCTTTTCGCCGTCCCTGGGAATCGGGGTGCCCCTGGGCGCGAACGTTCGGGTCATCGACGCCCCGGACGCCCTGCGGTACTCATCGGATCAAGGGTCTCTCGAGGATCACCTGCGGAATCAGGTGCGGTCAGCCATCGCTGATCTGCACCGGCATGGCATTGGACTGGCGGCCTTTATCGCTGACAGCATCTTCTCCTCCGACGGTGTCTTCGCTGGCCCGGCAGGTTTCCTTCGCCCGATCATCGAAGAGGTTCATGCTGCCGGCGGCCTGTACATCGCCGATGAAGTCCAGCCCGGTTTCGGCCGCACCGGCGAGGAATTTTGGGGATTCCAGCGCCACGGAATCGTCCCGGATATCGTGACCATCGGCAAACCCATGGGTAACGGCATCCCCGTCGCGGCAGCCATCTTCAAACCCGAACTGCTCGTGGAGTTCGGCAAGAACATCCGGTACTTCAACACCTTCGGCGGCAATTCAGTAGCCATCGCCGCCGCCCAGGCCGTGCTGGACGTGATCCGCGAGGAATCACTCATGGAAAATGCTTTGAAGGTCGGCGGAAAGATCATCACGGGGCTGAATGATCTCGCCCAGGGCCTGGACCAGGTCGCAGAAGTCCGCGGCAGCGGCTTCTTTATCGGCGTCGACCTCGTCACTGATCGATCCACGCTCACCCCCGACGGAGAGGCCGCCGCCGGAATCGTGAACGCCCTCCGGCAGGACCGCATTCTCATCTCCGCATGTGGCGCCCAGGGCAACGTCCTGAAATTCCGCCCACCAATGCCCTTCTCCAGCAACGATGCAGACCGCCTGCTCGAAGGACTGGGCCGCGCCTTCAAGGCACTGCGCTAGGCCGGACAGGCCAGGGGGAATCCTACTAAATAAGCTCACTGGCTCAGCGGATTAAGTCCGCGGAAACCGATTGAAGGGTTGCACAATGAACACTGGAAACAAGATCCGGATCGCGGCTGCCGGATTCGCTGTCCTCCTGGCCCTGAGCGCCTGTGGCGGCACGGCAACGGGCACTCAGGCCACGGAACTCCCGAAGACGCAGAACACCCGGGACATCTCAGAGGGTGTCCAGCCGGATGCGGCCGCGGTGGCGCTGCTACCCGAGTCCTTCAAGGCCAAGGGTGAAATCACGGTGGCAATGGACCTGAGCTCCCCGCCGATGACGTTCCTCGCTGACGACAACTCGACCCCGATCGGCGTGAACCCGGATCTCGCCCGCCTGGTGGCCAAGAAGCTGGGGCTGAAGCTGAAGTTCGAGAACACGGCGTTCGACACGATCATTCCCGGTATCGACGGCGGCCGCTACGACTTCACTGCCACCACCATGTCCGCCACCGAAGAGCGGCTGAAGGTCCTGGACATGATCAACTACCTCAAGGGCGGCTCCGCCGTGGCGGTCGCCAAGGGCAACCCTCTCAAGCTGACCAACGACACGCTCTGCGGCAAGAACATTGGCGTGACCAAGGGCTCCTCACAGCAACTGAAGCACCTTCCGAACGTCTCGAAGTGGACCTATGAGGAGAAGGGCCAGCCCGCCATCAACGCCATCACACTGCCCAACATCCAGGAAGCCCTCACGCAGCTGGACTCCAAACGGATCGACGGCGTCTTCTACGACGCCAGCGCCCTGGCCTGGGCCAACGAGCAGCAGCCCGGCCACTTCACTGTCCTGGAGCCGAGGATGGATACCCACACGAACACCAACGTCGCCATGGGCCTGAAGAAGGGATCACCGTTGACACCGGCCCTGCAGAAGGCCATCCAGTCCGTCCTCGACAGCCCCGAATACAAGAAGTCCCTGGAGTACTGGGGCCTGGCCGCATCAGCCATCACCGAGGCCACCATCCGCTAGTAGCAGTGGGGGGGTGCCGACGCCCCACCTGACCGGTTTTGGTCTGAACTCTCATTAAGGTTGAGCAATGAGCAGCATCCCCACGGCACGTGACTACACCAAGGCTTCTGTCCTTGATGCGATCCTTTCAGAGGCGCCCTTGACGCGTACCAGGCTGATCGAATTGACGCGTTTGAGTCAGGCGACGGTGTCCCGGAAGGTGGATGAGCTTCGTTTTGAGGGTTTTCTCGTTGAGCAGGGAGTCGATTCGGTTGTGCGCCGTGGCCGGCCCTCCACGTATCTGGATGTGCCCGGAACGGCAGGGCACATTGTCGGTATCTCTTTCGGGACGCAGACCACGGGCGTCCTCGTAACTGACCTGAGAGGTCGCGATATCAGGCACACAATTGTTCCCAGCCCGGAGGGTGACGATGTTGGAACTACTGCCGAGTGGCTGGTGGACTTGATTTTAGAGACTACTGAACCTGCAGAGGGGCCATTGCGCCAAATCGTTGCCGCGCTGCCCCGTCGTGCCCTGAATAGGACCAACCGGTCCGGGACGCCGGAATCAAAGAGGATTTTCATGGATTCTCGTCTCAAGGGTGCCATTGAAGAACGGTTGAAGGCGCCCGTGATCCTTGAGAACGATGCCACCTCTTCTCTACGGGGGATCCTGAAGGACGATCCGAGCATAGGAAATGCTGCTTTGTTCATGCTCAGTACGGTACTTAGCTTCGCCAGCTGTACTGATCATGAGATCGCCAAAGGGCGGACCCCTGCATTCGGTGATCTGGGTGGCGTTCTTTTCTCCGGCGTTGGCAACGAAACCCTCGATGGGCTGTTGAGCACAACGGGCCTTCTCCAATTCGCCAAAGGACGTGGACTGGACCTGGAAGGCATCGAAGCCCTCTGGTCCCAGCCGCAGGAAGCGGTGTCCCGCGCGGACGTGGTGGAGGCGTTTACGACGGCGATCGTGACCGCCGTCGGTGCCGTTGCAGTTACGCTCGACCCCGAGTCCGTGTATTTTGTGGGCCGTTTGAGTCCGCTCGTGGACGAAGTCCTTCCCGAGGCGCGCAGGCGACTGGCGCAAAGCCTTCCGGTCGTCCCGGAGATCAGGGTCGCCCCGCAGGTGATCGGATTATCGGTGGCCCGGGGAGCGGCGTATGCCGGAGTGGCACTGGCCCAGTCCCGGCTACGGGAATCGATGCTGGAGGCCCGTAGCGAGGGCCAAAGCCTGTAGCAGGTGTCAGCTGTCCTTCAGACGCCGGGAGCCTTGTCGTGCTGCGCGGTCAGGTCCTCGACGGCCTTTTCCATGTGCCGCTGGATGGCCTTGAGCAGTGCTTTCTTGTCGGCTGCTGCAAGTAGATCAAGGAGGAGTTGATGCTCCTCGACGAGCGCATCCACCCTGGGGTACGAAACCGCTAGGTTTAGAATGCACATTCTTGATTCCGCGGCCAGGGTCTTGTAGATGCGTATCAGGCGTGAGTTTCCCGTGCCGGCCACGAAGGCTGTGTGGAATTGCATGTCCAGCCGCGCGATCGCCTGCCAGTCCGAGGCTTCTACCTGCTTGGCCATTTCGCCGAGGATCTCCTTGAGGATCTTGCAGGTTTCCTCAACGCGTTCGTGGGGGGCAACAAGGAGTTCCTCCGCGGCCGTCGACTCCAGGGCTTGGCGGACTGCGTAGATTTCCCGGATGTCCTCGGAAGTCAGTTCCCGAACGAAGACGCCGCGGTTGCGCTTGTTGATGAGGATTCCCTCTTGGCTCAGCCGCTGTAGTGCCTCGCGGATGGGGCCTCTCGACGAGTTGAGCTGCATTGCCAGGACGGACTCGTTGATTTGTTGGCCCGGGCGGAACGCTCCTTGCACGATTTGCTCGCGCAGTTGATCGGCAATCACCTGCGCCGTAGGCCGGCCTTCCAGCACAAAGGGGTTTTCCGTTGTTGCCTCGGACATTGCCTTAACTCCCTCGCCTGGATCCTGTGTGTCGGGACGCACGGTTATTGTGGTGGCCTGGATCGATCTTGGATACGTATTGTAGACAGTTTACAGAGGGGGAGCCTCGCGTGGGCCCACACCGCCGGCGTTTAACGGCCTGCACCTTCCGGTTTGGTGAGGCTACCTCGCCTGGCCTTGCGGGGAAGCATTGAAGTTGCACGGGCGTATTTTTGTTCGAGCTTGGATTGCGGGTAGCTCAGCAGCAGGGTCATCACGAGATACCAGAGGCTGGCGACGATCAGCAACGGGATGGTCTCGAAGGTGCGGGCGTAGATCAACTGGGCACTCTGGAGCAGTTCCGCCACGCCGAGCACGCTGACCAGGGAGGTTTCCTTGAACATGCCGATCACTTGGTTGCCGGTGGCCGGGATGATGGAGGGCATCGCCTGCGGGATGATCACCCTGCGCATTTTTGTGGCAGTACTCATGCCAAGGGAGTCGGCGGCTTCGATCTGGCCCTTTCCGACGGCGGCGAAACCGCCGCGGATGATCTCGGCCATATAGGCGGCCTCATTCAGGCTTAGCCCGATCAGGGCTGCAGTGATCGGGCTAATCAGCGCATTGGTGTCGACGGCCGTGCTGATGTTTGTGAAGGGGATGCCGATGGTCAGGTCGGGGTACAGGGCCGAGATGTTGAACCAGAAGATCAGTTGGACCAGGACCGGGGTTCCGCGAAACAAGGTGATGTAGACGGCGGCGGCGGCTGAAATCGGCTTGATGCCGGAGGATCTCATGATGGCAAGTCCCAGCCCCAGGGCCGTTCCCAGGGCCATGCTGGCGATTGTGAGGAAGATCGTAAGCATGAGTCCGCGGAGGATCGTTTCCTGGGTGAAATATCTGGCGACTACTTGCCACTTGAAGTTCGGGTTGGTGGACACCGAATACAGGATGCCGGCAGCAAGGAGGGTGCAGCCGGCCCACGCCACGTATTCAAAGAGGCTTCGGCGCTTCAGTCTCGGCTTGAGCGCGGGGTCCGTTCCACTCATTGTCGTGTCGCCTCCTTGATGGATCTTTGCAGCCTGGATGACCCCGCTAATTAAGCTTGGCGTCGGTGATGGCTCCGGACTCCAGGCCCCAGGTCTCCAGGGATTTCTTGTACTCCGGGCTGTCGAGGACGGATTGGATGGCTTTCTGCAGGGCCGGGGTCAGGGGTGAGCCCTTCTTCAGGCCGATTGCCGTCAGGTCGCTGGAGCCGACGTTCACGTGCCCAAGGATTTCGAAGGAGTCCGGCTGCTGCTTGGCGGCCCAGCCGAGGGCGGTGGTGTCGTAGAGGATCCCGTCAATGCGCTTGGAGTGCAGCTGGGTCAGGGCTTCCTGGACGTTGGGCAGGGTGACGGCGTTGATTTCGGGCTGGCCCTTGGAGGCGCAGGTCTGTTCCGAGAGTGCCGGGAGGCGCTTGAGCTGGCCGGTCGAGCCGGCGGTGACGGCGATGTTCTTGCCGCAGAGGGTCTCCACGGTCAGCTTCAGCGGGTTGCCCGCGGCCACGGCCACGGAACTGCCGGCCTTGAAGTAGTCGATCATGTCCAGGACCTTGAGCCGCTCGTCGGTCTTGGACATGGTGGTGGCGGTGAAGTCGTAGCGGCCGCCGTCGATGCCCGGAATGATGGTGTCGAATGCCGTGTTCTCGAACTTCAGCTTCAGGCCGAGCTTCTTGGCGACGAGCCGGGCGATGTCCGGGTTCAGGCCGATCGGGGTCGTGTTGTCCTCGGCAAGGAACGTCGTCGGCGGATAGTGCAGGTCCATGGCCACCGTCAGCTCGCCTTTGTCCTTGTAGGACTGCGGCAACAACGCCACCGCGGCTGCATCCGGTTGGACGCTCTCTGAAATGTCGGCGGTGATCGAGGAACTTGGACTTCCAGGAGCCGGGCCTCCCGGTGCCGGGCCTCCTGGTGCCGGGCCTGTACAAGCGATCAGGGCAAGCAAGATAGCCAACACAGCAAGGGCTGCCTGGAACCTTCTCCTGGACTCCATGGCGCTTCCCTTCGAATCCGTGATATGCCAAAAGGAGGGTGCGGTGGGCACTGCCACCCAGAGTCACCCTATCCGCAATGCAACTCCTCGCTCAACGAATTGTCAACAATTTGCGGACTTCGCCATTGTCGATTGTTGACAATTATTCAATTGGCGCGCTTGGGTCTGGTTATAGACAAAAACGGCCGTTGCAAGCCCGGCAGGGCGTATTGCAACGGCCGTTGGTAAATGCGCGGAGTCGGCCTTTGGCTAGGCCGTGACTTCCTGATCCGGTTGCCGCTCGGTCAGATCCTCGACGGCCGTTTGCATGTGCCGTTTGATCGCCTTGAGGAGGCCTTTCCGGTCGCCGCCCTCGAGGAGATCAAGCAGGTTTTGGTGTTCCTCTACCAGGACGTCCGCGCGAGGGTAGGAAACTTCCAGGTTGACGATACACATCCTCGATTCGGCTGCCAGGGTTTGATAGATCCGGATCAAGCGGGAATTTCCCGTGCCGGCAACGAAGGATGTGTGGAACTGCATGTCCAGCCGCGCGATTGCCTGCCAGTCGGAGGCCGCAACCTGTTTCGCCATGTCGCCGACGATTCCCTTCAGCACCTCGCAGGTGTCTTTTACCCGCTCCGGACTGCCATCCAGCAGGGTGTTTGCAGCCGCTGACTCGACGGATTCACGGACAGCGTAGATCTCCTTGATGTCGTCGGTCTCCAGTTCCATGACGAACACGCCACGGTTGCGATGGCTGACGAGTATCCCCTCTTGGCACAAGCGCTGCAGCGCTTCCCGGAGGGGGCCCCTGGACGTATTCAGTTGGCCGGCCATCACGGATTCATTGATCTGCTGCCCGGGGCGGAAAGTTCCCTGGACGATCTGTTCCCGCAACTGATCCGCGATCAACTGCGCAGTTGGCCTTCCTTCCAGTACAAAAAGTCCTTCCGGTGCCGCCATCGACATCCCCCTCATCTCATTCTTTTGCTATTTGCCTGCGCGTTACACAGCTATTGCCGTGTACTTGGTTTCAAGAAATTCCTCGATTCCTATCTTGCCGCCTTCGCGTCCCAGGCCTGACTGCTTGACGCCTCCGAAGGGGGCGGCTGGGTTGGAAACGAGGCCGGTGTTGAGTCCCACCATGCCGACCTCCAGCTCTGCGGAGAAGCGCAGGGCCTTGTCCATGTTCTCAGTGAACACGTAGCCAACCAGCCCCCACTCAGTGTCGTTGGCCAGGCGGATCACTTCGTCCTCACTGTCGAACGCGGTGATGGCTGCGACAGGTCCGAAGATTTCGGTGCTCATCAGTTCGGCGTCCTGGGAAACGTCTACCAGGACCGTAGGGTCGTAGAAGTATCCGGGACCGTCCGGACGCGTTCCGCCGGTCAGGATGCGTGCACCCTTGGAGACGGCGTCGGAGACCAGGCTTTCAACCTTAGCCAGGCCCTTCTGCTCGATGAGGGGTCCGACGTCGGTTCCCGCCAGAGCGCCGTTACCCACCCGCAGCTCGGAGATCTTCTTGGCGAACTTCTCGCCGAATTCCGCGACCACGGAGCGGTGCACGAAGAAACGGTTCGCTGCGGTGCAGGCCTCGCCCATGTTGCGCATCTTGGCCTTGAGGGCACCATCGACGGCCTTTTCGATGTCCGCGTCGGCCAGGACGATGAACGGGGCGTTCCCGCCCAGTTCCATCGAGGAACGCATCACGTTGTCGGCCGCCTGGCGCAGCAGGATCTTGCCCACTTCGGTGGAGCCGGTGAAGCTGACCTTGCGGGCGATGCCGCTGCCCATCCACGTCCCCACCACGCTGGAAGCGTTGGACGTTGTGACGACGTTCAGCACGCCGTCAGGCAGTCCTGCCTCCTTGAAGATCTGCACCAGGGCAAGGGACGTCAGTGGCGTTAGCTCGGCCGGTTTGAAGACCATGGTGCAGCCGGCCGCTACAGCCGGGGCGATTTTGCGGGCGCCCATGGCCAGCGGGAAGTTCCAAGGGGTAACCAAGACGCAAGGGCCGACCGGTTCCTTGGTGATCATGATCCGGGTGGTACCGTCCACGGAGGTGGAGTGGTCCCCGCCCACGCGCACGGCCTCTTCCGAGAACCAGCGAAGCATCTCTGCGCCGTACGCCACTTCGCCCTTCGCCTCGCCCAGGGGCTTGCCCATCTCTGCAGTCATGATCGCGGCCAGCCGGTCGGTGTTGGCAATGACCAGCTCAAATGCGCGTCGCAGAATGTCGGCACGTTGCCGGGGTGTGGACTTAGTCCATTCCGCCTGGGCGCGGCCCGCAGCCTCGATGGCAGCCTGGGCTTCCTCCGTACCGCCGTCGGCCACGTGGGCAATGATTTCATGGGTGGCCGGATTCTCCACCGGGAAGGCGGCGCCGCTGGCGGCCCTCCGCCAGACGCCGTCGATGAACAGTTCGGTCTGCAGCCCCGAAGGGTCGAATGAGGTGCTCATGTCACGCTTTCAATGATCGAAGGAGGGATTAGATGGCGGCCGTCTTGAGCGCCTGGGTGAACCTGGTCAGACCGGCCTGGATCTCGTCGCTGCTGACGTTCAGGGCCGGGATGATGCGGATGACATTTCCGTGGGGGCCGCAGGTGAGAAGGAGGAGTTCTTCCGCAATAGCTGCCTGCTGGACGGCGAGGGCGGTTGCCGTGTCCGGCGTTCCGTCTGCCGCGGTGAATTCGACGGACTGCATGAGGCCGCGGCCCCGGACATCCCCGATGGTCGTGAACTGGCCCTTGAGGCTGTCCAACCCGGCGCGCAGCTCATCGCCACGGACCAGGGCGTTCTGGACCAGGTTCTCCCGCTCGATGACACCGAGGGTCGCGACGCCGGCGGCAGCGGCGACGGCGTTTCCGCCGTAGGTGCCGCCCTGCGAGCCCGGCCAGGCCTTGCCCATCAATTCCGTGGAGGCTGCGATGGCTGAGATGGGGAAGCCGCTGGCGAGGCCCTTCGCGGTGATGATGACATCCGGGGTGATCCCCGCCCAGTCGTGTCCCCAGAACTTTCCTGTGCGTCCGACGCCGGCCTGGACCTCGTCCACGATGAGCACGATGCCGTGCCGGTCGGCCCGCTCCCGCAGTCCCTGAAGGAAAGCCGGCGGCGTGGGGATGTAGCCACCGTCGCCGAGAACCGGCTCGATAATGAAGCCGGCTGTGTCAGCCGGGCTGCTGATACTGGCCAGGAGCTGGTCGAGCTCCTTGAGGGCGAAGGCAACCGCGGTTTCCTCATCCCATCCGTAGCGGTATGCGTGCGGGAAAGGGGCGATGTGAACCCCGCTCATCAAGGGGGAGAAGCCGGAGCGGAACTTTGTGCCCGCCGTCGTGAGGGACGCAGCCCCGACGGTGCGGCCGTGGAAGCCGCCGTGGAACGAGATGATGTTGGGCCGTCCTGTGGCCATGCGGGCCAGGCGGACCGAAGCCTCTACCGCCTCGGAGCCGGACGTGGCGTAGAAGACACTGTCCAGCCCCGAGGGCAGGAAGTCCCCAAGTCGTTCCGTGAGCTCAAGCAGGGGCTTGTGCATCACGGTGGTGTACTGGGCATGGACGATCTTTCCCACCTGCTCGCGGGCTGCTGCCGTCACGTCAGGGTGGCAGTGGCCCGTGCTGGTGACGCCGATTCCCGTGGTTAAGTCGAGATACTTCTTGCCGTCGGTTGCATAGATCCAGCTGCCGAGCGCGTGGTCGACGACCACAGGTGTCGCTTGCTTGAGGATGGGACTAAGAGTTGCCATGGCTTCATGCTTTCTTATGAACTGTAGATTGTCAACAATTCGCGATCTGCTGTGAATCGCGAATTGTTGCATGGGTTGGGTTAGCTGGCCTTGAACCGTTGGGGCCGTACAAAGTGGAGGCCGTCGAAGGTGCGCTTGCCGAGGGCTTCGTGGGCGGCGATTTCGCCGAATCCGGTGGCGTTTTTGAACCCGCCTCCGGAGAAGCCCGTGGCGGTGTAGATCCTGCTTCCATCGCTGATCGGGCCCAGAAGGGGGTTCCCGTCCTTGGAGAAAAGGTCGGGGAAGGCATCCGAGCGGACGATGTTGGGGAACAGGCCGGGGAAGAACTCCGTGACTGTTTCGGTGGTTTCGGCGATTTCGGCTGCGGTGAGGTCCCTGGCTACTGATTCGGCTCCGGCAGCGGTTATGCCGCGGCCGTCGAGGGTGGCTTTGACGGTGACGCCGTCCACGGCGGGTGCGCCGTACATGGAGCGGTCCTCGTGGATGCGGATGAAGATCGGGAATTTCTCCGGTGTGAATGCGGCGGCGTCGCGGGCGACGAACCAGGTCAGGAAGATCCGTTTGGTTTCCGTTGCGGCCTGCAGGTAGTCGGGCATGAGCCGGCGGGACCAGCCGCCCGAGGCGACGATCACGTTCTCGAAGGTCCAGGTCCTGCCGCCGGAGGCGATGACCACGCCGTCTGTCGTTTCCCGGATAGTGTCGATCGGGGTGTTGGTGTGGATGGTGACGCCGTTGGCCTGGGCGGCTGCGACGGCGGCTGTGACGGCACGGTCAGTGCGCAGGGCGCCGGCGTTGGGGTCATAGACCGCGATGTCATCGGGCCGGAGGTTGTGCTGGGGATAGCGTTCAGCCATTTCCTGGTGGCTGAGGATCCGGTGATCGGCGCCGGTGGCGCGGGTGGTTTCCAGGACGGCGTTGAGGTAGGAACCATTGGCGGTGCCGATGGACAGGCCACCGCAGCGGGTGAGGATGTCCTGGCCGGTTTCTGCTTCGAGTTCCGCCCAGAGGGCTCGCGAACGTTCCAGGATGGGGTAGTAGCCGGGGTTGCCGCGGTAGACCATTCGGAACAAGCGGGTGTCCCCGCCCACGGCGCTGCGGCCGTGGGCGGGGGTGGCAGCCTCGAAGCCGACTACCGAGTCGGACAGCCGGGATGCCTGCCACAGGGCCATGCTTCCGATGCTGCCCAGTCCGATGACTGCGAGTTTTCCGTCGGTCATTTAGAGCACCTTTTCCAGGAAGGCCCGAGTGCGGGCTTCCTTGGGATTGCTGAGGACTTCGCGGGCATCGCCGCGTTCGATGACGAAACCCTCGTCCATGAAGAGCAGGGAGTCGGAGACCTCGCGGGCGAAACCCATTTCGTGAGTGACGACCACCATCGTCATGCCCTTTTTGGCCAGGTCCTTCATGACGGCAAGGACTTCGCCGACCTTTTCGGGATCCAGGGCCGACGTGGGTTCGTCGAAGAGCATGATCTCCGGGTCCATCGCCAGGGAACGGGCGATGGCCACGCGTTGCTGCTGCCCGCCGGAGAGCTGGGCGGGGTACTTGAACCCGTGGCCGTCGAGTCCCACACTGGCGAGCAGCTCGCCCGCGCGGGCGGCAGCCTTCTTCTTGTCCTCGCCTTTGACCAGGACGGGACCGGACATGACGTTTTCCTGGGCGGTCATGTTCGGGAAGAGGTTGAACTGCTGGAAGACCATTCCCACCCGGGTGCGCTGCTGGGCGAGCTTCTTCCTGCTCAGGGCGTGGTAGGCGGTTTCGGTTTCCTGGTAGCCGAAGGTTTCGCCGTTGACCTTCAGGACTCCCAGGTCCACGGTCTCCAGGCCGTTGATACAGCGCAGCAAAGTGGACTTGCCGGAGCCGGACGGGCCGATGATGCAGCAGACTTCGCCGCTGGCGACATCCAGGTCGATGTTCTGCAGGACCGTCTTATGTCCGAAGGATTTGCGGATTCCGCGGGCGTGAATGGTGCCGTCGGTGCTCATCGTGCAGCGCCTTCCGGTTGGGCAACCCGCTTGGCCTTGCGGGGAAGCGTGGAGGTTGCGCGCGAGTATCTTTTCTCGAGCTGGGCCTGCGGGTAGCTCAGCAGCAGGGTCATCACCAGGTACCAGAGGCTGGCGACAATCAGAAGCGGGATGGTTTCGTAGGTGCGGGCGTAGATCAGCTGGGCGCTTTGGAGCAGCTCCGCGACGCCGAGCACGCTGACCAGGGAGGTTTCCTTGAACATGCCGATGAACTGGTTACCGGTGGCCGGGATGATCGAGGGCATCGCCTGCGGAATGATGACCTTGCGCATCCGCATGCCGGCGCTCATGCCCAGGGAGTCGGCGGCCTCAATCTGCCCCTTGCCGACGGCGGAGAAACCACCGCGGATGATCTCGGCCATGTACGCGGCCTGATTGAGGGTCAGGCCTACCAGTGCCGCCGTGATCGGGCCCATGAGCGCGTTCGTGTCCACAGCAGTGCCGATGTCCGTGAACGGGATCCCGATCCTCAGGTTCGGGTAGAGCGCGGAGATGTTGAACCAAAAGATCAGCTGAACCAGCACTGGGGTGCCGCGGAACAAGGTGAGGTAGAGGCCGGCGGCGATGGACACCGGCTTCACGTGCGAGGCCCTCATGACCGCCAGGGCAAGGCCGAGCAGTGTTCCCAGGGCCATGCTCGCAACCGTCAGGAAGACAGTGAGCATCAGACCGCGCAGGATCGACTCGGCGAAGAAGTACTTTCCGACGATGCCCCATTTGAAGTTGGGGTTTGTCAGGACCGAGGCGAGGATCCCGAGGCCGACGAGAATGCTCAGGGCCCATCCGGCGTACTCCGTGGGAGTCCGAAGCCGAAGCCGCGGTTTGAGGGCTGCGTCGATGCCACCCATCGCAGGTTCACTTCCTTTGCTGATAGTGGTGACCATGGAGGCGCCGCCTAGTTGAGCTTGGCGTCGGTGATGGCGCCGGACTCAAGGCCCCACGTTTCGAGGGACTTCTTGTACTCAGGGGTTTCCAGGACGGACTGGATGGCGGCCTGCAAGGCAGGAGTCAGCGGGGAGCCCTTCTTCACGCCAACGGCGGTCAGGTCGCTGTTACCGACGTTGACATGGCCGAGCAGGGTGAATGCGTCGGGCTGCTGCTTGACAGCCCACCCGAGCGCGGTGGTGTCGTAGAGGATGCCGTCGACCCGCTTGGAGTGCAGCTGGGTCAGGGCTTCCTGGACGTTGGGGAGCGTGACGGCGTTGATCGCCGGCTGTCCCTTGGAGGCGCAGGTCTTTTCGCTAAGGGCCGGCAGGCGCTTGAGCTGGCCGGTCGAGCCGGCGGTGACGGCGATGTTCTTGCCACAGAGGGTCTCCACGGTGAGGTTCATCGGGTTCCCGGCTGCCACGGCCACGGACGTGCCGGCCTTGAAGTAGTCGATCATGTCGAGGACCTTCAGCCGCTCCTCGGTCTTGGACATTGTGGTGGCGGTGAAGTCGTATCGGCCACCGTCCAGGCCCGGAACGATCGTGTCGAACTTTGTGTCCACGAACTTCAGCTTCAGGCCGAGCTTCTTCGCAATGAGCCGGGCGACGTCCGGGTTCAAGCCGATCGGGGTGCTGTTGTCGTCCGCGAGAAAGGTTGTCGGCGCATAGTGCAGATCCATGGCCACCGTCAGTTCCCCCTTGTCCTTGTAGGACTGCGGCAGGAGGCTGACCGCCTTGGTGTCGGGCTGGACACCTACCGAGATGTCAGCCGTGTTGGAGGTCTTCGAGTCTTTGTTATCGACGTCGCCCGTTGCGGCTGCGCTGCAAGCGCTCAGGGCCACCAGCACTGCAAGGCCCGCAGCGGCGGTCTGGATTTTGCTCTTGGTCTTCATGGTGCTTCCCTTCCAGGGGGTTCAGTTGAAGTTGGTTCCGCCGAACGAGGTGCAATTTGCGGATCGCCGAGGGGAGTACTTGTAAGCTCGGGGCCCGGCCACAACGGGATCGGGGAGAATCTGGAATCATCAAGCTGTGACGTGGATCTCGTTCTGCATCCAATGCCAATGCAACCCCCTCAATCGCAGATTGTCAACAATCGACGATAAATAAATTGTCCGCACTGGCCTGTCCGCACTGGAGGGTGTGGGGTGACTTGAGAATCAATCGCAGTAAAACTGTTGACAATCTACAATTTTGAAGCCTACAGTCAAAGCATCGGGTTCAGGGTTTCTCCGCACCCTGCGAATCCGCCCTTTGGACTGAAACGGACGGCGAGCTCCGGACGTCCCGCAAAGACATCTATGAACGGACGAAAATCATGGCAACCACCAACTTCCGGCCGAAGTACATCTCCTTTGACATCTACGGCACACTGATCAACTGGGATACCGATTCCACTACCCGCCGGCTGCTCGCTGGCCGCCTGCCCGAAGAGCAGTGGCCGGCGTTCAAGAAGGTGTTCCGCGGGTACCGCTTCGACGAGGTCCTTGGCGACTACAAGCCGTACGAGGAGATCCTGCAGAATTCGTTTGACCGGGTCTGCAAGTATTTTGGCATTGGGCCGACGCCTGGCGCCGGTGCCGAGTTTGCAGAGACTGTGCGCAGCTTTGGGGCCCACGATGACGTGCCGGCGCCGCTGAAGCTCATGGGCGACAACTACAAGCTGGTGGCTCTGTCCAACGCGGACGACAGCTTCCTGGAAGTCAGCATTCCGAAGCTCGGCGCCGACTTCCACGCCGTGTTCACTGCAGAGCAGGCCCAGGCCTACAAGCCCCGCTACCAGGCCTTTGAGTACATGCTTGACACCCTGAACGCCAGGCCGGAGGACTTCCTGCACATCTCCTCGCACACCCGCTACGACGTGCACCCGATGCACGACATGGGCTTCCGCAACCTCTGGCTGTTGGACCGCGGCTACGACCCCATTGGCCCGGGCTACGACCTCAACGTTGCCAAGTCCCTGGACGAAATCAACGAGCACCTCGGTCTCTAGACCGACTTCGAGGCGAAAGGCCATTCCGTGAAACTTGTCCCTTACTGGCTGGACACAGCCGAGCCTTCCGGCGACTACCGCAGCACCCCGGTGCCGGAAAATGTCGACGTCGCGATTATCGGTGCCGGGTTCACCGGCCTTTCGGCTGCGCTTGAGTTTGCCCAGCAGGGCGCAAGCGTCGCCGTCTTCGAACGCCACACCGTGGGCTGGGGCGCGTCCGGCCGCAACGGCGGGATGGCTACAACCGGCTTGGCCATCGGCTTCAGCACCGCCGTCAAGCGCTACGGCGAGGCACGTGCGGTGGAGTACTTCCGTGAGTACAACGACGCGATCGACAGCATTGAGAAGCTGGTCCATGACCACGCCATCGACTGCGACTTCAACCGCTTCGGCAAGCTCTCGCTGGCATACCACGACTCGCACAATGCCGGCTTCAGGAAGTCCCAGGAGCTGCTGGCCAGGCTCGTGGACCACCATGTGACGGTAATCCCGAAGTCAGAAATCCACTCCGAGATCGGCACGGACTTCTACCAAGGCGCCATGATGGACCCGCTCGGGGCGGGGCTGCACGTGGGTAAATTCGCCCACGGGCTCGCCGGGGCGGCCGCCGGCGCAGGAGCAACGATCTGCGAGAACGCCGGGGTCACCGAGCTCAAGCGGGTCAGCGGCACCGTGCACGATGTGCACACGGACCGCGGCATCACCCGGGCCAAGCAGGTCCTGGTCGCCACCAGTGGCTACACCGGCGGCGTCACCCCGTGGATGCAGCGCCGGGTCATCCCGGTGGGCAGCTTCATCATCGTCACTGAACCGCTGCCCGAAGACGTCGTCAACCGCATCCTGCCCAACCGACGCATGGCATCGGATTCCAAGATGCTGACGTACTACTTCCGCATCACTCCGGACAACCGTCTCCTGTTCGGCGGCCGCGCACGCTTTGCATTGTCCAGCCCCGACTCGGACGTCAAGAGCGGTGAAATCCTCCGCAAGGCCATGCTCGAGCTCTTCCCCTACCTTTCAAACGCCAAGGTGGATTACACCTGGGGCGGCCTGGTGGACCTGTCCATGGACCAGATGGTCCACGCCGGCGTGCATGACGGGCTCTTCTACTCGCTCAACTACAGCGGGCACGGCGTCCAGATGGCAGCCCACATGGGCAAGCGGATGGCGCACTACATGGGCGGAGACAAGAGCGCCAATGTGTGGGGAGACCTGAAGAATCCGCCCGTACCCGGCCACTTCGGTCCCCCGTGGTTCCTGCCCTTCATCGGCGCAGCGGCGAAGATCATCGATCGGATCAAGTAGGCCCGGGATAAGTACGCCCTGGACCAGCTGGCCGGCTGGGACCGGCCGGCCAGCTTCCAAACACCCAAACCCATCACCTAGCCAAGGGATCACATGTTGCCAACAACAATCCTCGATGACGCGCGCCCGGAAACAGGGGACAGCCGCTCAGACGTTGCCAATCTCCCCGGAGGTGCCTTCTTCGAAGGACACTGGCAGACCGATGGGATGACCCTCGAGGTCAGGGATCCCCAGGACGGTTTCGTGGTGGGGAAGGTCTGCGCCTCCGCAGCGGGGGATGTGAAGCGCGCCATCGGCTATCTCCACCACCATCTGAAGTTTGCGGACTGGCCGCTGCGGGCCCGGCGCGAGGCGCTGGAGAAAGCCGCGCAGTTGCTGGGGGAGCGGTCTGAGCGATTCGCCGCCATCATTGCGGCGGAGAGCAGCAAGACGATCACCGAGGCCGAACGGGAAGTCCGCCGATGCAGGGAAACCCTGCGGTTGTCGGCAGCCGCGGCGGACGAGCTGGCAGGAGAGACCCTGACTTTTGAGGACAGCCTGGCCGCGGGGAGCAAGATCGGCTGGTACAGCCGTAAGCCGGTGGGCATCGTCGCGGCGATCACGCCGTTCAATGATCCGCTGAACCTGGTGGCGCACAAACTCGGGCCCGCGCTGATCGGCGGCAACGGCGTCGTGCTTAAACCGTCAGGGCGGACCCCGTTGAGCGGGCTCGCGCTGGTGCAGCTGCTCTTGGAAGCCGGAGTTCCGTCCGGGCGGATCGCGGCCATCGTCACCGGCCAGGGGGTGTCCGAGGCACTGGTCACGGACGAGCGGGTGGACCTGATCTCCTTTACCGGCGGCCCCGCAACCGCCGACCGTATCGCCGCCGCCGCAGGCGCCAAGAAGGTCGTGTCCGAACTCGGCGGCAACAACGCCACGATTGTCTGTGCCGACGCGGACCCCGACGCCGCAGCGTCGGCGATCGTGGCCGGTGCGTTCGGCGTCGCAGGGCAAAACTGCCTGTCCGTTCAACGGGTGTATGTCCATATCTCGCTCTACGATCGCCTCCTGGAGCACGTGGTCCGAGGCACCAAAGCCCTGAAGACCGGGCCCAAGCTTGACCGGGCCACTAACATCGGACCGCTGATTTCCGAAGCTGAAGCCCGCCGCGTGGAGGAATGGGTCGAAGAAGCGAAATCCGCCGGTTCCACCGTGCATGCCGGAGGCAAGCGGCGGGGTGCGTATTACTTGCCGACCGTGCTGACCGATGTGCCTTCGAAGTGCAGGGTCATCCGGGACGAGGTGTTCGGACCCGTGGTGAGCATCCTGCCGTTCATCGAGGTCCAGGACGCCGTCTACGCCGCCAACAACACCGAGTATGGCCTCCAGGCCGGAGTGTTCACCCGGTCCATCGACCAGGCCTTGGCGATCGCTGACAAACTGCACGTCGGCGCCGTCGTCATCAACGAAACCAGCGACGTCCGGATCGATTCCATGCCATTCGGAGGCTTCAAGAAATCCGGCGTCGGCCGCGAAGGCGTTCGGCACGCCCTTCGCGAAATGACCGAACCCAAAAACACCATCATCAACCTCGGCGAAGCCGCGGTCACGCCGGCCTCACGGCAGACGGAGAATCCATGAGCACCCACAACATCGCAGTCATCGCCGGCGACGGCATCGGGAAAGAAGTTGTCCCGGCTGCCATCACCTGCCTGGAACGCATCGCTGAGCTCCACTCGCTGACCCTCAACTTCATCCATTTCGACTGGGGTTCGGACTACTACAAGCGGCATGGGCGAATGATGCCCGTTGACGGCTTGGAGCAATTGTCACGGCACGATGCCATCTTCCTCGGCGCCGTGGGTTCCCCGGAGGTCCCGGACACTGAATCGTTGTGGGGGCTGCTGATCCCGATCCGCCGGGAGTTCCAGCAGTACATCAACCTCCGTCCGGTCAAGACCCTCGACGGCGTGGCCTCGCCTTTGGCGTCGAAAGAACCGATCGACATCCTCATCGTCCGTGAAAACAACGAGGGCGAGTATTCAGAGGTCGGCGGAAGGATGTACCGGGGCCTGCCGTACGAAAGCGCCGTGCAGGAAACGATCTTCACCCGCTTGGGGGTTTCACGGGCTGCCGACTTCGCGGCCTCCCTGGCAGCGGGCCGCAGTGGCAAGCTGACGTCCGCCACGAAGAGCAACGGCATCATCCACACCATGCCGTTCTGGGACGAAGTCGTGGAGGAAACGGTCGGCAGGCATCCGGGGGTGGCAGTCACCCACGAGTTGGTGGATGCACTGGCCGCACACTTGGTCCTGAAGCCGTGGACTTTGGATGTCATCGTCGCCTCCAACCTGCTCGGTGACATCCTGTCCGATCTCGGCAGTTCCGTGACCGGCTCCATCGGCCTGGCGCCGAGCGCCAACCTGAACCCGGAGATGCGGTACCCGTCCCTTTTTGAACCCGTCCATGGCTCGGCTCCGGACATCGCAGGCAAGGGATTGGCCAACCCGGTGGGCCAGATCTGGTCCGGCGCGATGATGCTTGAGCACCTCGGCTATTCCGAAGCGGCCGGCCACCTCCAGGCGGCGTTCGAGTCCGCCCTGCGCGACGGCCACGGCACCCGCGACGTCGGCGGAACGTCGTCGACGTCGGAATTCACGGCCGCCGTCGTCGCGGCTATCGAGGCACTCGCCGCTGATCACCAGGCTGTCTCAGGGATGCCGACGTCGTGACGGCCAGCCGGGAGGGCGGGCGTCCGACAGTTGCGGTGCTTTACAGGGAGGCCCTGCCGCCGCGGCTTGGCGAGATCGAAGAACTCGCCGAAGTCCGGCTGACCAAGGCGGACGGACTGGCGAAGGCCCTGGACGGTGCCGAGGTGCTCTATCAATGGCATTCGTTCTCCCCGGCCCTCAAGGAGAACTGGAGCGGTGCCTCCTCGCTCCGGTGGATCCATGTTTCTGCCGCTGGCGTGAGCCAGTTGATGTTCGATGAGCTGGTGGCCAGCGATGTTACCTACACCAACTCACGAGGCGTCCTGAGCAGGGCAATTGCAGAGTTCGCCCTTGGATTTGTGCTGGACATGGCCAAGGATGCCCAAGGATCGTTCCGCCTGCAGCAGGAACAGCGCTGGCAGCACAGGACCAGCCGGAAGGTCCAGGGCCAGTCGGCGCTGATCGTCGGCACCGGCTCCATCGGCAGGGAAACCGCCCAGCTCTTCCGCGCGGTCGGGATGACCGTCAGCGGTGCCGGCCGGACAGCCCGCCAAGGTGATGCGGACTTCGACCGCATCCATTCTTCCCAAGAGCTTTCCCTGGTGGTCCATGATTACGACTACGTGGTGCTCGCGGTACCCCTGACCAACGACACCAAAGGACTCGTTGGCGCGGACGTCCTCGCGGCCATGAAGCCGTCCGCCTGCCTGATCAACGTGGGCCGTGGCGAACTGGTCAATACCGAAGCCCTGGTCGAGGCACTGCAGTCGGGTTCCATCCGTGGGGCCGGCCTCGACGTTGTGCATCCCGAGCCCCTGCCGGCCGGGCACCCCTTGTGGAACATGGAGAACGTGATCATCACCCCGCACATGAGCGGCGACGCCGAGGATTATCTGGATGACCTCGGCAGACTCTTTGTGGACAACTTGAAGCGGTACTCCGACGGCGAACCGCTGGAAAACGTCGTGGACAAGGCCCTTGGTTTTGTCCCGACTTCCAACCATCGGCTTCCCGCCAGTTAGGCAAGGATCATGCCCACCACCGCCAAAGCCTATGTGGCGCATTCGCCCACCGAACCTCTTCAGCCCGGGACTATCGAACGTCGCGAACCCGGCGACTTCGAGGTTCGGATTGCCATCAAGTTCACGGGGATCTGCCATTCCGACATCCACACCGCACGTGGCGATTGGGCGGGGGTCCGCTACCCCGTAGTGGTGGGCCACGAAATCGCCGGAATCGTGGAGTCCGTCGGATCCAAGGTCTCGCGGCACGCTGTGGGGGACCGGGTAGGCGTGGGTTGCTTCATCGACTCATGCCGCAATTGCGTCAACTGCCTGGCCGGCGAGGAGCAGTACTGCCTGGCCGGGTCGGTGGGCACGTATAACTCTGTCGGCCGGGATGGCCGGCCGACGGCCGGAGGCTACAGCACCAGCATCGTTGTCGATGAGAACTACGTCCTCAAGATTCCTGATGGCATTTCATTGGACGCCGCAGCGCCCCTGCTGTGTGCAGGCATCACCATGTACTCGCCCCTCCGCAATTGGAACGCCGGGCCGGGGAAGCGCGTGGCGATCGTGGGGATGGGTGGACTGGGCCACATGGGCGTCAGGATCGCGGCCGCGATGGGCGCCGAAGTAACAGTGCTGAGTCAGTCCCTGAAGAAAGAGGAGGACGCCCGCCGTCTTGGTGCCACGCACTATTACGCCACCTCCGACCCCGCCACATTTCACGTCCTGAGGGGACACTTCGACCTGATCATCAACACGGTCTCGGCCAATATCGACGTCGACGATTTCTTGTCCCTCCTTGCCCTGGACGGCACGCTGGTGCTCGTCGGCCTTCCGAATGAGCCGCTGGCGCAAAGGGCCTGGTCGTTGGCGAGTTTCCGGCGGAACCTGTCCGGTTCCAAGATGGGAGGCATCCGGCAGACCCAGGAAATGCTGGATTTCTGCGCGGCCAGGGAACTTGGCGCGGAAGTGGAGATCGTGCCGGCCGGCAAGATCAATGAAGCCTACGAGCGCGTGCTCGCGAGTGACGTGAGGTACCGCTTCGTCATTGATGCAGGGACGTTCTAAGCCGACCCTGGGTTACCGCGGGCGGAGCTTCCTGGTTATGCCTGCTCGTGCGGCCGGAACGGGTCCACGAGCTCGGTAAGCCAGGGGCGGTGCCCGCGGTGGAACGTCACATCGTCCGGCAAACCTTTCACCGATGCCATGGAATTGTTGATGTCTATCGTGACCCGGCCACGGCCCACCGGCGCATTGGAGATGTGCAGGTCGCCGAAGAACTCCGGCAGGACCGGATCCATCCACAGACCTCCACGGGATACGTGCACGTCGTAGCGCATCAGGCTGGTCACCAGCATGATCGGGGTAGTGGCCGCCCAGGCCTGCGGAGAACAGGCCGTGGGGTAGGGCACGGGCTGTGCGAACAGTTGCCTGTCGAAGCCACAGAACAATTCGGGTAGCCGGCCGTCAGTATGTTCGGCCGCCTCCAGCAAGGCCGTGGCGATCCGCTGCGCCTCCTCCACAAAGCCATAGCGCATGAGGCCGGCAGCGATGACCGCGTTGTCATGCGGCCAAACAGATCCGTTATGGTAACTCGCGGGATTGTAGGCCCCCATGTCGCTGGCGAGGGTTCGGACGCCCCAGCCGCTGAACATTTCCGGGGACATGAGGCGTTCAGCCACCAGCGGGGCCTTGTCGGCATCCACGATTCCGAACCACAGGCACTGCCCCATGTTCGAGGCACAGGCATCCACAGGGCGCTTTTGACGGTCCAATGCGATGGCGTAATAGCCCCTGTCTGGCAGCCAGAACTGCTCGTTGAACTGTTTCTTCAGCCTTTCCGCGCGTTCGGTGAGCTCGGTACCCAGGGCGGCGTCGCCGGCGTCGAAGGCAATCCAGGCGCGTGCCATGTAGGCGTCATAGACGTAGGCCTGCACTTCGCAGAGCGCAATCGGCGGCTCTGCCATGGTGCCGTCGGCAAAGTTGATGCCGTCCCAGGAGTCCTTCCAGCCCTGGTTGATCAGCCCGTGGTCATTGAGGCGCTGGTATTCGACAAAGCCGTCGCCGTCTTTGTCTCCGTAGTCCCGGATCCAGGCCAAAGCACGGTCGGCATGCGGCAGGAGGCCGGCAATTGTCTCCGAAGCGAATCCCCAGCGGCTCACCGAACCGAGCACGCTGACAAACAACGGCGTGGCGTCCACGCTGCCGTAGTAGGCGGATTTGCCTCCGAGGGCCAAGCCGCTGGAGACATCCAGCCTCACTTCGTGCAGGATTTTGCCGGGTTCCTCTTCGCTCATGTCGTCCACCACTTTGCCCTGGTGGTTCGCCAGTGTTTGCAGGGTGCCCAAGGCGAGGGAAGGGTCAACGGGCAGCGACATCTCAGAGGCCCATAGTGAGTCACGCCCGAACAGGGTCATGAACCATGGTGCGCCTGCTGCCACGACAACATGCTCGGGATGTGCCGGATCCTCAATCCTCAGCGCGCCAAGGTCGTCATAGCTGCGGCGCAGGGTTCGTTCAATGGCATGGTTGCCCATGTGTACCACGGGGATTTTCGCCACCCATTCCTGCCGTCGGAGGTCCCGGGGTGATAGCCCGCCTGCCTCAGGATGCATGAAGGGGGCCAGCGAGTCCTTTCCTTCCGCGGCCGGTACGACTGTCAGCGAGGTGGTCCAGTGGCCCTGCCGGGGCACCACCATCCGATACGTAATTGCGTCGGGTCCGACGTCGGCACCGGGTGCCGTGACGATGACCTCCTTGCTGATGCCCTCCCAGAGGCCGCGAATAGTGAGGGAGACGCCGGCCGGCTTCCGGACGTCATCCCAACGGCGCTGCAACCGCGCTTCCTTCACCTCGAACAGATCGGCGAAATCCGCGTCCACTCCAATGCGTACAATGCATTCGACCGGGTTCAGGGAGAAGTTTCGGATGGTGATGTTCTCCAGGAGTCCGGCCCCCACTTCCCGCAGCCGTTCCACAATGAGCGGACTGTCCGCGTACCCGTCGGAGCGGGGGATCCTGCCCACAAACAACGCCCGGTAGGGTTCTTTGGTTTCAGCGGCCAACGGTTCCAGGGACTGGCCGTTCACAGTCAGGCTCCAACAGGAAAGTATCCGCGTGTCCTGAACGAAAAGGCCGTGGGGATGTCCCGGCTGCATATCCCCGTTGGATAACGAGATACAGAAGGAAGATCCTTCCACCAGCGTCACCGCGCCGCTCCCCAACGGTCCTGCGGCAGTGTCGGCATTCCATCCGGCCATCGGTTCCTCCAGCTGAGGTGGTCTTGCGGCAATCACTTTGCTCCGACGTGCCGTCCCTGCCCCGTTCGCTTGGATAAGACGGTACGCCTCAGCAACCGCAGGCACTAGGGGCCGATCCTTGCCGGCCACCCGGCGTAAACCGCCATGCGCCACCAACACTCTTGTGCCTAAGCTGGCAGCGTGGAGCAGCAGGCCAGGGGGACCTCACACAAGGGACGCCGGAACGCCCAGGGCCCGGACGATCCTGCCGGGTCCGGACCCGGCGCTGCCCACTCCCGCACGGCCCACACCGACACAGCCCGTATCCTCCGGCAGGCCGCCGGGCTCAAGGATTTCTCCCGGCGCAGCTTCCTGATCGGCGCCGGCGCGGCGGGAGTCCTCGCCACGGACATGTTCATCACCCGGCAGATCCAGGCCGAGCGGCGCGTCACGAAAATCCTGACGGTGGATGACGACTTCGCCAAAGCGTACTTTCCCGACGCCGCGTGGATCCTCTTCCCCGGATACAAGACCAGCTGGGAAGAGGCGCAATGGATCCTCAACTCCCTGCGGAATGCGCTGCGGCAGCGGGGCCAGCTGGCCGCCGTCGGGTACTCAAACCTCGGCCTCGAGGTCGACGAGGTGACGGACGCCGTCGTCGCCTATGTCCAGGAACGCAAGCTGCGCAAGCTTTACTTCTACGGCCACAGCTTCGGTGGCATGCTCGCCACGGAAGTGGCCACGCGGCTGCGTGAGTGGCACGGGATAGCGGTGGAGTTCATCCTGCTCGACTCCTCCCCGTACAGCAAATACGACGTCCTGGACCAGAGCTGGTTCGACGGTGTCGTGTTCCTGTACGAGAGCGGCTTCCGGGTTCCGTCGGTGCTGCGCGGAGGCTACGAGCTGGGGGAGCGGGTGGTCCATAAGAACGAGCGCAGCTGGCGGCAGATCTGGGACCAGACCCTCGAACAACTGACACCGATCGCTCCATCCAGCGTGCTGATCCAGAGCGAGTCGGCCTACATCTACCATTTCGACGCAACGCGTTTCGTGGACCGGCTGGGGAAGACCAAAATGGCCTTCATCGGCAACGCGCGCGACACCACCGTGAACTACGAAACAGCGCGGGCGGGTTGGGCCCGGACGTTCTGGAAGAACATGGCGTCCGACAACCTCCGGACCGACGGCGCGCTCCCGGCCCACGCCAGTCCGCAGTGGAGCCCCTTCGTGTACCGGCCCATCATCCAGACGCTGGAGGACGAGCTGTTTCCGCTGCCGGGAGCGGCAGGGCGGGTGACGGCGTACTGAGATTCCGACGACGGCGGGCCCGCCTCAGGTTCCGGTGCCGCGGAGGGCGTCGAGTTCGACGGCGGTCAGGCCGGCGTCGCGCAGGTAGCCCGCGGCGTCGCCGAATTCCCTCTCGAAGCCCGCCAGGAAATGCCGGATGGCCCCTTCCGGGGATTGCAGCAGCATGTGCTCAGGGCTGAAGGCCTGCGGTGGAAGGGCGGGGACCGCGACTCTCCAGGTTTCTGCCATGATGGCCAGCAACTGGGGCAGGGCGGCGGTGGTGGCGGTGTAGTCGGCCACCACAACCTCCGGGTTCGTGCCGACCGCCAGCAGGGCCAGCGCCGAAATCACGCCGGTCCGGTCCTTGCCGAGCGAACAATGGATGAAAGCGGGGCCGTGTGCCGCGGGCCGGAGGGACGCTGCGACCCAGGCCGGGCCGGTGCGGACCCAAGCCAGGTACAGCTCGCCGAGTTCTTCGGCCGTGGTCACGCGAGGAAGCCCCTGCGGGGCCGGATCGAAGGGATTTTCCAGCAGGTCGACGCCGTTCCCCGGGACCAGCTGCCACGGCAGGAGGTCGCGTTCCCGGCCGCTGCGCAGGTCGACCACCGTGCGGATGCCGTGCGTCGACAGAAACTCCGCGGTTGCGGACGCGTCCATCCCGAAGGGCTGGCTGCCCCGCACGAGCCGGCCGCCCAACAGTGGCCGCAGATTCAGCACCGCCATGGCCCTGCCCCTAGATCTGATCCTTGAGTTCGGCCACCGAGCTCAGCACCTGGTTGGGCCGGAACGGGAAAGCCGCGATTTCCTCGCGCTGGGTGATGCCGCTGAGCACCAGGACGGTGTGCAGGCCGGCTTCCATTCCCGCGATGATGTCGGTGTCCATGCGGTCGCCGATCATCGCCGTGGTTTCGGAATGGGCGTCGATCCGGTTCATCGCGGAGCGGAACATCATCGGGTTCGGCTTGCCCACAATGTACGGTTCACGGCCCGTGGCCTTGGAGATCATGGCGGCGATGGCCCCGGTGGCCGGAAGCGGGCCGTCCTTGGAAGGTCCGGTGGCGTCCGGGTTGGTGGCGATGAACCGTGCTCCGCCCAGGATCAGGCGCACGGCCGTGGTGATCGCCTCGAACGAATAGGTGCGGGTCTCGCCGAGCACCACGAAGTCCGGGTTCTGGTCGGTGAGGATGAAGCCTGCTTCATGGAGCGCCGTCGTCAGGCCCGCCTCGCCGATCGTGTACGCGCGGTTACCGGAGTCCGAACCCTCCACCTGGTCCTTCAGGAACTGGGCGGTGGCCAGGGCCGAAGTCCAGATGTTCTCCTCGGGAACTTCCAGACCGGAAGAGCTCAGCCGGGCGGCGAGGTCGCGCGGAGTGAAGATGGAGTTGTTGGTCAGCACCAGGAAGCGCTTGGACGTGTCAACCCAGCGTTGGATCAGTTCGGCTGCGCCCGGAATGGCCTGGTTCTCGTGGACCAGGACCCCGTCCATGTCCGTCAGCCAGCATTCGATCTCGTGTCCGTTGCGGTACGGATGGGACTTCTTCGGTGCCTCGCTCGCATTCGCCATGCTTCTCCTTGGGTTCGGGCTCTTTCCTGGCTCAAGTCTTTCATTCCCGGGGTGGGTAGAGGTACCCATGACGGCGGGCGAAACATACCGGCGGACTCCTCTAGGCTGGGCGGAGGCGTCCCGATGAATCCGTCGAAGGGCGCGGTTTCGTGCAGGGGGGCACGTGCCAGCTCACGGTCCGGACTCCCCGTCCCCGATCCGAATGGATCACCCCGAAAGGACGGCCCATGAGCAGCAATTACGGTGGCGGCAACAACGGAGCTCCCCAGTGGCCCGGCCAGCAGTCTCCACAAGGACCTCCCACCCCGCCGCAACCGGAGTATCCGGTTCCGCCGGCGCAGTACCAGCCGGTTCCGCCGGCCCAGCCGGGCCAGTACCAGTCGGCCCAGCCGGCCCAGCCGGGCCAGTACCAGTCGGCCCAGCCGGCCCAGTACCAGTCGGTTCCGGTTCCGCCGCAGAAAACCTCCAGCGGCAAGACCCTGGCCATCGTGCTCGGCTCTGTGGCCGCCTTGGTGATCGTCGCCCTTGTGGTCGTCTTCGCCTGGATCGTGCCTTCGCTCAGCAAGCCAGGACCCGCGCCCAAGCCGGACACGGTCGCAACGGAAACGGCCCCGGCTCCGGAGGCATCGACGTCGGATGCTGCTCCTTCCTCCACCACCCCGGCCGACGCCATCCCGCTGCCGCCGGGCTGGGAGGAACTGCAGGGCCCCAGTGATGTTCCCGCCGACGGCGACCCCGCCTACGGGAAGTTCGTCACGGGGGAGTCGTCATTGCAGCATTTGAAGTCCTGGAGCTACGACGGCACCTTCGGCATCTCCAAGGATCCCGAAACCGGCGAAGAAATGCAGCAGGTGGCCCAAGGCACGGAGGAAAAGGACGCAGACGGCATCTCGATTGCCTTTGCCTTCTTCGCCGAAAGCCAGGAGGGCAAGTACGGCAAGGATCCGGAAAAGGTCAAGGCGGCCATCACGGCCACGGAGTCCAAGCTCGAGGGCATGTCCGCGACGGAGCTGCCCAAGCATCTGGTGGGCCACAAATGCGCCTCCGACTTCCAGTCCAGCAAGCCCGAAATGCGCGAATTCCGCCGCGGCATAGCCGTCGTGGTCGGATTCAGCTGCAAGACTGCAGCAGGCGAAGACATCCAGGCGGTGAACCTTTTCTCGGTGACCCCCTGGGGTACCCCGCAGATGGTGGGCGTCAGCGGCCACAAGAGCTACTGGGATGCGCACCCGGGTCTCTTCACCAAGCTGGCCAACAGCTACCGCGTCAACAAGTGGAAGCTGGGATAGGGTCCCCGCTCCGGGGCCGGTGGAGGGGGACCCTGCAAGCTAGTCTTGTCGGGTGACTGAACACCCCCAACACCCGGCCCCGCCCGCGCCCCCATCCGGGGAAGAGACCGAAAAGGCGGAGGTCGGCGTCGGGCCCTGGGAAGGTACTTGGCCTGAGGGTGACCACTGGGACCCGGACCTGCTGGCCGACGGCGACCGGCGCAACGTCGTCGACAAGTACCGGTACTGGAAGCACGAGGCGATCGTCGCGGACCTCGACTCGAAGCGGCACGACTTCCACATCGCCATTGAGAACTGGCAGCACGACCTCAATATCGGCACCGTGGTGCGCACCGCGAACGCCTTCCTCGCCAAGGAAGTCCACATCATCGGCCGGCGCCGCTGGAACCGCCGCGGCGCCATGGTCACCGACCGCTACCAGCACATCCGGCACCACCCCACGGTGGAGGATTTCGTGTCCTGGGCGCAGGGGGAGGGCCTGGCCATCATCGGCATCGACATCTTCCCGGACTCGGTGCCGCTGGAAAGCTACGACCTGCCCCGCAACTGCGTGCTGGTGTTCGGCCAGGAAGGCCCCGGCCTGACCCCCGAGGTGCACGAGGCCGCCGTCGCCACCCTGTCGATCGAACAGTACGGCTCCACGCGATCCATCAACGCCGCCTCCGCCGCCGCGATCGCCATGCACGCTTGGATCCGGCGCCACAACTTCGGCCAGCGCGTCACGGGGACCTAGCCACCCCCACCGAGTTGGCATTTGACGGCAGTGTTTCGCGGAAACACTGCCGTTAACTGCAAACTCGGCGGGGGCCTTCGGGGCGGAGCTGTGGATAACGTCACCGGGCCCGTGGGAAGCGGCAACAATGGGGCATGCGACGGGCTCCCCTTCCTGATTACCTGGTCACGGGTTCCTTTTCGCTGCGATCCTCGGACAAAGCCGGAATCACCCGGACCCGGACCGCGGCGAAGGATCTCGTGACCGTTTCGCGCGGCATCAGGGTGCCGATCCACTCCGAGGCGAGCGGCGCTGCAGCCCTGCGCGGCTACACCGACGTGGACGACGACTCTTTCCTCGCCCTGTACTCGGCGGCCAGGATCTGGGGACACCCGCTTTCCGCACGTCGCAGCGGAGATTGGCGGATCCACATCGCGCGCCGGCGGGGGCACAGCTTTCCCCGCCGGGCCAACGTGGTGGGTCACGCGCTGACGCTGCTGCCGGACGAAGTGACTGAGTACGACGGCGTTCGCCTCACCACGCCTGCCCGGACGTGGCTGGACCTTGCGGCAGTACTGACAGTCGAGGAAACCGTCGCTGCCGGTGACTTCCTGGTGTGCTGCCATGGACCGGAATTTCCCGTGCCGAGGGAGGCGGTCTGCACCATGGAAGAGTTGCAGGACATTGTCGGCCGGCACCCGGGCATGCGCGGGATACGAACGGCCCGCGCCGCTTTGGAACTGATCCGAGTGGGGGCAGACTCCCCGCCGGAAACCCGCATGCGCCTCGCTCTCATGAATGCCGGCCTGCCGGAACCGGAGTTGAACCACGTTCTGTGGGGAGTCCATGGCAACCCTGTGCTTTGGCCGGACGCCGCCTACCCCGAGTGGCGGATTGCGATCCAATACGACGGGAGCCCGCACGCCGACGGCCGGCAGCACCGGCGCGACATTCAACGCCAGGAAACGACGGCGGCATACGGCTGGCTCGAGGTGCGGGTTTCGCAGGACGAGCTCGACGGCGAGCGGCCCGCCGTCGTGCGAAAAGTCCGGAGGGCGCTGGAAAGCCGAGGCTGGCAAGCGAGTTGACACGTCACGGCAGTGTTTAGCGGCAACACTGCCGCGAAGTGCCAACTCGGCGGGCAGCGCGGCGAGTGTTACCGCGGGGTGACCCGAAGCACGCCCTGTTGTGGGATCTGGCTAGGATGGTGCCTAGCCGTAAGCGGTCTGTTTCAGGGTCAGCACACCCATAGACGAAAACACAGCATAGGAGTCACCATGCCCATTGCAACCCCAGAGATTTACTCCGAGATGATCGACCGCGCGAAGGCCGGCGGCTACGCGTTCCCGGCGGTGAATGTGACGTCGTCGCAGACCCTCAACGCTGCGATCCGTGGTTTCGCTGAGGCTGAGTCCGATGGCATCATCCAGGTCTCCACCGGTGGCGCTGCGTACTGGTCCGGTGCCTCCGTGAAGGACATGGTTGCCGGTTCCCTGGGCTTTGCTGCGTTCGCCCGCGAGGTGGCGAAGAACTACAACGTGAACATCGCCCTGCACACGGACCACTGCCCGAAGGACAAGCTGGACGGTTTCGTGCTGCCGCTGCTGGCCGCGTCCGAGGCCGAGGTGAAGGCCGGGCGCAACCCGATCTTCAACTCGCACATGTGGGACGGTTCGCACGAGGCGCTCGGTGAGAACCTGCGCATCGCCCGCGAGCTGCTGGAACGTGCCGCGGCCGCGAAGATCATCCTTGAGGTCGAGATCGGCACGGTCGGCGGCGAAGAGGACGGTGTGGAGAACGAGATCAACGAGAAGCTTTACACCACCACCGAGGACGCCCTGGCCACCATCGAGGCACTCGGCACCGGTGATAACGGCCGCTACATCACCGCCCTGACCTTCGGAAACGTACACGGCGTGTACAAGCCGGGCGGCGTGAAGCTGCGCCCGGAACTGCTCAAGCAGATCCAGTCCGAGGTCGGCGCCAAGATCGGCAAGGACAACCCCTTCGACCTGGTCTTCCACGGCGGTTCGGGTTCCTCCGACCAGGAGATCGCGGACGCTGTGTCCTACGGTGTGATCAAGATGAACGTCGACACGGACACCCAGTACGCGTTCACCCGTCCGGTGGCCGGGCACATGTTCTCCAACTACGACGGCGTGCTGAAGGTCGACGGCGAGATCGGCAACAAGAAGGCCTACGACCCGCGCGTCTGGGGTGCTTCGGCTGAGGCCGGCATGGCCGCCCGCATCATTGAATCCGCACGTCAGCTCGGCTCCGCAGGCAGGACCTTCTAAGTCATGTCCGACGAATTCCGCAAGAATCTGCTCGGTCCGGAACCCACGCTGCTGCCTGCCGAGTCCGAGGTGTACCAACACCTCGCGCTCGGCCAGGAAGCTGTGGACCTGGTGGCCAAGAACCCCACGTCCTCGCTGCTCTGGGCAATCCTCGCCGAGGAAGCGTGGGCCGAGGGCCGCACCATCGAGTCCTACGCGTATGCCCGGGTGGGCTACCACCGCGGCCTGGACTCGCTGCGGCGCAACGGCTGGCGCGGCGTCGGCCCCATCCCGTGGGAACACGAGCCGAACCGCGGATTCCTGCGGGCGCTGTACGCGCTGGGACGCGCTTCGGCGGCCATCGGCGAAGCCGATGAGCCCGAGCGGATCGAGAAGTTCCTCAACGACTCCGATCCCACTGCGAAGGCAGCGATTGAAGGCTAGGGCAAAAGCAGAACGAACGACGGCGCCCCGCACCAAGAAGGTGCGGGGCGCCGTCGCGTCTTAACGCCGTCGTCGTCCGCGGTACCTCAGCCTTACCGGAGTTCGCGCCGCAGGATCTTGCCGGAGGCGGACTTGGGGATCGCGTCCAGGAAATCGACCTGGCGGACCTTCTTGTGCGGCGCTACGCGCTCTGCGACGAAGGCCATGACCGCCTCGTCGTCCAGACCGGAGCCGGCTTGCCGCACCACGAACGCTTTGGGGACCTCCTGGTGGTCCTCGTCGTAGGCGCCCACCACTGCCGCGTCCGCGATCTCCGGGTGCGTGAGCAGCACGGCCTCCAGCTCCGCGGGCGGGATCTGGTACCCCTTGTACTTGATGAGCTCCTTGAGCCGGTCCACGATGCCGACGACGCCGGTGACGGACACCGTGGCGATGTCGCCGGTGTGCAGGAAGCCGTCCGCGTCCAGGGCCTCCGCGGTGGCCTCCGGCAGGTTGAGGTAGCCCAGCATCACGTTGGGCCCGCGGCAGAGCAGGTGCCCGGGCTCGCTGACGCCCTCGGCCGGCGGGTCGATGTCCTCGCCCGTCATCAGGTCCAGGATCCGCATGTCCATGTTCGGGATCGTGTAGCCGCAGCTGCCCAGGGGAACGCCTTCCGCCGAGCGGGGGATCAGGTGCGAGACAGGGCTCATCTCCGTCATCCCGTACCCCTGCAGCATCCGGCAACCGATCCGTTCGGCCACCGCGTGGCCCAGTTCCTCGTCCAAGGGTGCCGCGCCGGAGAGGGCAGTGTGGACGCTGGAGAGGTCGTACTCCGCCACGAGGGGGTGCTTGGCCAGCGCCACCGCGACAGGTGGTGCGATGAAAAGATAGCTGATCCGGTGCTCCTGGATGATGCGAAGGAACTCGGCCAGCTCGAACTTGGGCATGGTCACCAGGCTGGCCCGCTCCGCCAAGGCCAGGTTCAGCAGCACGGTCATTCCGTAGATATGGAAGAAGGGGAGCAGCGCCAGCAGCCGGTCCTGCGGGGTCACCTCCAGGAGGGCACGGATCTGCTGGACGTTCGCCACGAGGTTGCGGTGCGTGAGCATGACGCCCTTCGGCGAGCTGGTGGTGCCGGAGGAGAAGGGCAACACAGCCAGGTGGGTGGCGGGGTCGATGCTCAGCTCCGGGGCGGGGTGGGCCGCCTCCCGGATGTCCGCGTACGACGGATGGCCCGGCGCGCCGTCGATGATCACCAGCTGCTCCGGCGGGATGCCCGCCTCAGCCGCGGCGGCCTCCGCCCGTTCCAGGAAGGGGGAGATGCTGAAGAGCCAGGTGGCGCCGGCGTCCCGGAGCTGGCGGGCCACTTCCTCGGCGGTGTAGAGGGCGTTGATGGTGGTGGCTGCGGCGCCGGCGCGCAGGATGCCGTGGAAGACCGGCGCGAAGGCCGGGATGTTGGGGGAGAAGAGCCCCACCACGTCGCTGGGCCGCACGCCGTGGGCGGCCAGATAGCCCGCCACGGCGCCGATGTTGGTCACCAGGTTGCGGTAGGTCCCCTCGGCGCCGGTGGTGCCGTCCACCAAGGCCACACGGTCCAGGTCCTCCGGGCGGAGCCCGCCGAACAGATACTCGTGGACGCTCACGTCCGGGATGTCGACGTCGGGGTATGGGCTGCTGAACATGGTGCCAGATAACATCCGGAAGCGACTCCGGCGCAAGGGGTATGGAAGCAGCGCCCCGCCTAGTCCAGACCCATGGCCTGGCGGACCTCCACAACCACGCGGTGCATCGCTTCCTCGGCCTTGTTCGTATCCCCGCGCGAAACGGCGGAGGCAACATCTTCGTGCGCCTTGAGCGCGGCCTCCTCCGGCCGGAACGGCATGAGTCCCTGCTGGGTGCGGCTGGTCAGCACCTCGGCCACCATCTGGTCGATCGCGGCGAACATCTCGTTGCCGCTTGCGTGCAGCAGGAGGCGGTGGAAGGCGATGTCGACGGCGAGGAAACCCTCCAGGTCCCCGGCCTCGCCCAGGCGCCGCAGCTCCGCGGCCATCGCTCCCAGTTCTCCGCGCTGCGCGTGCGTGGCCCGGCGGGCGGCGGCCGCGGCGGCAATGGGCTCGACGGCGATGCGCAGCTCGGTGAGGGAGGCGTACTGGGCTTCGCGGCGGGTGGAGGCCAGGCGCCAGTGGACGACCTTGGGGTCGAAGACGTTCCAGTGCAGCGGGTCCTGGACCACGATGCCCACCCGGCGGCGGGAGTACACGAGGTTCATGGATTCCAGGACGCGCATGGTGTCCCGAGCGACGGTACGGGAGACGCCGAATTCCTGTTGCAGGTCTTCGAGGGTGAGCCGGGATCCGGGGGCAAGACGGCCGGAGGCGATCGATTCGCCGAGGGTGTCCAGCATGCGCTGGTGGAGGCCGCCGCCTTCCGCTGTCACCGTCGACATGTCCCGCCCTTCCCGCGCTGATTACTCCCAGCCTAGGGCCTTCGGCGTAAAAGTATGACCAAAAGCACAATAGGTACTACCAGTGCACTATCAATGGTGCTATCTTTTTCTGGAACGCGGCGCATCAGCGCCACCCGAGCTTCTTCGGAAGCCAACGACGTCTTCCTGCGGAGGTAGGGCAATGGAGTCATCTGCAATCCACGTGGTCGTCATGGGCGTTGCCGGCGCAGGCAAGTCCACGATTGCCGAGGCACTCGCGTCGGCCCTTGGCTGGGACATGGCCGAGGCCGACCGTTTCCACCCGTCGGCCAACATTTCGAAAATGGAGGGCGGCGTTCCGCTCACGGATGAGGACCGCTGGCCCTGGCTGGGCAGCATCCGCGACTGGATGACGTCCAAGGCGAAGGCAGGCAACAGCACCGTGCTGACCTGCTCGGCCCTCAAACGCGGCTACCGCAGCCTGCTCTCCGAGGCCGAGGGCCGCGTGGTCTTCGTCCACCTCGACGGCAGCCCGGAACTTCTCGCCGAACGCATGGGCGGCCGGGCAGGGCACTTCATGCCCACCACCCTGCTGCCCAGCCAGCTCGCCACCCTCGAGCCGCTCACGGCCGAGGAATGCGCGGCAGGAAGCGTCCGACTGGACATCGCACAGGACCCGGGCACCCTGGTGCGCGCCGTCGTCGACGTCCTTGCGCTGCAGGCCGCCTGAACTGCAAGCCGCTTGCGCTGCAGGCCGCCTGACCGACAGCGCAGCCTGACCGCAGACCCCTTCCCCCCAACAACCGCAGCCCGCACATCGCGGCACGCCCCGCCGGCGCAACCGGCGCAGTCCGGCGCGCCCCGGCACGGGCTGATGAACCCTGCCTGAGGAGGCACCATGACCACCATCGAAGGATGGACCCAAACCCTCGGCGCCGGGCCGCTGCTGCTTATCGCGGCTGCCGCCATCGCCGTCCTGCTCGTCCTGATCATCCGCTTCAAGATGCACGCCCTGCTTGCGCTGATTACTGTCAGCCTTGCCACGGCCTTCGCCACCGGCATCCCCGCCGACAAGGTGGTGGGCGTCCTGGTCGGCGGCTTCGGCACCACCCTGGGCACCGTTGCCCTGCTCGTCGGCCTGGGCACCATGCTCGGCCGCATTGTCGAGACCTCCGGCGGAGCCAAGGTCCTGGCCGACTACCTCATCAAGCTCTTCGGTGAGAAGCGTGCGCCCTTCGCGCTTGGCCTTGCCTCACTTATCTTCGGTTTCCCGATCTTCTTCGACGCCGGTCTCGTGGTCATGCTGCCCGTGGTGTTCGCTGTGGCGCACCGTCTCGGTGGCGGCGTCCTGCGCTACGGCCTGCCCGCCGTCGGCGCGTTCTCGGTGATGCACGTCTTCCTGCCGCCCCACCCGGGACCGGTATCAGCCTCCGCGATCCTCAACGCAAACGTCGGCCTCGTGACTTTCGTCGGCCTCATCGCCGCGATCCCCACCTGGTACCTCGCCGCGTACCTCTACGGCCTGTGGACCGGACGCAAGCTCGTGCTGCCGGTACCGGAAATCCTCGGCCACGCCTCCGCCGACGCCGAGGCCCACCCGCCGCGCTTCCGCACCGTCGTCGGCATCCTCCTGCTGCCGCTCGTGCTGATCTTCATGAACACCGGCCTCAACACCCTGGCCACCTCCCACCTCCTGCCGGACACCGTCAAGGACCAGCAGTGGTTCCAGATCCTCCGCGCCCTCGGCGACACCCCCGTGGCCCTGCTGATCTCGGTATTCGTCGCCGCCCTGGTGCTGGGCATGCGCCGCGGCATCCACGGCACGGTGCTCGAAAAGCTCCTTGAGTCCTCCCTTGGCCCGGTCTGCTCGGTCATCCTCATCACCGGCGCCGGCGGCATGTTCGGGGCCGTGCTGCGCACCTCCGGCATCGGCAAGGCCCTCGCCGACGTGCTCGGCGGTGCCGGCATCCCCGTGATCCTGGCCGGTTTCATCATTTCCGCCGTGCTGCGCATCGCCCAGGGCTCTGCCACCGTTGCGCTGACGACGGCGGCGGGCCTCATCTCCCCGGCGGTCGCCGAGGCGGGACTCAACGGCCTCCAGCTGGCCGCGCTCGTAGTGGCCGTGGCCGCCGGTTCGGTGGTGGTCTCGCACGTCAACGACGCCGGATTCTGGCTGGTCGGCCGCTTCATGGGCATGGACGTGAAGACCACCCTGGCAACCTGGACCGTAATGGAAACCCTGATCGGCGTGGTGGGCTTTGGCATCGCGGCGGTGGTGTTCACCGTCGCCGGAGCCGCCGGATAACGCGTCTGGAACGAGAAAAGCGGCCGGCACCAAAGGTGCCGGCCGCGCTTTGCTTATGTCCCGCCGTCGGGCATGATGCCGCCATGGAGAAACGCGAGTCGTCCGCTGCCGCCGTTGCCGCTTTCGAGAACCTGGGCGCCGATCTGCTCGACGCCGGGGTGGTGGCGGGCCGGATGTTCGGTGCCCGTTCACTGCTGCTGGACAAGAAGGCGATCGCCTGCCTCAACGGGGACACGGTGGCCTTCAAGCTCGGCCGCGACACCCCGGAGCATGGACGGGCGCTCGCGCTGCCCGGGGCCGTGCTCTTCGATCCTTCGGGCATGGGCAGGCCGTTCAAGGACTGGGTCGAGGTTCCGATCTCGGCCGCGGGGGAATGGCCGGCACTGGCGGACGCCGCGCTCGCGAACGCCCGCCAGTAGTGCTCTAGGCGATTACGACGCCGGCACCCGGGCAGCTGCTGCGTCCTCGCTGGGGTAGATGGTCTCCAGCGGGGCGCGGTTGGTGGCCTTGGCCCAGGGGTAGTAGACCAGCATGGTCACCGCGATGCCGACGATCCAGGAGATGTCCGCGCCGCCCAGCAATTCCGTGACGGGGCCCGTGTAGAGGGCCTGGGCGAGGAACGGGATCTGGACGACGACGCCGATGCCGTACGACACCAGGGCCGCGGCGTTCCAGCGCCCGTAGCGGCCGTTCGGGTCGTAGAGGGCAGGGATGTCCAGGCGGTCGCGGGACACCTTGTAGTAGTCCACGAGGTTGATGACGGACCACGGCGTGAACACCATGAGCAGCATCAGCACGAAGTTCTTGAAGACGTTCAGGAAGTCCTTGCTGGCGAAAAGGGCGATCAGCACGCTCGCGCCGATGACCACCAGGATGAAGGCGATGCGGGCCGCGCGGGAAACCGTGTCCCGGCGGTTGATGGCGGTGCCGATCGTCACCGAGCACATGAAGGCACCGTAGGCGTTCAGGCAGTTCACCGTGAGCTTGCCGCAGACGATCATCAGGTAAATGAAGACCGCGATCAGCCCGCCGCCGGCGAGGTCGCCCATGTAGCCCACCTGGTTCTTCAGGAAGTCCCCGCCCAGGTGCGCAGCGGACAGGCCGCCGGCCAGGGCGCCGATGGTCATGGCCCACTGGGCGCCGCCCACGGAACCGGCGAAGGTGTACCAGAAGGTCCGGCGCTCGCTGGTGTCCTGGGGCAGGTACCGGGAGTAGTCCGCAACGTAGGGGCCGAAGGTCAGCTGCCAGCCGGCGCCCAGCGCGATGGCGGTCAGGAAGGTGGGCCATTCGAAGCCCTTGAGCAACATGATCTGGCCGACGTCGTACTTGGTCAGTACCGCGAAGGTCAGGTACAGGAATCCGGCCAGGCCCAGCACGGTGGCGATGCGGCCCAGGGCGTGGATGTATTTGTAGCCCAGGATGGCCAGCAGGGCGGTGGCGGCACCGAAGATCAGGATCCCGACGGCGGGAACGTTGACGCCGAGGATCAGGTTGATGGCCTGCCCGGAGAGCACGGTTCCGGTGGATGCGAAGCCCACGTACATCAGGATGACCAGGACCAGCGGGATGACTGCGCCGTACACGCCGAACTGCGCACGGCTGGAAATCATTTGCGGGAGGCCGAGCTTGGGGCCCTGCGCCGAGTGCAGCGCCATGACGATGCCGCCGAGCACGTTGCCCGCCAGCAGGCCGATGATGGCCCAGAACGCGTCGGCGCCGAAGACCACCGCGAGGGCGCCGTCCACGATCGCGGTGATCTGGGCGTTGGCGCCGAACCACAGGGTGAACTGGGACTTCGGGTGGCCGTGGCGCTCGCGGGACGGGATCATCTCGATCGACCGTGCCTCGACGGCGCTGCTTGGTGCTGCTGCCATGGTCTTACTCCTCATGCTGAACGGGCATGTTCCATGTCACAGCAATCGCGGCCCCGGAACAATGGAATGCGGAGCCGTGGTGTCTCGGGTCCCAGACATCTTCGGCGTGTCGCCGGACGGCTCCAAGAACCTGCCATGTCCGCCCCGCCCGCGGCCGGCACCGGCGCCGGTTCCAGGTGCGGGGTCATGACACGGTATAAAGGGGCCGGATCGGCTAAACTTGGCTGGTAAGAGCCCCGGAACTCTTGCCCTTCCTGCCCATGAATCTTTGTTGAAGATCGTGGACAGGGCCAGGCTTCGGGGCGTTCTCATGTACGGCGCCAGGCGCGGTTCCCACCCGCTTGCCCGAAAGAATGGGGGAGGATCCCATGCCCGCTATCGTGATCGTCGGAGCCCAGTGGGGCGACGAAGGCAAAGGCAAAGCGACCGACCTGCTCGGTGGCCGCGTTGACTACGTGGTCAAGCCCAACGGCGGCAACAACGCCGGGCACACCGTCGTCGTCGGCGGCGAGAAGTATGAGCTCAAGCTCCTTCCCGCCGGCATCCTGAGCCCCAACGCCATTCCGATCATCGGCAACGGCTGCGTGGTGAACCTCGAGGCCCTCTTCCAGGAAATCGACGGCCTCGAAGCCCGCGGCGCGGACACCTCCCGCCTGCGCGTTTCCGCCAACGCCCATTTGGTGGCCCCGTACCACCAGGTCCTGGACAAGGTCACCGAACGCTTCCTGGGCAGCCGCGCCATCGGCACCACCGGCCGCGGCATCGGCCCGGCCTACATGGACAAGGTGGCCCGCCTGGGCATCCGCGTCCAGGATGTCTTTGACGAGTCGATCCTGCGCCAGAAGGTGGAAGGCTCCCTGCGCCAGAAGAACGAACTCCTGGTCAAGGTCTACAACCGGCGCAGCGTGATCGTCGAAGAAATCGTGGAGTACTTCCTCTCCTTCGCCGAGCGCCTGCGCCCGCTGGTCATCGACTCCACCCTGGAGCTGAACAACGCCCTGGACGAAGGCAAGGTGGTGCTCATGGAGGGCGGCCAGGCCACGTTCCTGGACGTCGACCACGGCACCTACCCCTTCGTGACCTCCTCCAACCCGACCGCCGGCGGCGCGTCCGTCGGTTCGGGCATCGGCCCCACCCGCATCTCGCGCTCCATCGGCATCATCAAGGCGTACACCACGCGCGTCGGCGCCGGCCCGTTCCCCACGGAACTCTTCGACGAGATGGGCATGTACCTGCAGAAGACAGGCGGCGAGTTCGGCGTGAACACCGGCCGCCCGCGCCGCTGCGGCTGGTACGACGCCGTCCTGGCCCGCCACGCTTCCCGCGTGAACGGCTTCACGGACTACTTCGTCACCAAGCTGGACGTACTCACCGGCATTGAGCAGATCCCGGTCTGCGTCGCCTACGACGTCGACGGCGTCCGCCACGACGAAATGCCCATGACCCAGACCGAGTTCCACCACGCAGTGCCGATCTTCGAGTACTTCGACGGCTGGACCGAAGACATCACTGCCGCCAAGACCCTGGAGGACCTCCCGGAGAACGCCCGCAACTACGTGCTGGCGCTCGAAAAGCTCTCCGGCACCCGGTTCTCCGCGATCGGCGTCGGCCCGGACCGCGACCAGACGATCGTGCTGCACGATCTGATCGAGGACTAAGGGCTTTTAGCCACGTTCGACGGCGGCGGGCCACCCGGGGTTTCGATGGAACCCCGCGGTGGCCCGCCGCTGTTGTGTGGCGCCTCGCGTTGACCCTGCAGATCAGGCGGGCTGTACGGCTTCAACCCCGCCTGATCTGCAGGATCAATCTCACGACGGCATGCCAGCCTGTGGATAACGCAAGTGCCCGAGCCCGCATCCGTGAGACTCGTTCTGTGAGCAAGGCCAGTCCCCTTCCTGAAACTTTGGCGTTGCGCTCCTTTACCTTGAGCGAGGGGCTCGCAGCGGGACAAACGCAGAATCGGCTGAAAGCCAAGGACCTAAGGACGCCCAGCCGGGGAATCAGGGTTCCCGTCGGAACGGCACAGCGCCTCGCGGAAAGGGTCAGGCCGTACTTGCTGCTTTCCACCGGCGCTGTCGCCAGTGACAGCACCGCTGCCAGGCTGCTAGGAGCCCCGTTGCCGAAGGAACTGGAGGAAGAAGCCCGGCTGCATTTGAGCTCATCCTCGAAAACCGGGCCGCGGCGCAAGCACGTCGTGGGGCACAGCCGGACCTTCGAACCGGAGGAAGTAACACTGTTGGACGGCATTCCCGTGACGTCACCGGCGAGGACCTGGCTGGACCTCGCGTCGGTGCTCTGCCTGGATGACCTCATAGTTGCCGGAGATTTCCTGGTGTGCACCCACGAAGACCGCGGCTTCGGCAGATCCGGCCCTCCATTGATTTCGTTGGAAGGACTGAACCTCTACATTTCCAGGAAGCGCCGGGTTCCCGGCCTCGTCAAAGCGCGAAAGGCGCTTCCGTATTTGCGGGTGGGCGTGGACTTCCCACAGGAGACCCGGCTGCGCTTGATGCTGCAGACCGCGCAACACCTGCCACCCTTCCGGGTCGACTACCCCGTGTCCTCGGACGACCATGCGTTTCCGAGATGGGTGGATCTTGCTTGTCCCGAATTCCGGACATGCATCGAATACGAGGGCGCCCATCACCTCACTCCCTTGCGGCAGGTGGCCGACAAAGGCCGGGACAGTTTCATGGTCGACTGCGGCTGGAACCAGGTGAAGATCTACGCCAGGGACCTGGAGCTGGGCGCCGAATGGGTGGTTCCCCAAGTGGAAGCCGCACTCCGTCGGGGAGGATGGCGGCCGCCGTCGTGAGATTCATCCTGCAGATCAGGAGGGCTGCACGGCTTCAACCCCGCCGGAACTGCAGTATGAACGGCGCAGGGGACAAACGAGCGGTGCCCCAGCCCCAGCGCTCCCCTACAAAACAGCCCCTGAACTGGGAAAACATCCGCTCCGAAAAAACTTTGGAATCCGCGTAACCCTTTGGGGGGCCGGGACGATTACTTCAGTGAACGGGCCGAGCTGGAATCTGTCCCCCATCATGTTCCAGCTCGGCCCTTCGTTTTGCCTGCAAACAGGATGCCGGCCGGTCCGGAGGTGTGTCTTGGGCTGTTTACGCGGGGCGGTTAGGCTGGGGTGAGTGCCCACAGTCTGTCCGACGGGACAAGCGCGGACAACGGCAGAGAACCTTGCACCCACCGAAAGCACCTGAACCGTGACCGACGCCCTGACCGACGAAGCGTTGCAGGCCCTTCAGGGCAATGACGCAGAGCTGTTCAGTGCCGTGTATCAGGCATTTGCGGGGCAAGTTTTGGGTTATCTCAGCGCCAAGGGCGTGAATGATCCCGAGGCCGTCACGCAGGACGTTTTCCTTGCGGTGTTGTCCCGGATTGAAACCATTTCGGGCGGCGTCAAAGGTCTCCGAACGTTCGTGTTCTCCGTGGCCCATGCCCGGATGGTCGATGACCACCGCAGGCAGGGCAGGTCCCCGGAGCACCAGGAGTTCGAAGTCGAACGGGATACCAGGGAGGTCCTGTCGGCCGAAGCCGAAGCGATGGGCCGGGTAGCTCCGGGGGAAGTGTTGGCACTGCTCGGGTTCCTCCCGGAAGAGCAGCGGGAAGTCCTGTCGTTACGGATCATTGCGGGCCTGACGGTCGAGCAAGTTGCCGAAATCATGGGGAAAAGCCAAGGTGCAGTGAAGCAGTTGCAGCGGAGGGCGTTGAACACGCTCCGCGAACACTCGGCAGTAAAGGAATATGTGGCGCCATGACGCGTTCCAGTACGGATCGTGAAGACCTCCTCTCTGAGCTCATGCTCGACGCCGGGTTGCCCGGTGATGCGCCGCTCAAGGCCGCCCTCGAATCCATCGCCGGTCTCTCGGCGCTGCCCGCCCCGGCTCCCCGCGGCGACCTTGCCGCTCTGCTCGCTCCGTCCGCAGCCCCCGACGGCGGTTCGGCCCCCGACGGCGGCACGGACCCCGACGACGAGCTCGCCAGGCGCCGTCGCAGGAAGTGGCGGCCCGCCGTCGTCGCCGGTGCGGTAGTCACCGCCATGGGCCTGGGGATTGGAGGCGTTGCCGCCTCCGGCAGCCTCAGCGGTAACTCCCCGGAGTTCGTTGAAGGGCTGATCGCAGCTTGGGCGCCGCAGTGGAACTCTGCACCGCCATCCCTCGTCCCGGCTGCGCCGGGTCCCGACGCCCCGACGGTGACTTTCGTCCCCACGCCTTCCATTCCTCCTGCGGTGGAGCCTCCACGGACCGCCGCACAGCCGGAAGCCATCCCCCCGGCCACCGTGCCCGCCGCGGCTTCTTCTGCGGCGCCGGCCGGGAAGGCCGCGGACGGTAAGAAAACGCGTGAGCAAGCGGCCCATGGCAAAGCGGCCCATGACAAAGCAGGGAAGGCCCGCGCGGGGAAAAAGGAAGCTTCCGGTGCCCGAGGTGAAGACCGGCCGGGCGGCCGAGGCTGGAAATCCGCCAAACAGCGCCCGGCGTAGGCTGGAGGCATGACCCACCTAAATGATCCGGCTGTCGTTGAACGCCTCATGCGCACCAAGGGACGCTGGGCGATCGTCGGTCTGAGCAACAATGAGTGGCGCTCCGCTTACGACGTTGCCCTCTATGTCCGCGACCGCATGGGCATGGAAATCATTCCGGTGAACCTGCGCGGCGAAGACGTCCACGGCGAAACCGGCTACAAGACCTTGGCGGACATTCCCGCCGAAAGGCAACCGGTCGACGTCGTGGACTGCTTTGTGAACTCCAACCGTGTGGGTGCGGTGATCGACCAGGCGATCGCGGCCGGCGCCAAGGCGGTATGGCTGCAGCTCGGGGTCAACGACGACGCCGCCGTCGAACGGGCGGAGGCTGCAGGACTGGACGTGGTGGTCAATACCTGTCCCGCCCGCGAAGGCTGGCATTACGGTCTGTAGCCTGCACTAGGCTCGGACCATGGATGCAGCCACCCTCCGCCGGATCTGCCTGGAATTCCCGGGAGCCTTCGAGGACTTCCCCTTCGGCCCGGAAACCTCGGTGTTCAAAGTCCGTTCCGCTGTATCCGGCGGTGCGGCCCAGGGTGCGAAGTTGTTCGCGCTCTCCGCGCTGGACGCGGAGCCGCTGACGGTGAACCTGAAATGCGAACCATCGCTGGCCGCGCAACTGCGCGCGGCGCACCCTGAGATCACCGGTGCCTGGCACATGAACAAGACCCACTGGAACGGTGTGCGGCTGGACGGGAGCCTGCCGGACACCATGATCCGGGACATGGTGGAGGACTCCTACGACCTCGTGGTGGCCGGTCTCAGCAGGAAGCAGCAGGAGCAGCTCGGGTGGGCGCGTCTCGCCGGCAAGTGATCTGCCGCGGCGTGGGCCTGTCGGATAGATTGAGAGTGCGCAACACCATTCGATGCCTTCGACGCAATCGGGAGCGGCCAGATGCTGGAGCAAAGAACACTCGACGAGTTGTGGATCTTCGAAGATCCGGCTTTGTCGGAGGCCCGCTTCCGGGAAGCCATGCAGGACTCCCGCTTTGACGATTTCGAGCGATTGGAACTGGCCACCCAGCTAGGGCGCGCCATCGGGTTGCAGGGCCGCTACGAAGAAGCCGATGCCCTGCTGGACTCGATCGACACCCAGGAGGAACCCACTCTGGCGGTCCGGGTTCTGCTGGAGCGCGGGCGGCTGCTGAATTCCTCCGGGCATCCTGCCATGGCTGTGCCGCTGCTCGAACAGGCCGCGGAGCTCGGCGACCACCTCGGCGAAGAGTTCCTCACGGTGGATGCGCTGCACATGCTCGCGATCGCCGACTCCGGTCACCAGGAATCATGGACCCGCAGCGCGCTCGAGTACGCCTCCGCCGTCGACGATCCGCGCACCAAGCGCTGGATGGTTTCGTTGCATAACAACCTCGGCTGGGCGCTGCACGACGACGGCCGGCGCACCGAAGCGCTGGTCGAGTTCCAGCTCGCTGAGCAATGGGCGGAACGGGTCGGTACTCCGCAGCAGCAGCGTTGGGCACGAGAAGCCATCGATGAGTGCGAAAGGTCGCTTAGCGGACGGTCCTGAGCTGCGGTTTCTTTGATTTTGAAGCCTCCCCGGGGGTCCCGGAGGCGCTTCGTGGCTAGATCACGTTTTGACAAAAGTTGATTGAAACTAGCCAGAAATATTGATTTCCGATCACTAGTGGTGAATTATGTCACACGAGGGTGGCGCTGCTTTGGCGCCTTCCAGCCGATCCGAAAATCAAGGCACGGGCGCCGTCCGGATCGGTCCTACGAGTCCCTGGAGGGTTTTAGGATGAACGTTCAGCAGTCCTTCGCACGCCGTGGTTTCCTTCGCGGTGCGCTTGCCACCGCAGTGCTGGCCCCGATGGGCGGAGCCCTGGCCTCCTGCGCGTCGGGCGGCGGCGGCGGCACCGGTCCCACCGGCACGGTCTCCGATGCCAACCCGTTCGGCGTGCCGGATAACTCCACCATTGACGCCGTGATCTTCAAGGGCGGGTACGGAATCGACTACGTCGACTTCGCCGGCAACATCTTCAACAAGAACCACCAGGGTTCCACCGCCAAGATCAGCCCGTCGACGGCGATCTCCACCGAACTGCAGCCCCGCTTCGCCGGCGGCAACCCCCCGGACCTCGTGGACAACTCCGGTGCGCAGTCCATCGGCATCAGCACCATCCTGGACCAGCTCGAAGACCTGCAGCCGGTGGTGGATGCAAAGAACCTTGAAGGTACCCCCATCAAGGACACCCTGTACGAAGGTGTGCTGGCTCCCGGTACCTTCAACGGCAAGCTGGTGGCCATCAACTACGTGCTGACCCTCTTCGGCGTTTGGTATTCCTCCTCACTCTTCGAGGCCAATGGCTGGGCGCCTCCCAAGACCTGGGACGAAGCCTTCGCGCTCGGTGAGAAGGCCAAGGCCAAGGGCAAGTACCTCTTCCTCTGGGGCAAGGAAGCCGCAAGCTACTACCTTGAGCTCGCGCTCAGCTCGGCGATCAAGGAAGGCGGGGACGAAGTCCGCGTCGCCCTTGAGAACCTCAAGGAAGACAGCTGGAAGCACCCCGCGCTCACCAAGGTCTTCGAAGCCCTGGACAAGCACGTCAAGGCCGGCCACTTCAAGCCGGGCGGCTCGGGTACCGCCTTCACGGCGGCGCAGGCACAGTGGAGCAACGGCCAGGAGGCCCTGCTCTACCCCTCGGGTTCGTGGATCGAAAACGAAATGAAGGACCAGACCAAGGCCGATTTCAAGATGACGGGCGCTCCGGTGCCCACGCCGTCCAGTAGCCCGAAGCTGGGCTACGAGGCCCTGCACTCCGGTGGCGGCGAGCCGTTCATCGTGCCGTCCCAAGCCAAGAACAAGGCCGGCGGCAAGGAAATCCTGCGCATCATGCTGTCCAAGGACGCGGCAGCCAACTTCGCCAAGACCAAGCTGGCTCCCACCGTCGTCAAAGGTACCGTTCCTGCGGACGGCTTCGGCTCCACCGCCCTTGTCTCCCAGACCAAAATGCTCGATGCGGCCGGCAAGAATGTCTTCAACTGGCAGTTCCTCGACCTGTACGGCATGAACAAGGACGTCTTGGTGGTCTGGAATGCCTTCCTCGACGGCAAGTCGAACGCGGCAAACCTGGCTAACGACATGCAGAAGATGTCGGACAAGATCCGCAACGACAGTTCCATCAAGAAGGTTGAAATCAAGTGAGCCTGCCTCCACCAACTGCGGTTCTGGAAGGCGGCCGCAAGGCCGCCATCCAGAGCCGCCGCAAGAACCTGACGTTTGACAAGATTTCCTTCATGGCGGTGTTCCTCGGGATACCGCTGGCGATCTACTTGATCTTTGTTATCTGGCCGTTCGTCCAGGCATTCTTCTACTCCCTGACCGACTGGTCCGGCTTCAGCCCCAACTTCAAGTTCGTCGGTCTGGAGAACTACGCGCGGATCTTCACGGATGACCTCTTCCTGAAGGCCCTCAGCAACAACGTGATCCTGTTGATCGTCGTGCCGATCGTCACCGTCGGGCTCAGCCTGGTCCTGGCCTCGCTGGTGACGGTAGGCGGAAGCAGCAAGGGCCAGGTCAAGGGCCTGAAGAACTCCAGTTTCTACCGGGTCGTCTCCTTCTTCCCGTACACCATTCCAGCCGTCGCCATCGGCATCATGTGGGGCCAGATCTACGACCCCAGCGGCGGTTTGCTGAACGGCGCCCTGAACGCCCTTGGACTGAATTTCAAGAGCTATGCCTGGCTGGGCAACACCAACACAGCCATGGCATGCTCCATTTTCGTCATCATCTGGGGCTTCGTGGGCTTCTACATGGTGCTCTTCATCGCCGCAATCAAAGGCATCCCGTCCGAGCTCTTCGAGGCTGCCCGCATCGATGGTGCAGGGCGTTTCCGCACGGCCGTCAGCCTCACCATCCCGATGATCCGTGACAACGTCCAGACTGCCTACGTCTACCTGGGCATCTTCGCCCTTGATGCCTTTGTCTACATGGCTTCGTTGTTCCCCAACGCCGGCGGCCCCGAAAACTCCACGCTGGTCATGTCCCAGCAGCTGTTCTTCACGGCTTTCCAGCGCGGCCAGTTCGGCATGGCGACCGCCATGGGCGTTGTCCTTGCCCTTGCAACCCTGATTTTCTCCGGCCTCGTGTTCCTGGTGAATAAGCTGACCGGCGGTTCCGAGGGAGGCCGGTTGTGACCCTTCTTAAACAAAAGACAGCTCCTGTGGGCCATGTGGAGCGTGAGGCCAAGAGCAGCCCGGGTGACCGGGCGGTAGCGGCCACATCGCACGTCGTCCTGGCCATTTGGTCGGCCATCGTGATCCTGCCCCTGCTGTGGACCTTCATGTCCTCCTTCAAGACCTCCAGCGAGATCTTCTCTTCCCCGTTCGCGCTGCCGGGGGCCTGGAAGCTCGACAACTACATCAGGGCGTGGTCCGAAGCCGGCATCGGTGCGGCATTCATCAACTCGGTGATCGTGGTTGGCGTCTCCCTGGTGGTTGTCATGCTGCTCGGGGCGATGTGCGCCTACGTCCTGGCCCGCTTCACCTTCCCAGGCAGCAGGGTCATCTACATCCTGATGCTGGCCGGCCTGACTTTCCCCGTCTTCCTGGCCATGGTTCCGCTGTTCGGCGTCCTCAAGGGCATGGGTCTGCTCAACCAGCTGCCCGGCCTGATCATCACGTACGTGGCCTTCGCGCTGCCGTTCACAGTGTTCTTCCTGTTCGCGTTCTTCAAGAACCTGCCGGGGGAAATCGCCGAGGCCGCGGCGATCGACGGCGCCGGGGAGTGGCGGACGTTCTTCCAGATCATGCTGCCCATGGCCAGGCCGGGTCTCGCCTCCGTGGCGATCTTCAACTTCCTGGGCCTGTGGAACCAGTTCCTCATCCCGGTGACCATCAACGCCGGCGGTCCCAAGGTGCTCTCCCAGGAACTCGCTGCGTTCGCCCAGCAGATGGGCTACGCGGTGGACTTCGGCTCACTGTTCGCCGCCGTCACCGTCACCGTGATTCCGGTGCTCATCGCGTACATCCTGTTCCAGCGCCAGCTGCAGGGCTCGGTGTCGCAAGGCACCTCGCGCTGATTCTCAAGCACCCAAGCGCCCGACGGCGGTTCCACCTTCCGGTGGGGCCGCCGTCGCCGTCTATCTTCCAGCCGATTGATAATGAGGCATGTGGATCGGCTGGATCGAGTTCGACATCCTCCTCGGCGAAGTGCACAGCCTCAAGGAGAAACGCTCGCTGGTGCGGCCATTGGTGGCCGAGCTCAAACGCCGTTTCGAGGTGTCCGCGGCGGAGACCGGCTTCTTGGACCAGCACAGGCGGGCGCTGATCGGGGCGGCGGTGGTGACGCCGGACCGTGCGCACCTCGTGGAGGTGCTCGACGCCGTCGAACGCCTGGTCGCCGGCCGTCCGGAACTCGAACTGCTCAGCGCCCGCCGCCGCGACGTCCACAGCGAGGATTGACCAAACGCGGGGTCACTTACCGCCCATCCCGAGGGGATATTTGGGCTGTAAGTGACCCCGTGTTGGGGTTTGCCGGACGCCTAGCCGAAGTACTTCGGCAGGGTGCCTTCGTGCGCTTCGCGGAGGGCGTCGAGGGACATGGTGTCGACCCCGTTGATCTCCAGGGCGCCGGAAGCCGCGTCCACCACGCCGATGCGCAGGTGGGCGAAGCCGCGGGCGGTGCACATGTCCTTGAAACGGACTTCCTCGGAGCGCGGCACGGACACGATGGCCCGGGCCTGGGACTCGGAGAACAGTGCCGTGAACAGGTCCACGCCGTCGCGCTCGAGCAGTTCCTCCAGGGCGATCCGGGCGCCGACGCCGTAACGCAGCGAGGACTCCACCAGGGCTGCCGCGAGGCCGCCTTCCGAGAGGTCGTGCGCGGAATCGACCATGCCGTCGCGGCTGGCGTTGATCAGGATCTCACCCAGCTGGCGCTCGGCGGCAAGATCCACGCGGGGCGGCAGGCCGCCGAGGTGGCCGCGCAGCTTGGCCCATTCAGAACCGTCCAGTTCTGCCGCCGTCGTACCCAGCAGGTAGATGGCCTGGCCGTCTTCCTTCCAGCCCGACGGCGTGCGGCGCGCGACGTCGTCGAGCTTGCCGAGAACTGCGACCACGGGGGAGGGGTGGATCGGCGTGGTGCCGGTCTGGTTGTACAGCGAGACGTTGCCGCCGGTGACCGGGACGCCCAGCTCCATGCAGGCGTCGGACAGGCCGCGGATGGACTCGGCCAGCTGCCACATGACATCCGGGTCCTCGGGGGAGCCGAAGTTCAGGCAGTCGGAGACGGCCATCGGCACGGCGCCGGAGGTGGCCACGTTGCGGTAGGCCTCTGCCAGTGCCAGCTGTGCGCCGTTGTACGGGTCCAGGTAGGTGTAGCGGCCGTTGGCGTCCGTGGCCAGGGCAACGCCCAGCCCGGTCTCCTCGTCCACGCGCACCACGCCGGCGTCGTCCGGGAACGCCATGGCGGTGTTGCCGCCCACGTAGCGGTCGTACTGCTTGGTGATCCAGGACTTGTCGCACATGTTCGGCGATGCGACCAGCTCGGTGACGGCGGCAGCCAGCTCCGCGGGAGCGGCGGGGCGGCCGGCGTCCTGCACGGAACCGGTGAAGGTGTCCGCCTGCAGGGCGTCCTGCCAGGACGGGCGGGCGTACGGGCGGTCGTAGACCGGACCGTCGTGGGCGACGGTGCGCGGGTCGACGTCGACGATGACCTCGCCTTCCCAGGTGATGATGAGGCGGCCGGTGTCGGTCACCTCGCCCAGCCAGGCGTATTCCACGGCCCACTTGTCCATCACTGCTTCGAACGCCTCGACGTTCTCCGGGGTGACCACGGCCATCATCCGTTCCTGGGACTCGGACATCAGGATTTCGCCCGGGGTCAGCGTGGGGTCGCGGAGCAGCACGCTGGTCAGCTCGACCTGCATGCCGCCGTCGCCGTTGGAGGCGAGCTCGGACGTGGCGCAGGAGATGCCGGCCGCGCCGAGGTCCTGGATGCCTTCAACCAGGGAGCCCTTGAAGAGCTCGAGGCAGCACTCGATGAGGACCTTTTCGGCGAAGGGGTCGCCCACCTGGACGGCGGGGCGCTTGGACGGCTTGGTGTCGTCGAAGGACTCGGAGGCCAGCACGGAGGCGCCGCCGATGCCGTCGCCGCCGGTGCGGGCGCCGAAGAGCACAACGCGGTTGCCCTTGCCGGAGGCGTTGGCCAGGCGGATGTCCTCGTGGCGCATGACGCCCACGGCCAGGGCGTTGACCAGCGGGTTGCCCTGGTAGACGGCGTCGAACACCATCTCGCCGCCGATGTTCGGCAGGCCCAGGGAGTTGCCGTAGCCGCCGATGCCGGCCACGGCGCCGTGCATGACGCGGGCGGTGTCCGGGTGGTCGATCTCGCCGAAGCGCAGCGGGTCCATGACGGCCACGGGGCGGGCGCCCATGGAGATGATGTCGCGGACGATGCCGCCGATGCCGGTCGCCGCGCCCTGGTAGGGCTCAACGAACGACGGCGAGTTGTGGGACTCGATCTTGAAGGTCACGGCCCAGCCGTCCCCCAGGTTGGTGACGCCGGCGTTTTCGCCGATGCCCACCAGCATGTCCTTCTTCATCTCCTCGGTGACCTTCTGGCCGAACTGGCGCAGGTGGTTCTTGGAGGACTTGTAGGAGCAGTGCTCGCTCCACATCACGGAGTACATGGCCAGCTCGGCGCCGGTCGGGCGGCGGCCCAGGACCTTGACGATCTCCTCGAACTCGTTCTCCTTCAGGCCCAGCTCGGCCCAGGGGAGTTCGGTGTCCGGGGTGTTCGCTGCGTTCTCGACGGTGTCGATGTTGAACTTCTTGTTGGTCTCCGTGGTCACTTGGCGCCTCCCACAATCTTGTTCAAAACGGAGGTGAAGAAGCCCAGGCCGTCCGTGCCGGCGTTGGACTCCGGGCCGAAGCCGGGTTCCACGGCGTGCTCGGGGTGCGGCATGAGGCCCACCACGTTGCCGGCGGCGTTGCTGATGCCGGCGATGTCACGGCGGGAACCGTTCGGGTTGAAGTCCACGTAACGGAATGCGACGCGGCCCTCGGCCTCAAGGGCGTCCAGGGTCTTTTCGTCGGCGATGTACTGGCCGTCCTGGTTCTTCAGCGGAACCAGGATCTCCTGGCCGGCCTCGTAGTCGCCGGTCCAGGCGGTGGTGTTGTTCTCCACGCGCAGCACCTGGTCCCGGCAAAGGAACTTCAGGTGGTCGTTCTTGATCATCGAACCGGGCAGCAGGTGCGATTCGGTGAGGATCTGGAAGCCGTTGCAGATGCCCAGTACAGGCAGCTTGGCGTCCGAGTTGGCGGCGTCGATGATCTTGGACATCAGCGGCGCGAAACGCGAAATGGCGCCGGCGCGCAGGTAGTCGCCGTAGGAGAAGCCGCCGGGGATCACCACGGCGTCGACGTCGGCCAGTTCCGTGTCGGCGTGCCAGAGCGCGACGGCGGTGCCGCCTGCGAGGCGGACGGCACGGGCGGCGTCGCGGTCGTCAAGGGTGCCCGGGAAGGTGACGACGCCGATCCTGGCGCCGTTCAACCGGGATTCGGCGGCCACCGGGGCTTCGCCGATCAGGGGAAGTTCAGTCATTTCAGGCCTCGACGACCTCGACGTTGACAACGTCTTCGATGACCGGGTTGGAAAGCAGGGTTTCTGCGGCCTCGCGCGCCTGGGCGAGGATGGCGTCGGTCACCTCGCCGTCGACGGTCAGTTCGAAGCGCTTTCCCTGGCGGACTGCGCTGAAGCCGGTGAAGCCGAGGCGGGGCAGTGCTCCCACGATCGCCTTCCCCTGCGGGTCCAGAATCTCGGGCTTGGGCATGACGTCGACGACGATCCGGGGCATCCGGTAACTCCTGTGCGTGAGCGTTGGTTGAACCTTGTCAAAGGCTTCCGCGGAGTGGTGCCGTCTCACGCCGTACCGCATCCAAACAGCATTCAACAGGGGTGTCCGGCAGTGGTGTTTGGTGCAGTGTCTTACGGATAAGGGGCGCTCCGCGAGCTTGCACGCCCATTCTACCGGCCAAACCGGCCCATACCCTATTTGTGCTAATAGGATGGCGGCATGGCAGGGAACGTGAGGTCCATGGTGTTGCCGGTGGTGGCTGCTGCGGTGTTCGCCGGCCTAGGCAGGATGGTGGCCCGGAAGATCAAACTGGACCGGGCGGCGCGCGAAAACCGCAGCGTTGCCCTGCTCGACGCGGCCGCCCGGGCGAGGATCAGCGCGGCCCTGCGCGGAGCCGCCCAGCCGCCCGCCCCGGTGGCGGAATAGTGAACGTACAAATGCGCTAATCCTGCGGGTGAAAGTCCGGAAAACGGGCGTAGCTTGGGTTCCATGCCGGGTCATTTCCCGCTGAACCGACAAAGCCAGTTACCGAGCCTGGAGGAACCATGACCGAACATGTTGCCGAAGTCTCCGCCTGCAGCGTTGGCAGCTGTGGATTCAACCATGATGGCTGTACCGCATTTGGCATCACCATCGGCGGCTCCACGGACCACGCGTCCTGCGCCACATTCATCGACACCACGGCCATGGGCGGGCTTCCCAAGGTCCTCGCCCACGTTGGTGCCTGCCAGCGCAGCGAGTGCATCCACAACAACCACCTCATGTGCGAGGCGCACGACGTCAGGGTTGGCCCCGGCGCCGAGTCTGCGGACTGCCTCACCTACGAGCACGCCTGACGCACTGAACTGAAACTGAACCGAAAAGGGCACGTTCCACACGGAGCGTGCCCTTTTCCATGTCCGGGAGCCTCTTGAAGCCGACGTGTGACAAGGATGAAATCCAACTTTGTGCCCTATGTCATATTCAGCTATCGCTCTGTACTGTATGAAGCGATTGCTTCCGAGCGGTTGTCAAAAACTGTCAACCGGGCAGCATTCCAATGGCAGCATTCAAAGTTGATTGATCCCGGCACGTTAGCCCGGATCGCCTTTAGAAAGGTGCAATCACTCGTGAAATCAAGAGGAAAGAGCTTCGTGGGAAGCGGGGTCCTTCGAAGAGCTGCGGCACTGGCCGTGGGCGTTCCGGTAGTGCTGTCGTCCATGGCGCTGGCACCGGCACAGGCCGCCCCGGCGCAGGGAAGCAAGACCGCCGCAGTCAAAAAGACCCTTGATCCCCAGGCATATAAGGCCGGACGCTACATCGTGGTGCTCGCGGAGAAACCCGCAGCTACCTACGACGGCGGCACCCCGGGCTATACGGCAACCAAACCGCAAACCGGCAAGAAGCTGGAGGTGCGCAGGAACGAGGTCCAGCGCTACCAGGCCCACCTGCAGCAGCAGCAGCGCGACGTGGCCGCCCAGGAAAAAGTCAGCATCAAGCGTGACTTCACCACGGCACTCAACGGCTTCAGCGCCAGCCTCACGGCGGATCAGGCCGTCAACCTTGCGAAGAACCCCAAGGTCCTGCTGGTTGCCCCGGACACACAGCATTCGCCGGACTACTCCACCACCGATTTCCTTAAACTCAGCGGCTCCGGCGGCCTGTGGCAGACCCGCTTCGGCGGCAAGGACAAAGCCGGCGCGGGCACCGTGGTGGGTGTGATCGACACGGGCTACACGCCGTCGAGCGCTTTCTTTGCCGGCGAGCCCGTTCAGCCGCTCACCGGCAACCCGCAGGTGGGTGTCCCGTACCGCACCGACGACGGCAAGATCGCCATGCTGAAGGCCGACGGCGATACCTTCGTTGGCGATTGCCAGGCCGGCCAGGACTTTGACGGCACCGCCTGCAATTCCAAGGTCCTCAGCACGCACTACTTCGCCGACGCTTTCCTGGAGACCGTTCCGGCAGGGCACCGTGCGCCGCAGGAACGCATCTCACCGGTGGACGTGGCCAGCCACGGCACCCACACGGCCAGCACCGCTGCCGGCAATTCCGATGTCGAAGCCACCGTGGACGGCCGCAGCTTCGGCATCACCAGCGGCGTGGCCCCGGCGGCCAAGCTCTCCATCTACAAGGTCTGCTGGGAGGATGACGACCCCAACACGGGCGGTTGCTACGGCTCCGCCTCCGTTGACGCGATCGACCAAGCCATCGCTGACGGCGTCGACGTCCTGAACTACTCCATCTCCGGCTCCACGGACACCACCACGGATCCCGTGTCCCTGGCCTTCCTGTCCGCAGCGTCTGCCGGCATCTTCGTCTCGGTCTCGGCAGGCAACTCCGGCCCCACTGCCGGAACCGTCAACCACGGCGCACCCTGGCTGACCACCGTGGCCGCCAGCAGCTTCTCCCAGGAACTGCAGGGCACGGTCGAATTCTCCGACGGCAGCAAGTACCGCGGCGCCAGCATCATGAACTCAGAAGTGCACAACGCCGGCGTGGTCCTTTCCGCCAATGCTGCCTCCGGCACGGGCAACGCAGCCGTCTGCGCACCCGGTTCGCTGGACCCGGCCAAGATCGCCGGAAAGGTGGTCGTCTGCGACCGCGGCGTGGTTGACCGCGTGGCCAAGAGCGCGGAGGTGAAGCGCGGCGGCGGCGTGGGCATGATCCTGGTGAACCTCGCCAACTCCTCACTGGACACTGACAAGCACTCCGTCCCCACGGTCCACGTGAACCCGCCGGCCACCGGCGAAATCAAGCAGAAGATGGGCGCCAACCCCGCCATCACCGTCTCCTTGATCGACCACGACACCACCGGCCTGCCCCTCGAGGCACAGCCGCAGATTGCCGGCTTCTCCTCGCGCGGCCCGCTCGCTGCAAGCGACTCGGACCTGCTCAAGCCGGACGTTGCGGCCCCGGGCGTCGCTGTCCTGGCCGGTGTTTCGCCGATCGGCACCGGCGGTGACACCTTCGGGTTCCTCTCCGGCACCTCGATGGCGTCCCCGCACATCGCAGGCTTCGGTGCCCTCATCCTGGGCAAGAATCCCACGTGGTCCCCGGCCACCGTGAAATCGGCCATGATGACCACCGCCTCGGACGTGGTCAACGCCGACGGCAGCAAGAACACGGACGTCTTCGCCACGGGTGCCGGCCACATCAACGCGGCCAGGGTCCTGGATCCGGGCCTGGTGTACGACGCCGGAACCGAGGACTACCTGAAGTTCATCCAGGGCACCGGCGTGGACCTGGGCATTCCGGGCCTTGGAAGCACTCCGGCGCGGAACATGAACCTTCCGTCCTTCGCCCTGGGCAACCTGGCCGGCAAGGTCGAGGTCACCCGGACCCTGACCGCGCTCACCCCGGGCCTGTACCGGGCCAGCGCCAACGTCCCGGGCGTCGACGTGAAGGTCACCCCGTCCGTGCTCAACTTCACGGCCGTGGGACAGAAGAAGTCCTTCAAGGTCACGTTCGAGAACCGGAATGCCGCGCTCGCCAAGTTCGCCATGGGTTCGCTGAAGTGGGAGGGCGCCGGAAAGTCGGTGGTTTCCCCGGTTGCGGTCCGTCCCCAGTCGGTGATCGCCGGCAAGGACCTCACGTTCACCTCGGGCCAGGCCAACGGATCGGCCAAGATCAGCATCCTCTCCGGCACCGATTCGCCGACGGCGGTCACCCTGGACGGCCTGTCCAAGGCCGATTCCTCGGCCACGGAACTGGTGCCCGGACCGGCGGCGCTCGCGAACAACGATTCCAACTTCGTCAAGGAAGCAACGGTTGCCGAGGGCGCTGCGCTCGCCAAGTTCTCCGTGATTTCCGCCGACGACACCGCGGACTTCGACCTGTACGTGTTCACGCCTTCCGGTGAGCTGCTGACGGCCGCCACCGCAAGCGCCAGTGAGTCCCTCTCGATCGAAGCCCCGGAGGCCGGAACCTACACGATCCTGGCCAACCTGTTCGCGAGCCCGGACAACCGGCCCACCAAGGCAAGCGTCGATGCCGCCATCCTGGGCAGCAACGAAGGCAATGCCACGGTGACGCCAAACCCGATCAAGCTCAGGAACGGCACAAAGGGCGAGCTCACCCTGGCCTGGACTGGCCTGGAACCGGGCTCCTACATCGGCCGGCTGACCTTCGTGGGTACCAGCGCACCGACATTCGTCTCCGTGATCATCTCGGCCGACGGTGCGGTAGCGGTTGCCCCCGAACAGCAGCTGAGCGGCGGCGTCCCCGCCCAGCAGAAGCTGCAGCAGGAAGACCGCGAGCTGCCGGACAACGCCGGGTAGCGCCGGACCTTATCGGTAGGCAAAACCAGGATGGCTGCGGCCGGCGGAGAACCCGCCGGCCGCAGCTTCCTTTTTTGTGCCCGCAGAAACCTCATGCGCATCCCTGGCCACATGCTCTTGCCGCAGGGTGCCCGCCGGGTGTCGAATCGGTGTAAACGCCCGGCGGCAGCTTTTCCAGGAGGCACCCATGTCGGTAAAGAGTGGAAGCGGACAGAGCAAAGGAAGCGTCCAGGGCAAGGAGCGCAGCGACGCGGTGGCCGGGCTCGCCGTCGAACAACCCGGCATGATCCGCAACATCGCCCTGGTGGGGCACTCCGGCGCGGGAAAGACGATGCTCGTCGAGGCACTGCTGGCGGCGACGGGCGTGATTTCGCGGATGGGGTCGATCGTTGATGGCACCACGGTGGGCGACTCGGACCCGGCCGCCGTCCACCAGCAGCGGTCCGTGGGCCTTGCCGTGGTGCCGCTCCTCCTGGACGGCGTGAAGGTGAACCTGATCGACACCCCCGGCTACGCCGATTTCACAGGAGACCTGCGGGCGGGCCTGCGCGCCGCGGATTCGGCACTGTTCGTGGTTTCCGCGGTCGACCGCGTCGACGCGTCCACCGTGGCGCTGTGGCAGGAATGCGAGCGGACCGGGACGCCCCGTGCGGTGGCGATCAGCCGCCTGGACCACCCGCGCGCGGACTATGACGCCGCCGTCGCGGCCTGCCGTGAAGCGTTCGGCGAGTCGGTCCTCCCGCTGCAGGTGCCGCTCCGGGAAGGCGGCGAAATCGCGGGGCTGCTGGACCTGCTGAGCGGAACAGTTTCGGGAGCCACCGACGACGGCGGGCAGCCACCCAGGAGGCCGGCGGACGCGGCGGAACTCGCCGCCGTCGACGGCCCACGGGCGGAACTGATCGAAGGCGTCATCGCCGAAAGCGAGGACGAAACCCTCATGGACCGCTACCTCGGCGGTGAGGAAATCGCCCTCGATACCCTGTTGGCGGACCTGGAAACCGCCGTCGCCAGGGGCTCCTTCTTCCCGGTGCTCGCCGTGTCCGCCGGCACCGGGCTCGGACTGGCGGAACTGCTGGACCTGCTGCAAAAGGCCTTTCCTTCACCCCTGGAACGCGAGGTGCCGGAGGCCACGGGACTGGACGGCACGCCCCGCAAACGGCTGGGCTGCGACCCCGACGGCCCGCTACTCGCCGAAGTGGTGCGGACCAGTGTCGATTCGTTCCTGGGCAAAGTCTGCCTGGTGCGGGTCTTTTCGGGGACCCTGCGGGAGGACACCGCCGTGCATGTGGGCGGCAGGGGATTGTCCGAGCGCGGCCACCCGGACCACGACGCCGATGAGCGCGCCAGCCACCTGTATTCCCCGTGGGGTGCCGCGCTGAGGGCCGTGCCGTTCAGCGTGGCCGGGGACATCTGCGCGCTCAGCAAAGTGGCCACGGCGGAAACGGGGGACACCGTGTCCGCCAAGGACGAACCGCTGCTGATCAAGGTCTGGGACATGCCCGAGCCCCTGCTGCCGCTGGCCGTCGAAGCCGCCGCCCGCAGCGACGAGGATGCGCTCGCCAAGGGACTGGCGAAGGTGGCCGCCGGGGACCCTGCGTTGCGGGTGGAGCGCAACTCCGAGACCCACCAGCTGGTGCTGTGGTGCACCGGGCAGGCGCACGCCGACGTCGTCCTGGACCGGCTCCGCGAGCAGGGCGTGAAGCTGCAGACCGTGGACGTCGTCACCCCGCTGCGCGAAACCTTTGCCGTCCCGGCAAGCGGCCACGGGCGGTACGTGAAGCAGTCCGGCGGGCACGGCCAGTTCGCCATTTGCGACATCGACGTCGAACCGCTGGAACGCGGTGCCGGATTCGAATTCGTGGACAAAGTGGTGGGCGGCGTGATCCCCGGGCCGTTCATCACCTCCGTCGAGAAGGGCGTGCGGACCCAGATGCAGAGGGGCGTGGCCGAAGGCTTTCCCGTCGTGGACATCCGCGTCACCCTGCACGGCGGCAAGACCCACAGCGTGGACTCCTCCGACGCCGCATTCCAGGCGGCCGGCGCCCTCGCCCTGCGGGAAGCCGCCGCGGCCGGGCGCATCCAGCTCCTCGAGCCGGTCTCGTCCGTGGTCATCCGTGTGCCCGACGACTACGTCGGCTCCGTGATGAGCGACCTGTCAGCGCGCCGTGCCCGGCTGACGGGGACCGCGTCCGAAGAGGGGAACACCGAAATCACGGCCGAGGTCCCGGACCAGGAATTGCTGCGCTACGCCCTTGAGCTCCGGGCCCTGACAGCGGGCGGCGGCAGCTTCCGGCGCAGCTATCTGCGGCACGAGCCCGTGCCGTCCTGAGCTGTCAGGCTTCAAATCTCGCCCGTGGAGCCCTGGACGCCGCCCAGCAGCGGCGCCATGCTGCGCCATTTCGCGATCTCGCAGCCGTCCGTGCGGCTGAAGCGGCAGTCCACCTGCCGGCCCCGGAATGGCCTTGGTTGACGGTTTTCTTGAGCTGGAACGCTCAAGTGGAAAATTGGAGTGGAGCGCCATCCTGCAGAAGATGGCGAGCGACCTTGGATTCTCGAAGATCCTGTTCGGCCTGTTGCCTAAGGACAGCCAGGACTACGAGAACGCCTTCATCGTCGGCAACTACCCGGCCGCCTGGCGCGAGCATTACGACCGGGCTGGCTACGCGCGGGTCGACCCGACGGTCAGTCACTGTACCCAGAGCGTACTGCCGATTTTCTGGGAACCGTCCATCTACCAGACGCGAAAGCAGCACGAGTTCTTCGAGGAAGCCTCGGCCGCCGGCCTGGTGTATGGGCTGACCATGCCGCTGCATGGTGCTCGCGGCGAACTCGGCGCGCTGAGCCTCAGCGTGGAAGCGGAAAACCGGGCCGAGGCCAACCGTTTCATAGAGTCGGTCCTGCCGACCCTGTGGATGCTCAAGGACTACGCACTGCAGAGCGGTGCCGGACTGGCCTTCGAACATCCGGTCAGCAAACCGGTGGTTCTGACCAGCCGGGAGAAGGAAGTGTTGCAGTGGTGCGCCATCGGCAAGACCAGTTGGGAGATATCGGTTATCTGCAACTGCTCGGAAGCCAATGTGAACTTCCATATGGGAAATATTCGGCGGAAGTTCGGTGTGACCTCCCGCCGCGTAGCGGCCATTATGGCCGTTAATTTGGGTCTTATTACTCTCTGAATGTGCCGGTCACCCTGGCGGTCTGCGGTCCGCCGTACTGCTGGGTGCAGCGGCGGTCCAGTCGGGGCACCGGGAAGAAGATCTCCTCGCCGTACTGCTCGACGGCGGCAAGCGCCGCCCGCGGATCCGGCACCGTGGATCCGGCGGCCGGTTCGCCGTCAGCGGCAAGCAGCACGAACTCCTGTTCCGCGGCGCCCGGCGCATCCAATAGCGTCACGGTCAAGTCGACGTCGTACTGGCTCATCGCACGCCTTCCTCGGGTCCGGCTTCGAGCAGCTCCAGCGGCGGCCGGATTTCCGCCAGCAGACGGGCCCGCAGCTCCTGGGCCTCGGTGGCGAAACCCCGTTGCATTCCAACGTACTCGTTCTTGCCCTCGGGCGTTTCGATCCGGATGGCCGGGTAGCCCCATTCGCTGAGTTCGTACGGCGAGGCCTGCATGTCCATTGCCCGGACCCGCCAGGACAGCTCGAAGCAGTCCATCACCAGCTCACTCGGCAGCGCGGGCGCCAGCTTGTACGCCCACTTGTAGAGGTCCATGTTGGCGTGGAGGCAGCCGGGCTGTTCCATGAAGCGCTGGTTTTCGCGGGTGGGCGTGATTTCGTTCAGCGGCACGGCATCCGGGGTGTAGAAGCGGAAGGCGTCGAAATGGGAACAGCGGATCCGGTTCTCTTCCACCACGGCATCCGTGCCCTCCGAACCCAGCCGCAGGGTGAGGTACTCGTGGCGGAGGTCGAACTTGTCCTGCCGGTACACCATGGCCCACTCGTGGAGCCCGAAGCAGGCGAACTGGGCGGGACGGGCCGCGGTTCCGGACAGGATGATTCCGGCGAAGCGGAGGGTTTCGGCGCGGTCGGCAACAAAGCGGTGGCGGTCCAAGGCGACCGCCGTGCTTCCCGCCGGCAGGCCTGCGGCCGCCAACCCGGCGTCGTCGAGCAGCGTGTAGTACTTCCAGCCGGCGCGTTCGGCGGCACGCGGGCCGCACAGCACCGTGCCGTCGCCGGGGTGCCAGCGCAACAACTGGCCGGGTTTCTGCGTGTAGTAGGTGAAGAGGAAGTCCTCCACCGGGTGCTTCTTGCCGGCGGAGCGGCGTTCCAGGTAGGGGTCCGCGTAACGCCGGACGCGTTCGTGATGAGCCGCTTCCAGGGGGAGCCACTGTTCCTCCGGAAGCAGCCGCAGCTTACTCGCCAACGCCACTGGAACCGAGCACCGCCTTGACGGCATTCCAGGCCGCGATTTCGCAGCCGTCCGTGAGCTTGTAGGAGGATTCGACGCCGACGCCGTCCACGGCGCCGGAGATCAGTGCGGTTTTGGGGCCGCCGTACTGCAGGTCGCAGGCCTGGTCCTTGGGCCGCGGGACCCGCGTAAGCATCGCCGGGTTCGCCTTCAGGGCCGCGCAGGCCGCTGCCGCATCCGGGTGCTTGCTTTCTGCGGCAGGCACGCCGCCCTGGCAGACCAAGGTGTAGCTGGTGGCGGTGGTGCCCGGGGAGGGGGTGATGAGGATCGAGAGTTCGGCGTCGCCCTTGCCGGGGCTTGCGGGAACGGCCGACGGCGGTGCGGGGAGCGGCTTGGTGCCGGGCGACTCGGTCTCGTCCGGGAGCAGCCCGCCGGAGTTTGAAGTGGTGGGGCTCGCATCAGGTGGCGTGCTTGACGGTGCGGTGCTTCCTGAGGTGGTCGGGGTGCCGCCCCCGGACCCGGGCGAACAGGCGGCCAGCCCGAGGACGGCTCCGCCTACGACGGCGAGGGCCAGAGCGGTCCGGGCCAGGGCGGTGCGGAAGATTCGCGGTCGCATGCGGGGCTCCTTGCTTTCTGCCATTTTATCCCGCGTGCGCATTATCCCGGCTGCGCGGCCGGGACCGGCACTGCGGCTTGGACCGGTACCTCGGCCGGGACCGGCGCGGGGCGCTGGGTGGCGGCGATCAGGCCTGTCATGGCCGCGTGGAGTTCGGCGACTTCCTCCCGGCTGAGACCGAGCCGCTCCATGATGGTGCCCGGTACCGCCGTCGCCTGCTCCCGCAGCGCCGCCCCGGCCTCCGTCAGGGTCACTGCGAGGGCCCGTTCGTTGCCGGGGACCCGTTCGCGGGTGAGCAGGCCTGCTTCTTCGAGCCGGCGCAGGATGGGCGAGAGGGTGGCGGGCTCGTGGAGCAGGGCGTCGCTGATGTCCTTGAGGGTCCGCGGACTGCGCTCCCAGAGGGCAAGCATCACCAGGTACTGCGGATGGGTCAGGCCCATGCGTTCCAGGACTGGTTTGTAGATGCCCACCACGCTGCGCGAGGCGACCGTGAGGGCGAAGCAGAGTTGGCGTTCGAGGAGGAGATCGTCCTCGGCAGGCGTGGACATGTTCCTCCTTGGCTCGGCCGGACTTACTGTGCAAGCTTATCTCGTCGCACTAATTATTAGTGCACTAACAATTAGTGTACTCTGGTGCTACGAGGAACCCCACGGAGGGAGCAGGAGTGGCCAAGGAATCATTTGCCCAGAGGTTCATGCGCGTAACCGGGCGGCTGCGCGTTGTTTTCGGCCCGGCCCACAGCAGTTCGCTGGACCACGAAATGACGGAAGCCAACCGGATCCTGCTGCGCCAGCGCCAGGCCGAAACCCTGCAGTGGGAAACCAAGCACAGGGCCGACGGCAGCAGTTACGTGGTGCCGAAGAACCCCGCGGACAAGTCCCTCCGCTGACCGTGCAGCTCCCGTGGAACCGGGCCCAGCCCGCCTTATTCCGGGGCGCCGGGCGTATCATTGAACCACTGGAACCACTCGGGAACGGCTCGATCGCCGGACCCCGCTGAGGGGAAGGAGGTGGGATGTTGTGGGACGTGTGCTGGACAGTTTCATGCATGTGACGGCGCGTCTGCAGGCTGTGTTCGGGCCCGCTACCCAGGGCGATACCGATGCGCCCGTGGTTCACAAGCACGATGACTTCGAGCAGGCTTCGGCAGAAGACCTGACACATTTTGTGGTCGAAACAGACGCAGAGGGCCACCATTACGCAGTGCGTGATGACCCGGGGCCGACCACTACCGACTACGGTTAGGCCGGCAGGCTGCCGCAGGAAACAAAGGGACCGGAGCGCAAGCTGAACTGCTCCCCGAAGCTTGGACTGAGAAACCAGTTCTGACTTTCGGGGAGCAGTTTTATGCCCAAGAGAACGAACGCCTTCGCGCAGAGGCATTTCTTGTCCTCGTGGGCGTCGTCCCAGATCGGCGGGGATTGTGGTTGCTGCCGCGCCGCCGCTGGCCGCTCCTAGCGCGCTTGATCGGCAGTGTCGCCCGGGGCGGGGCGTCGAAGGGCTTCCCAGGCGGCGTCGGCGAGGACTCGTTCGGCCTGGGCGAAGTGCGCGGCCAGGACGTCGGGTTCCGGTGTGGTGGAATGCCCGGAGGGTTCGATGGCGGCCCGAACGAGCTGTTCGGCCGGCCCGAGCCATAGCGCAAGGCTGTGCTCGTGCGGCAGCTCTCGTAGCTCCCCGGTCGCGGCGCGTTCGCCGAGCCAGCCGGCGAGCCGACCGTAAAGGCCTTGCTTGAGCCGAGCTTCTTCCCCTTCGGAGATCTCGACGACGTTGGGCTCGCGGCACTGATGCAGGTAGCCGATAGCGCGCGGATCAGCCCCGGCCCACCGTAGGTAGGCCACCACCAGCCCGCGGACGGCGTCCTCGGTGCGCTCGTGGCGGTCAAGCTCGACGAGCAGGTCGCCCTGGAAGCGCTGCAAGTGTTCCAGATAGACCGTGGCGGCCAGGCTGAGCTTGTCGCGGAAGTGGTGGTAGAAGCTGCCCACGCTCACGCCGGTCGCGGCCAGGATATCTTCCACCCGGGTCCCGGCGACACCCCGGTCGAGGAACAGCTCGATCGCTGCGGCCGGTGGCGGGGTGGCTGGATTGTCGGCGGCGATGATGTTGGGGCGGTCCCGACGGCGGGTGGTGGTCGTCGATGCCGGCGAACCGCGCAACGCCCCGTCGGCGCATCTGCACGGCTTCTTGTCCCGCGACGGCATGGACCCGGCCGAGCTGCTGTCCACGGCCAGGCGAGAGGTCGCCAGCTACGGCGGGGAGCTACTGGCGGGCCGAGCGGTCGGCATCGACCGCCTCGACGGGGCGCGGTTCGCCGTGCGCCTGGCCGAGGGCGGGCGGCTGGGCGCACGCGCGGTGGTGGTAGCGACGGGGCTTCGCGATGAGCTCCCCGAGATCCCGGGCCTGCGCCCGCGGTGGGGCCAGGATGTGCATTTTTGCCCGTAGTGCCACGGCTACGAGGTACGCGACAGCGCGCTGGGAGTGATCGGAGGGGAGGACCGTCCGTTCAGCCTGCGCCAGGCGATGCTGATCCGGCAGTGGTCCGACGATGTGGTTTTCTTTCCCCACCGAGCGGGAGCGGTTGGTCGCTCGCGGCGTGCGGATCGTCGATGGCGAAGTGACACGGATCGTGTCCGACGAGACCGGCGTCCGCGGTGTCGAGCTCGCCGTGGGGCCGATGGTCAGACGTACGGCGCTGTTCGTCGGCCCACGCTTCGTACCGTCAGACGAGCTGCTGAGCGCCCTGGGCTGCGAAGTCAATGACGACGGCTGAGTCGCCACCGATCGCACCGGTCGCAGCAGCATCGACGGCGTGTGGGCGCCCGGCAACGTCGTGGACCCCACCGCCCAGCTGATCAACGCCGCGGCCGCCGGGTCCGCCGCCGCCATCGCGATCAGCAACTATCTGGTCGCCGACGACGTCGAGAAGGCTCTCAACGGCCACACCGAGCCAGTACCAGCCAATTGATCGTCGGATGGCCTTCGTCCTTCCGGACGCGGACGAACCCGGTGCGGACGGTGTCGACCTGAGCACAGGCGACCCCGCACAGCGCACGACAACGGGCGCCTCCTCCGGGATCGGGCGGGCAGCAGCGCTCACCCTCGTGGACGCCGGCTTCGCGGTGGTCGGCACGAGCCGCAACGCGGCGAACGCCGAGCCGCTCGCCGGGGTGACGTTCCTCGATCTCGACGTGGTCAACGTCTCCTCGGTACTCGCTCTGATCCCAGCGCCCTTCAAGGCCGTCTACGCCGCTACCAAGCATGCGGTCGAGGGCTACGCCGAGTTCGTCGGTCACGAGCTTCGCGAGCACGGCGTCCGGGTGCTGCTGATCGAGCCTGCCAACCAAGTCCGCAAGCTCAACCGGCTGGCCGGCTGACCCGACAGTACACCCGGCGCCTGAACAGACGCACATGTCCTTCGGCGCTCGGGGAGCTTGAGATCGTCCTGGCCGCGCGGGCGGACCCTGTGCGGCCATTTCAACCTAGGTTGAGCGCTGTCCAGGAGACCGGAGGCAGGGTGATTTCCACAACGCCGTTACGCACCACCGCACTCTTATTCGGGTGCAGGCTGACGCGGTCCGGCTCGTCTAGGGTGTTCTTGGCGTAGACATCCGTGTCGGAGAGGGTTTGTGCATCCAGAACGATGACGCTTTCGAGGGCTGTCAGGTCGATGGTTACGGTTGCCTCCTCGGTCTGTGAGCGGTTGACGAGGAAGACCGAGGTTGTTGCCGCATCCGGGTCGAATGTGGCGACGGCGTCGATGAGCGGCACGGTTCCGTAGGCGTCAGTGCTGTAGGTGTCCGCATCCAGCCTCACGTCCAGGGCGATTCCCTTGGCCAGCCTGGAGGTCAGCGCGAAGGGGTAGAAGGTGGTCTGTTTCCACGCAGGCCCCCCTGGTTCGGTCATGATCGGGGCGATGACGTTGACGAGTTGGGCCAGCGAAGCGGAGGTGACACGGTCGGCGTGCTTGAGCAGGGAGATCAGCAGGTTGCCGAAGACGACTGCGTCGGCCACGGAGTATGCGTCTTCAAGAAGCCGTGGCGCCGTGGGCCAGTTGTCTAATCCTTCGAGTTTGTCTACGTTCTGGAACCGCTCGAGGTACCAGACGTTCCATTCATCAAAGGAAATGTTGATGGTTTTCGTGCTGCCGTTTACCGCTTTGACGTGATCCGCAGTCGCGACCACGGATTCGATGAAGTGATCCATGTCGGAGGCGGAGGCAAGGAACGAATCCAAGTCTCCGTTCTTCTCTTCGTAGTAGGCGTGGCAGGAAATGTAGTCGACGTCGTCGTAGGTATGGCTAAGGACAACCCGTTCCCATTCTCCGAACGTCGGCATATGGGCGCTGGACGAGCCACAGACCACGAGTTCGATGGAAGGATCCAGCTGACGCATGGCCTTGGCCGTCTGCGAGGCGAGTTTGCCGTAGTCGGCTGCGGACCGGTGTCCCAGCTGCCACGGTCCGTCCATTTCGTTTCCGAGGCACCACATCTTCACGCCGTAGGGCTCCACGCGCCCATGCAAGGCGCGGCGATCGGAGAGTTCTGTTCCGGAGCGGATGTTCGAGTACTCCAACAAGTCCAGGGCCTCCAGGGTGCCGCGGGTGCCGAGGTTGACGGCAAGCATCAGTTCACTTCCCACCTTCTCCAACCAAGTGCTGAACTCATGCATGCCGACTTCATTGGTTTCGATGGAGTGCCAGGCAAGGTCGAGGCGGCGGGGCCGCTGTTCCTTAGGTCCGACGCTGTCCTCCCATCGGAACCCTGACACGAAGTTGCCGCCGGGGTAGCGGATCGTGGAGACTCCCAGTTCCTTGACGAGCTCGATGACGTCGGCGCGGAAACCGTCGGAATCTGCGCTGGGGTGGCCGGGCTCGTAGATGCCGTCGTAGACGCATCGTCCGAGGTGTTCAACGAACGAACCGAAGAGGCGGGGATTGACATCGCCGACGGCGAATTGCGGGTCGATGGTAAGGCGTGCGGAAACCATGGTCTGCTTTCGGGTAAAGGGGTGGCAGGGGTTTGTCTACGTGATGTGCGGCGGAAGCTTTATTTGAGGCTGCCGAGGGACAGTCCGCCTTGCCAGTACTTTTGCAGGGTGAGGAATGCCACCACGAGGGGAATGATGGAGATGAAGGAGCCGACGATGATCAGGCTCCAGAGCGAATGGCCGCCGCCGTTGTTGGAAGAGGCCAGTTGCTCCCAGAGCCCGATCCCGACAGTGAGGGGATAGAGCTTCTCCGTGGACAACATGGCCAGGGGCAGGAAGTAGTTGTTCCAGGTCCCGACGACGGAGAGTAAGAGGACAGTCACCAAGGCTGGACGAAGCAGGGGCAAGGAGACTTGGAAGAAGGTCCGCAGCTCCCCGGCCCCGTCGACCCTGGCGGCGTCGAGCAATTCGTCGGGGACGGCTTCTGCCGTGTAGACGCGCATCAGGTAGACCCCGAAGGGGCTAAGCAACGAGGGCAGGATGACCGCCCATACCGTGTCGGTAAGTTTGAGGTTGGACATCAGGATAAATGTCGGGATCACGAGCGCGGTCATGGGGACCATCACGGCGCCCAGCAGCAATGCGAACGTCAGGTTCCGGCCCCGGAACTTGTACTTGGCGAACCCGTAACCGGCCAGGACAGAGATTGCGGTGGCGCCCAATCCGCCGCTGAGCGCGTAAAGCAGGGAATTGCCCAGCCACTGCACATATTCCCCGCGGTTATAGGTGAAGAGGTCCTGGATGTTTGCGAACAAGTTGAAATTCTTGTCGAACCACATTGCGCCGGCCGAACCGGCGAAAAGCCCTTGGGCGTCTTTCGTGCTGGCAACGAAGAGCCACCAGATCGGAGCAAGGAAGTACAGGACCAGGACGCCCAGAAAGACATGAGCAACCAGGTTGCGGCGGGGCCGGGGCATCCGGGTGCCGGCCGGGACAACGGTTGTAACGGCGCTCATGAGAGGGTGCTCCCTTTCTTACGGGTGGCGAACATGAAGACGTATACGGCGATGAAGACGATGATGCCGAGGGAGAACGATTTTGCAGAGGCGTAGTTGAACTGGGCGTAGCCGAAAGCGAGGTTGAAGGCGTAGATGTTCGGCGTGAAATCCGGGGTGATGCTTCCATTGGCTACCGGCCCAAGGATCTGGGGTTCGGAGAAGAACTGAAGGGTTCCGATCAACGCAAAGATGAGGATCAGGACCAGCGCCGAAGAAACCAAGGGCACTTTGATGCGAAAAGCGACCTGCCATGCGGAAGCTCCGTCAATCCTGGCGGCTTCATAAAGCGAAGGGTCAATTCCCTGGAGCGCGGCATAGATGATGATCATGTAGTAGCCCGCCCACTGCCATGTCACGACGTTGAGTAGGCCATAGAAGACGTTGTCCTGACTGAGCAGGAAGGGTGCCGAGGCGTGGAACAGCGAAAATACCTGCTGCATCGGCCCAAACGTAGGACTGTAGAGAAACCCCCACATGAGGGCCCCGATGACCGCGGGGACCGCATATGGCAGGAAGATCATGAGCCGGGAGAACCTGGCCAGCCGGGTCGTAAGGTGGTCCAGCACGAGTGCCGCAGCCAGGGACACAGCCATTTGGACCGGTATGAGGACCATAGAGAATCGGACAACGAACCACACGCCTTTGAGGAACTGTGGGTCTGAGAACGCATGGAGGTAATTCTCCAAGCCGCTGAAGCGCGTGCCCGTGGCAAGGCCTTTCGTAAACAGGCTGAGGTACAGGGCGTAGGCCAGCGGCGCCAGCAGGAACGCGACGAAAACGATGCCGAAGGGTGCAATGAACAGCCACCCGGTCCGGGCACGTCGTGCATTCATCCTTTCGCTTCGGGAACGAACCGTGCGCTCAGGTGGTACCGGGGGTGTCGCTTGGTCGGTTGAGGAACCGTGCGGCAACGATGTCACCGTTGACCCGTGAACTGCCATGATCTGTCCTATTGCTTTCTATCGATAGGATCCGTCCCGTTCCCCAGCCCTTGCGGCCGCGGAACGGGACGGGCTGTTAGTTGACCGTGAAGCCTTGGCTCTTGGCGTAGTTCACCATGATCCCCTGCAGCTCGGTGGCTGCTTCGTCTCCGCTGATCTTGCCTGAATTGATCTTGACGGTCTCGGCCTGCAGCTGGGCGTAGTAGTACACGCTGAACGGGCTGTAGTTGAAGCCTTTGTAGGCGTTTTCGGCCGGGATGTAGATGTCCTTATTGGCGGTCTGTCCGCCAAAGAAGTCGACGGCGTTATTGGTGAACGCGTCCGACTTCAGCACGTTTTGGTTGAGCGGGAAGATCGTTTGGGTCTTCCAGCCATCCGTGAGCGAGGCGTCGTCGGCGTAGAGTCCCTTGGCGACTTCGGCGGCCAGCTTCTGGTCGCTGGCTTGTGAGGTGACGGCGAAGGTAGATCCTCCCCAGTTCACGGAGACGGGATTGCTGGGGTTCCATTGGGGAAGCGGTGCCACAGCGAACGTTCCTTTTTCCTTTCCCTTGCCTACGCCGGAACCGGTGAGGTAGCCCGGGGCCCAAGCCGCAGAAATGTATGTGGCGTATTTGCCGCCGACCATTCCTGAGATGTAGTCAGTGGTGAACTGGTCCTGGGTGCCGACGAGGCCTTTCTTCACCAGACCTGCCCAATAATTCAGCACATCCTTGGCAGGCTGGCTGTCCAGGTGAATGGAGATATTCTTCTGGTCCGCCAGGTCATAGGTAAAGGGAACGGCGCCCTTTTGTGCCATGAGTGCGGTCAGGGCGGCAGGGACATTGCTTCCCAAATCCCCAAAAGCCGGGCCCCCGGCGTCCTTGACCTTTTGCGCTGCTGCCTCGTACTCCGCCCATGTTGCCGGCGGCTTGATGCCGTATTTGTCGAGCACGTCCTTGCGGTAGATCATGGCCATCGGGCCGCCGTCGACCGGAATCGCGTAAACCGAATCGCCTTGGGAGACGTCCTTCCAGGAGCCCGCACTGAAGTTCTTCTTCACGTCGGCGGCACCATACTTGCTCAGGTCGACAAGTGCGTTCTGCAGTTCGAAACCCGTCAGCTGGTCAGCCTCAAGCATGATGACGTCAGGGGCGCCCTTGCCGGCCTGGATGGCGGTTTGGAACTTCGCGTACTCCGGCGCGCCTTGGCCGGCAATCGTCCAGCAGACTTGGACGTCTGTGTGGGAGTTGTTGAAGTTGTCAACAACCGTGGCCATGTTGGGGTACCAAGCCCACACGGAGACCTTCGGTGCATCGGCATGGATGATCTTGTTGGTGCAGGTGCTGGCGGAGCCGGCCGCGGCGGTATCCCCGCCGCCGCTGCAAGCCGCCAGCGTGGCAGCCAGGGCCGCGGCTGACATAGCCGCTGCGATTGCTTTCTTGTTCACGTAGATTCCCTTCGGTGGTGCATGAGCGTCCCCTGGACGCAGAGCAGTGAGGGTCTGGCGGTCCTACCGCCGGTGCTGGCTGGAAGGAGCCGGATGCTGAAATGGGACAACAGAAGGATCGGAAGCTTTTACATCGATGTAAGTAATCGTTGTAAAACAATAGTGATGTGACGCGGCTTACATGTCAAGCAGAAGTTAAGTGAGAGCTGCGGATGCTGTCGGGATAGCCGTGGACCCCCGGCAGATAACCTTGAATCCGGCCTCGAACTCCCGGGCCGGCGTTGCCACGTCCGGGCCGTCGATGCGTTCAAGGAGCATTGAGACGGCGGTTTCGGCTATCTCCCGCCGGCCGGGATCGATCGTTGACAAGGTTGGGAGCGAGTACCGGGTCTCGTCGATGTCGTCAAAGCCGATGATTGCCACGTCCTCCGGGATTTTCAAACCCGCGTCCTGCATGACGCGCATAGCCCCCAGGGCGATGGAGTCGTTGAAGGCCACGACGCCGTTGAACGTTAAGCCGGACTCGAGAACCTTGCGCATAGCCTGGGCACCGTCGGCGCGGTGCCACGACTGGACGTCGATGGCCAGCTCATCCAGATATTCCAATCCGGCCTTCTGCAGGGCGCGGCGGTAGCCTTCCAAGCGAAGTCCGGCTGAGCCGATGACTTCATTCCGGTGGGCCCCGAAGGCGAGTAGCCTGGTTCGCCCGCGTTCCAAAAGATGTTCCGTGGCAGCTTGCGAAGCTTCAATGTTTTGCATTGTCACGTGATCCGCAGGACCGTTGAAGATCCGCTCACCGAGAAGGACGATCGGTGTCGGAATGTCAATAAGATCCGCGTCCTGCTGGCTAAGGCCCAGCACGCTGTACAGGACGCCATCGACCATGCGCATCCGGGGGCCGTGCAGGATCTCCAGTTCACGTTCCCGCAGGCCGCCGCTTTGCTCGATGATCACGACTTTCCCCCGCTTCGACGCGGCAGTCATGACGGCGTCAGCCAGCTCGGCAAAGTACGCGTTTTTTAGATCCGGAATGATGAGGCTAATGACGTCTGTTCGTCCCGACCTTAGCCCGCGGGCAGAGAGATTGGGCTGGTAGCCAAGATTCTCGATGGCCAGCAATACCCGCTCGCGGGTCCCGGGTTTGATGTTTGGATGTTCATTGATGACGTTGGACACGGTCTTGATCGACACGTCGGCTGCCCGGGCCACGTCCCGCATGGTTATTGCCAACTTTTCCCTTTTCCGCGCGCAGGTCAGTTTCCGCCTCCACAGCAGATTACATCGTTGGAACGAATTTGGGCCGAAAGCCTCCTCAAACACCGCAAAGGTGTGGTGCGAACTTATGGGCGGTTCGCGTGATGAGTGAACTCGGCGACGGCGGCCAGCAGCCGGTAGACCATCCGGCCTTCGGCGGTGGTGGTGTCGATGCCCTGCTCCAGGAACGGTGGTCTCGCTCGACCAGGACCTGTTGACGACGGGCATACTGCTACGCGAAGAAGGCTCCGTCCCAAGTGGGGACGGAGCCTTCTCAGACCGGTTGCTGGCCGCTAAAGGGGAGACCTCACAAGCCCCGGTCCTTCGTTTAAGCCGTGTATCAGCCTGCCTCAGCGGCCGGTGCCGCCGTAGACGGTGGCTTCGGCATCGCCGTCGAGCTCGAAAGCCGCGTGGATGGCGCGCACGGCGTCGTCCAGCTTGTCGGCGCTGGTGACCACCGAGATGCGGATCTCCGAGGTGGAGATCATGTTGATGTTGATGCCGGCGTCGGACAGGGCCTTGAAGAAGGTGGCCGAAACGCCGGGGTGCGAACGCATGCCGGCGCCGATCAGGGAGAGCTTGCCGACGTTCTCGTCGTACTCGATGCTCTCGAAGCCGATCTCGCCCTGGGCGGCGCGGAGGGCGGCGAGGGCGTCGGCCCCCTCAACGATGGGCAGGGTGAAGGAGATGTCCGTGTGGCCGGTGCCGTGGGTGGACACGTTCTGGACGATCATGTCGATGTTCGAGTGCGCATCGGCGATGACCTGGAAGATCGCCGCGGCCTTGCCGGGGATGTCCGGGACGCCGACCACAGTGACCTTGGCTTCGGACCGGTCGTGGGCCACGCCGGAGATGATTGGCTGCTCCAAGGCAACTCCCTCTTGAGTCGTGATCTTGTCATCGGCACCGGGCAGGACCCAGGTGCCTTCGTTCTGGCTGAATGAGGAACGCACGTGCAGCGGCACGCCGAAACGGCGGGCGTACTCCACGCAGCGCAGGTGCAGGATCTTCGCGCCGGAGGCGGCCAGTTCCAGCATTTCCTCGCTGGAGATGGTGTCGATCTTCTGCGCGGAAGCGACCACGCGCGGGTCCGCCGTGTACACGCCGTCCACGTCGGTGTAGATCTCGCAGACGTCCGCTTCCAGGGCCGCGGCCAGTGCGACGGCGGTGGTGTCCGAGCCGCCACGGCCCAGCGTGGTGATTTCGTTGGTGGCCCGGGTCATGCCCTGGAAGCCGGCCACGATCGCGATGTGCTGCTTGTCCAGGGCGGTGCGGATGCGGTGCGGGTCGACGTCGATGATGCGCGCCTTGCCGTGGATGCCGTCGGTGATCATGCCCGCCTGGGACCCGGTGAAGGACTGGGCGGACGCGCCGAACTTGTTGATGGCCATGGCGAGCAGGGCCATGGAAATGCGCTCGCCGGCGGAGAGGAGCATGTCCATCTCGCGGGCCGGCGCGGAATCCGTGACCTGGGCGGCGAGGTCCAGGAGCTCGTCGGTGGTGTCGCCCATGGCGGAAACGACGACGACGACCTCGTTGCCAGCCTTCTGCGCGTCGACGACCCGGCGGGCAACGCGCTGGATGCCCGCGGCGTCGGCCACGGAGGAGCCGCCGAACTTCTGGACGATCAGCTGTTTGGTCTTGGCAGGCTGCGCGGCCAGCTCGTCGCTTTTCACTTCGGTAGTGGGCATACTCATGCGCGCACCCTCACTGCATCACTTGGGAATCGAAACACCGCACGGCCAATTTACGGCATGCCAGCGTGGCTTATTCGGCCAGTTTATCGCCGTGTGTCCCGGGCCCGGGAATTGTGACCAAATCTCGGCCCAGGGTGGATGTGGGTGACTTTCGCCACGGCGTACGATCGAGGAACGATGCGGCCTGCGGGCATGTCCGCCGCGCAGGTTCAAGCTCTGTAGGGGGAAACAGAGGTGGAGTATGTCCGTTGCAGAAATTCCTGAAACCACCCGGGCGCCGCTGGCTTCCGGGGTTTCCGCGGTGGGTGTCTCCCGCCGCTTCGGTTCCGTCCACGCCGTCGAGCACATGGACTTCGAGGCCCCCGGCGGGCGGGTCACCGCACTGATCGGCCCCAACGGGGCGGGCAAGACCACGCTGCTGCTGATGCTTGCCTCGCTGCTGCAGCCGGATGGCGGCACCATTACGGTAGACGGCCTGGATCCGGCGCGGGACAGCGCGGCCGTTCGGCGCCGGCTCGGCTGGATGCCGGACACCCTTGGCGTATGGGAATCCCTCACGGCCCGGGAGATCCTGGTGCAGATGGCGCGCTTCTATCGCCTGCCGAAAGCCGGGATCGGCGGCCGGGTGGCGGAACTGCTCGCCCTGGTCCGGCTGGAGGATCTCGCCGACCAGCCCGCCCGCGTGCTTTCCAAGGGCCAGCAGCAGCGGCTCAGCCTGGCCCGGGCGCTGGTCCACGACCCTTCCGTGCTGCTCCTGGACGAACCCGCGGCCGGCCTGGATCCCGGCTCCCGCGTGGAGCTGCGGACGCTCTTGCGGAACCTGGCCGCAGCCGGGAAGTCCGTGGTGGTGTCCTCGCATGTGCTGAGCGAACTCGATGAAATCGCCGACGGTGCCGTGTTCGTCAACCAGGGCCGCACCGTCAAGCACCAGACCATCGAGGAAGCAGCGCAACAGGGCCGGCGCTACGCCATCACCGCCCTGGACCCGGCGGCACTCGCCGCGAAGCTCACCGAACTGGGTCTTGAGTTCCAGGCCGGAAGCGGCCGCCGTCCCTCGGTATCGCTGATGTTGAGCCACGACGACGGCGCTGCCGCCCTGCTGCGGGACCTCGTCACCGCGGGGATCGGCGTCGTGTCCTTCGGACCGGCAAGCGGGGCCCTGGAAGAGACGTACATGAGCCTGGAAACGGAGCGGAAATGAGCACGGAAAAGACTCTCCCGGGACCCGCACCGGTTCCGGACCCGGCTGTCGCCCGGGGCGCCGTCGCCGCTTACTTCGGCGGGATCGGCGACGTGGTGGTGCTGGAGATGAAGCAGCGGCTGCGCTCGCGCGGCTGGTACATCATGCTGGGTATCTGGTTCGTGGTGATCGGCTTCGTCACGGCACTCACCTGGGCCGGTTGGAACGCCTCCATGGAGGTTCGGAACTCGATGCCCGTTCCGGACGGCGCGCCTGAGCCGGCCGGGCCGGGGTCCGCGATCTTCGAAGTGGTACTGGCCTTCGTGCTGCTTTTCGCCCTCCTGGTGGCGCCCGCCTTGTCCGCCAACGCCGTCAACGGCGACCGGGCGGGCGGCACGCTGGCGATCCTCCAGATCACCCTGCTCACGCCCGGGCAGATCCTCTGGGGTAAGTTCTGTGCCGCTTGGCTGGCGGCGATCGCCTTCCTGGCGGCCAGCGCGCCGTTCCTCATCTTTGCGGTGCTGCTTGGCGGGCTGACACCCGGGCACGTGTTGGTGTCCTTGCTGATGCTGGCCGTCGAAGTGGCCGTAGTCTGCGGGATCGGCGTGGGCATTTCGGCCCTCGCCGGCCGGCCCCTGTTCTCGATTGTGGTCACGTACTTGACGGTGGCAGCGCTGGTGGTCGGCTCGCTGATTGCTTTCGGCCTGGGCGTGCAGCTGACCCAGGGAACCGTCATGGCCAACCAGCCGCAGTACAAGGGGATGGAGTACGGCCCCGGTGCCTATCCGGCTTCTCCGGAATACACCTGCGAAGGCCCGCTTGTGGAGCAGGATGTGTTGCGTACCGAGCGGGTGGCCTGGCTGCTGGCGATGAACCCCTACGTGGTGGTGGCCGACGCCATTCCGTACCCGGAACGGCAGGGATCTCCCTACTACTATTCCGGCGGCATGATCGAGAACATCAGCCAGGGCGCCCGGGGGGCGCTCGCCGGGCCGGACGGGACGTATCCCTGCGCCAACGGCAAGGTCCAGCCGCAGTACCTCAAGCAGAGCACTCCGCTGTGGCCGCTCGGCCTGGCGCTGCAACTCGGACTGGCCGGGCTGTTGCTACGGCTTGGCTGGCGTTCCCTCCACACGCCTGCCCGGCGCCTGGCTCTGGGCACCCGGATCGCCTGAGGCGCCATGGTCTCCGGCCAGCCGCCTGAGGACGAGCCCCGCTACGAGCAGATCGGCCGGGACCTGTACGACGACGGCGGACCGGAGGATGACGACGGCGGTCGTGGACCGGACGGCGGCGGACCGGAGGATGACGACGGCGGTCGTGGACCGGACGGCGGCGGACCGGAGGATGACGACGGCGGTCGTGGACCGGACGGCGGCGGTCCGGCCCCGGTTCGGGTGCCGTTCCGGGTGGCGGCGGCCGAGACGGCCCGTGACGCCTGGGTGGACGCTGTGGCCGCGTTCGGCAGGCCGTCGTTCTGGATTGTGATCGTCGCGGTATTGGCAGGGGCGGGTGCGACTACTTACTCCATTCTTGCCTGGCTCGTCCTTATCGGCTGGGGGCCGGTGCCGCCCCTTATTACCTATCTCCTGAGCGGAGGCACGCTCTCCGTGGCGGCGGCCGTCCTCGGTGCCGTGTGGGGATTCACCCGCGGCAGGACAACAGCGCCGACCGTGCCTCCCCGCCTGCTGGCGTGCCTGCTGCGCGGGCTTGTGCTTGGCCTGCTCGGTGTCGGGCTTCTCTTGGGGATCCGCGTGCTGCAGCCTGTACCGGCCAGTGGCGTGCTCTCCGTGGATCCTGCTTCCGGCCTGCCGGAGGTCCCGGAAGGGAGCATGCCGCCGCTGCCTGGCCTGGAGCTTCTGGCACTGCTGTTGGTTCTCTTCGAAGCAGGTGTTTTCGCCATGATCGGCATGGGGTTCCGGGCCTGCTTCGCGGCGCGGCTTCCGGGAGCCGTGCTGACCGTGTTTGCGACGAGTTTGTTTGCGGTCGGGAATCTTGCGACCGCTTTTCTCCTGCTGCCGGGTACGCTGGCCGCCGAACCGGTCTCCGTTGCAGTGAACGTCGAGCGGGACAGTGCCGGTCGCTACGTTTCCTACGAGTGCATCGGAGGTCCGGTGCGGAACGAAACCATACTGCACAGCGAGCGGGTCGTGTGGCTCACCGCAGGGAATCCGGCCGTCCTTTACTGGACGCTTGCCTCCGACCTGGTGCCGCCGGACCGTGATCCGGGGTGGTTCCTGGTTTCCTTGCAGCGCTCAATGGAGGGTCCTGCCTACGATGTCCCCTGCATCAACGGGGTGCCCAGCGACGAACTCCAGTCTGCTTTTCCGCTCTCCGTCATCGGGATCGCCGGGCAGCTGGGGACCGCCGGATTGGTGTCCGCCGGGGGAGTGCTGGCGGGCCGCCGTCGGGCCCGGGCGTGACGTTCCCTCCCACTTGCTTTTGCTTCCAGCCAAAAAGCGGCCCGGAACTCCGGGGTTTCCGACGCCCGGGATGGCCCCATCGCTGGGCAACCGGGAGGGAACGTCACGGGCATAGGGGCCGGGCGTGACGTTCCCTCCCACTTGCTTTGGCTTCCAGTCAAAAAGCGGCCCGGAACTCCAGGGGTTTCGACGCCCGGGATGGCCCCATCGCTGGGCAACCGGGAGGGAACGTCCTTGGATTAGGGCCGGGCTAAATGGGGGCAGACGGTAAGCAATGCCACGGCCAACCCGGCCGCCTGAATCAGGACAGGGCGTTGCGGCGGCCCTCGAAGGCGCGGCCCAGGGTGACTTCGTCGGCGTATTCGAGATCCCCGCCCACCGGCAGGCCTGAGGCGAGCCGGGTGACGGTGATACCGATCGTCTTCAGCATGCGGGCAAGGTAGGTGGCCGTCGCTTCGCCTTCGAGGTTGGGGTCTGTGGCGATGATGATTTCCTGGACGGCGCCGTCGTTGAGTCGCGTCAGGAGTTCGCGGATCCGCAGCTGTTCCGGGCCGATGCCGGCGATCGGATTGATGGCCCCGCCCAGCACGTGGTATCGGCCGCGGAAGGAGCGGGTCCGTTCGACGGCGAGCACGTCCTTGGATTCTTCGACGACGCAGATCACCGACGGGTCCCGCCGCGGGTCGCGGCAGATGTTGCAGGTTTCCTGCTCGGTGACGTTTCCGCAGATGGTGCAGAACTTCACGCGTTCCTTGACGGTGGTGATGGCAGCGACCAGGCGTTTCATGTCCTCGGGGTCGGCCTCAAGGATGTGGAAGGCAAGGCGCTGGGCCGACTTCGGGCCGACGCCGGGGAGCCGGCCGAGCTCGTCGATCAGCTCTTGAACTGCACCTTCGTACACAATGTCCTCGCTTGTTCAATGGCCGTGTTCAGTGGCGGCGTTCAGTAGGGTTTTTGTTGGCGGACGGTGACCGGCGGCGGTCAGCGGCGCATCAGGGGAGTGCCGTCGAGGGAACGCTCTTCCAAGAGTCTCCCGCCCAGAATACGCTCGACGGCGGCCCGGCCAAACACGCCCGATTCCTCGATGGTCTCGTCATCTGCGCTCGGGACGTCCTCGACCATCGTGGCCGTCGCGCTTGCCGCCCTGGCGGGCACCTGGATGCGTCCGGCAAGGGCTTCCGGGCTGTTCGAAAGCCGCTGATAGAGGCTCTGCTTGCCGGCAACGTTGCCACCGACCTCGGCTGCGGACGCCGGAACCATCGCCCAACTGTTCGCCTGGGGCTGGGCATGAGCGGGGGAGACCGATGCGGGGGCGGCCGGCGCGGGAGGGGCCGATGCGGGAGCCTGCTGGACCTGGGGCCGGGCAGGCACCTGCGCCGCGGCAGGCTCGTACACCGGCGTGCCGGAATTGATGCCGGCCTGTGAGGGCTGCGTCTGGTCTGGTGTTGTGCTGTCCGGTGTTGAATCAGCCGGGACTTGGGTCCCGACATTGCTGGCGGTGCCCACCACCCACGAGCCCGGGGACTGCTCCACCGCGCGGGACCAAGGGTCATTCGAGGTGTCAGACCCGGGTGCGGCCTCCCGTGTGACGTCGGCGGTCTCAGCAGGAGCGGCGGCGGCAGCTGAAGAAGGAACGGCGGCAGCCGAAGGAGCGGCGACGGCAGGCTGCGTGGTCGCTGCTGCGGACACGGACCCCCAGCCGGAGTCCGACGGCGGAACCCAGTCCATGGGCGGTTCTTCGTCCAGCGGCGGGGCATCTTCGTCGAGCGGGGGACCCCAGTCGTCGTCGGAATAGGAGTAGTCCCCGGACGGCGGCTGATCGGCAGCCTGCTGCGAAGGCTGGGTGTCATTTGGTTTGGTGTCGGGCGCGTCGGACCGGTCGAATGATGGGCTGGACACAGGCACGGCTGAGCTCGCAGCAGAGGGCTCCTGCCGCGGTGCAGGATCGGGTGCAGAATCGGGCGCGGAAACCGCACCGGCGTTGGAAAGGGGACCGGAACCGGGCACAGAACTACCCGGGGGCACAGAACTACCCGCGGGCGCGAGACCCCAGGCGGTGTCCACCTCGGACGGCGCGGGCACAGCGGAAGCAGCGGGCATGGCGGGCGCGGCCGCCGGCACCTGTGCCGGGGCTTCCGGGTTAGCCGGTGCTTTTGGGTTTGGCGCAGAGCTCCCTGAACTGTTGCTGCCTGCGATGGCGGTGATCTGGCAGTCGATGCCGATGGTCTTGTGGATCGCCTGGCGAAGGTTCTCCGCATGGTCGGCCCGGCTGAACGCGGTGGCCAGGCCGTCCGTGCTGAACGACAGGACCAGCGTCTGACCATCGAATCGTGCCACCTGTGCGTTGGCGCCGACCAAAGCCCAGCTGCTTCGCTTGATCTTGCTGAGTGTCTGGAGGATGTCCTGCCAGGCGCGGCGGACCACCTCGACGTCGGCACTTCCGGTGGGGGCAGGGGCAGGGGCAGCGGGCGGCTGGGCAATCGGCGCGGCCGGAGCCTGCGGGGCCGCGGGTGCAGCCGCTGCCGGAGCAGCCGCAGCTTGCTGCGGTTCGCGTGCGGCCGAAGGCTGCGGGTTGCTCTCCTCGCTGGGCCAGTCGCTGGTGGTGACCCGGGGGGCGGAGACCCGGCTTGGAGCGGCCGGAGCCTCGGCGGCCGGCATCTCGGCGGCGGCCGCCCGGGCGGTCTCCGGGACTGAGGCGGCCGGAACCGCAGCTGCGGGCGGTACCTGCGCGGGCTCCGGCGTCGGGCCCTGAATCGGAACTGCCGGCGCTTGTGCGGCTGCCTGAACGGGAATAGTTTGGACCGGAATAGCGGGCGCAAGCGCCTCCGCCGGGGCGCCGGCTGGAACCGGGGCGCCGCCGGGAGCGGGAAGCGCGCCGCCGTAGCTGAGGCGCCGCTCCACACGGTCGATCCGGGCGGCGATTCCCCGCTCGGTCTGGTCGGCGCTGGGCAGCAGAATGCGTGCGCACAACAGCTCAAGCTGCAGCCGCGGCGAGGTGGCGCCGGTCATTTCGGTGAGCGCGGTGTTGGTGACGTCCGCCGCGCGGGAGAGCTCAGCGGCACCGAGGGCGCTGGCCTGACCCTGCATGCGGGCGATCTGGTCCTCCGGCATGCCGCGCAGGATGGCGCGGGCGCTCTCCGGCATGGCCTGGACGATGATGAGGTCGCGGAAGCGCTCCAGCAGGTCCTCGACGAAGCGGCGGGGATCGTGCCCGGTCTGGATGACCCGGTCCACCGCGCGGAAGACTGTGGCGGAGTCGCCCGCGGCAACTGCCTCGACGACGTCGTCCAGCAGCGAAGCGTGCGTGTAACCCAGCAGCGCGACGGCGAGCTCGTAGTCCAGCCCGTTGCTTCCGGCGCCGGCCATGAGCTGGTCCAGCACGGACAAGGAGTCGCGGACGGAACCGCCGCCGGCACGGATCACGAGCGACAGGACACCCGGGGCCACGGGCACGTTCTCCGCGGCGCAGAGCTGCTCAAGGTAGGCCATGAGCGGTTCCGGCGGCACCAGGCGGAAGGGGTAGTGGTGCGTGCGGGAGCGGATGGTGCCGATCACCTTGTCCGGCTCCGTGGTGGCGAAGATGAACTTGATGTGTTCCGGCGGCTCCTCGACGATTTTCAGGAGCGCGTTGAAGCCGGCCGAGGTGACCATGTGGGCTTCGTCGATGATGAAGATTTTGTAGCGGTCCCGCACCGGGGCGAAGGTGGCACGTTCGCGGAGATCGCGGGCGTCGTCCACACCGCCGTGGCTGGCGGCGTCGATCTCGATGACGTCAAGGGAACCGGAACCGCCGCGGGCGAGTTCGACGCAGCTGTTGCACTTGCCGCACGGGGTGTCCGTGGGCCCCTCGGCGCAGTTGAGGCAACGGGCCAGGATACGGGCTGAGGTGGTTTTGCCGCAGCCGCGCGGGCCGGAAAAAAGGTAGGCGTGGTTGACGCGGTTCTTGCGCAGCGCCGTCATGAGCGGCTCCGTGACATGTTCCTGCCCGATAACGTCCGCGAACGAATCCGGGCGGTACCTGCGGTAAAGGGCAGTAGTAACAGTCACAGGGAAAACCTAGCGGTAGGGACTGACATTTAAAGTAAGTGACCCCTCATGCACCCGCCAGAGCCCATCTACCCTTGCTACCTTCCGGTCCTGGGGGAGTTCAACAGGATGACGCCACATGAGGGGCCGCAGACCAGCTTACCCGAACTTTCAGCGGCACTCGAATCCGGCGTCGGGCAACAGAAACTAGAGCGAAGCGATGGTCTCCGCCGCGATTCCGAAGGACATGGTCGTGCCGATCCCGGAGGTCACGGTGACCTCCCAGGTCCGCGCTTCAATGTCCTCCACCAGCAGGGGGGTAGATGGCCACGTCAGCCGATTCGATCTCGGCGGGGACCCCGGCGGGGACCCCGGCGGCTGCCTTACACGGGTCCTGCTTCGCCGTCGTCAGCTTTAGGTCGATGTCGGTGTCTTCCGGGGCTTCGACACCACTGACGTGTATGCGGTGATTTTCGCCTGACCGGAGGCGGGCAAGTTTGGTGACTGCCAATAATGTCAGCGGTCGGTGATGGGATGGATCCATGGAGATCACCAGCAACCTGAGCGCGAGGGCACCGCACCCCGATGCGGGGCCCGACCCTTTGCAGGTGCTGGATGGTCTGGTCTCCACATTGGTGTCCCTGGAATCAGCGATCGCCAGCTTGCAGGGCCTGCGGGAGTACACCCTCGGCCTGGCGTCGCGGGTAGCGGACGTGATGAGCGGCGCCCGGCCGCCAGGATTCAACACCGCCCGGTGGGATTCGGTGGAGCTGGCGCAGCGTGCGGTGGCGGCCGAGATCGGGACGGCGACCCGCGCCAACGACCGCACCATACAGCGGCAGATGTGCCAGGCGGTCGAGCTGCTGGACCGCTTCCCGGCAACGTTCGGGGCCTTGGCGCAGGGCCGGATCGGCCTGGCCCACGCCCGGATCATCCAGGACGCCGGCACGCCCTTGGACGATCCCGCCGCGTTGGCCCGGTACGAGGCCGTGGTGGTGCCGTGCGCGGAACGGGAGGCGCCGGCCCGTGTCCGGCGCCTGGCCGTCCGGGAAGCCGAGAAAGCCCAGCCCGAACCGTTGGCCACCCGGCATGAACGGGCGGCCGGGGAACGGCGTGTCCGGGTCACGCCTTTGCCCGACGGCATGGCCGAACTCGCCGCCGTCCTGCCCGCAGCGGTGGCCTACGGCATCCACGACAGGCTCACGCAGATGGCGCGTGTACATGCTGAATTGGCCGAAGACAGCCAAACCCGGGCCACCCATCGGACCGGGACCGCTGTCCTGCCTCGGAACACCGATCAACTCCGCGCCGATCTGCTCGCAGACCTGTTGCTCCGCGGCGCCCCCACCGGGCACGACACCCCGGACGGACTCCTGGCAGGCATCACCGCCCGCGTGGATGTCACCGTCCCCGTGCTGACCCTGATCGAGCGCGAACCCTCCGCCGTGGACGACTCCACCCAAGCCGCTGAGGCCCAAGCCATTGTGCGCGAAGCTGCATCCACCCAAGTTCCGGCCGAACTCGACGGACGCCACCCCATCGACCCCGCCACGGCGAGGATCCTCGCCGGGCAAGCCACGGGCTGGAACAGGGTCCTGACTGACCCGGTCACCGGCGCGGTCCTGGCCGTGGACAGATACAGACCCGGCGAAGACCTCAAACGCCTCCTCACGGCCCGGGATTCACGCTGCCGTTTCCCCGGTTGCGGGATCAAAGCCCGCGAACTGGACCTCGACCACACATACGACGCCGCGCTCGGGGGGACCACCGAAGCTGCCAACCTCGCCGGACTCTGCCGCCGCCACCACACGCTCAAGCATCACTCGCGCTGGACAACCCGGCAGACCGGAGCCGGGGACTTGGAGTGGACCAGCCCCACCGGCCGAAAACACACCGACCACCCACCCATACCCCCGACGTCCACAGCCGGCGCGCACAGCTCAAGACGGGCCCGTGGAGATGCCGGCGAGCCGGGTCATGCAACCGACCCACCGCCCTTCTGATCGTCAATGGGGCAACAGGTGGTTGATCCATGCCCGCGCTTATCCGGGCCGGCGCCTACCGCCACCCCTTCACCGGCCAGGTCATGAAAGCGGGCTCCTCGTAGGGGTGCGCCGCGCGCAAGGCCCGGACCACGCCGTCGAGCACTTCCTCCTCTACGACGCACTCGATCCGGAGTTCGGGCACCTGCTCGGGTTCGTTCACAGCTCCGATGAACGGTTGTGCCCCGGCCAGGGGAGTGAAGTGGCCGGTGCCCGGGGTGGTGAACGCGCAGTGGCTGTAGTCGCCGATGCGGCCGGCGCCGGCGTCCCCGATGGCAGCCAACAGCTTCTCGCTGTGTGGGAGCGGAACGTAGACCACCAGTGCGTGGAGTTGGCTCATGCCACCATCCTGCCAGCGGCCGCGCAAACACGCGGGGAAACAGGTCAAAGGATGGTTTCTAATTTCCATTGCCAAACCAGAGGGTCTCAGCGGAACATTGGTATGTACACCGATTGGGGCAATCTCAAGGTTGTGAGGCGTAGGGCCTGTTGGGGAGACCGGACCCGGCGTCTCAACGGAGTACCGCAGGAATGGGCGCATTGGGGGCGTCCATTTTTTCGTTAATGCGCGAAGCGGCCCCGCAGGAGCAGGCCGGGCAGCCCGATTGGGAGATGCCGGAAATCTCAGGTACAGTAAGACCTGCTTTTGATTCAGAAGCAATGGAGAATTCGCCTAGCGGCCTATGGCGCACGCCTGGAACGCGTGTTGGGTTAACGCCCTCGGGGGTTCAAATCCCCCATTCTCCGCGTTTGGCCCCGGTCCCTTTCGAGGGAGCCGGGGCCCTTTGCGTTAACGGTGCGAATCCACTCAGCTCCGCGCGGCCGCCACCCGCTCCAGCACCTCACGGCAGGCCAGGATGGCGGGGTGGATGCGTCCGGCCTTGCGCGTCGACGTGAAGATGGTGCGGTGCGGTAGCTCGGGCAGCTCCAGCAGCTGCACCGATTTCTCGCGCCCCGTCCAGACGAGGTCCGGCATGAGCGCGACGGCGTTTCCGGACTCGATCAGCCGGATCTGGGCCTGGAGGTCCGCGGTTTCGTAGCGCACGTCCGGTTCGAAGCCCGCGGAACGGCAGGCCTGCTCGGCCCAGTGCCGGGATGCCGCGCCGTGCGGCTCCATGACCCATGGGAGTGCAGCGGTGTCCGCCAGGGACGTGATGGTTTCCCCGCCCAGCCCCACGGGAGGGGTGGCCAGCCGGATGGCGTCGCTGGTCAGGGTGGCGCGGTCAAGGCCCGGATGGTGCGGCGCGGCATGGCCGGGGTACTGCTCCGCCACGACGATGTCGAAGTCCCGCGCCCAGGTTTCGTAGAGCGCGGTTTCGGGCTCGCGCTGGGTCATCTCGACCCGGACCTCGGGATACTCCGCGCGCATGGACGTGAGGAAGTCCGGCATGAGGGCCAGTGCCGCCGATTGGAACACCGCCAGCCGCACCGTGCCGGTAACCGAAGACAGTGAGGCAGCGAGATCCGTCTCCGCCCGCTCCAAGGTGGCCAGCACGGACGCCGCGTGCTCCACCAGGATCTCCGCCTGCGGGGTGAGCTGCACCCGGCGGCCGGATTTGCGCAGCAGCTCCACGCCGGCCTCCTTCTCCAGCAAAGTCAGCTGCTGGGAAACCGACGACGGGCTGTACTTCATGGCGTCCGCCACCTCGGCCAAGGTCCCTCGGATCTTCAGTTCATGCAGCAATCGAAGCCGCCGGACGTCCAGCATGGACCCTCCAAAAATGCTCGGAAACTTTAATGAATATCGTTCGGAAAAGTTCGCTTTTCCTAATCTGATTGTAGATCCATACTGGTGGAAACGAAGCACCATCCCTAAGGAAATACGCGCATGAGCACACCAACCCGGGAATCCCGCGCCGCCGCCGGAAACCACGGTCTTCCGGACGCCGGACACTTCCAGGAACTCGGCAATGAAGCCACCGCCTTGGTCCGCCACTGGCTCACCGAAGCCTCGAAAGTTCCCGTCGACGTCTCCGCCCAGCGCCTTGCCGGCGTCCTGAAGGACCCCAACGGCCTGGACTTCACTGTCGGATTCGTCGACGGCGTCATCCGCCCCGAGGACCTCTCCGTCGCCGGCCGCAACTTGGCCAAGCTCGCCCCGAAGGTTCCGGCGTTCCTCCCCTGGTACATGCGCGCCGCCGTGCGCACCGGCGGCATCATGGCCCCGGTCCTGCCGCAGGTGGTCATCCCTATCGCCCGCAAGGTCCTGCGCGAGATGGTCGGCCACCTGATCGTGGACGCCACGGACGCCAAGCTCGGCCCCGCCATCGCCAAGATCAAGAAGGACGGCGTCCACCTCAACATCAACCTGCTCGGCGAAGCCGTGCTGGGCGAGCACGAAGCTGACCGCCGCCTCGAGGGAACCCTCAAGCTGCTGGCGCGTGACGACGTCGACTACGTCTCCATCAAGGAATCCTCCACCGTGGCCCCGCACCCGCTCTGGGCCTTCGACGAAGCCGTGGACCACGTGGTGGAGAAGCTCACCCCGCTGTACCGCCTGGCCGAGTCCAAGTCCAAGTTCATCAACCTTGACATGGAGGAATACAAGGACCTCAGCCTCACCATGGCTGTGTTCAAGAAGATCCTGGACAAGCCCGAGTTCAAGGACCTCGAAGCCGGCATTGTGCTGCAGGCCTACCTGCCGGACGCCCTGGCCGCCATGCAGGACCTGCAGGAATGGGCCGCTGCACGCCGCGCCAACGGCGGCGCCCCCATCAAGGTCCGTGTGGTCAAGGGCGCCAACCTGCCCATGGAACAGGTCCAGGCCTCCATCCAGGGCTGGCCGCTGGCCACCTGGGGCTCCAAGCAGGACTCGGACACCAGCTACAAGAGCGTCCTGAACTACGCATTCACCCCGGAGCACATCGACGCCGTCCGCATCGGCGTCGCCGGCCACAACCTCTTTGACATCGCCTTCTCCTGGCTGCTGGCCAAGGAACGCGGCGTCACCGGAGGCATCGAATTCGAAATGCTCCTCGGCATGGCCACCGGCCAGGCGACCGCGGTGCGCAAGGACGTGGGCAGCCTCCTGCTGTACACCCCGGTGGTGCACCCGGGTGAGTTCGACGTCGCCATTGCCTACCTGATCCGCCGCCTCGAAGAAGGCGCCAGCCAGGACAACTTCATGTCCGCGGTCTTCGAACTCAGCGAAAACGAAGCCCTGTTCGAGCGCGAAAAGCAGCGCTTCTTCGCCTCCCTCGCGGAGCTGGACGACTCCGTACCTGCGCCGAACCGCACCCAGGACCGCAACCAGGCGCCTGTCCCGGCGCCGCGCGAAGGCTTCGTCAACACCCCGGACACCGACCCCGCCCTCCCGGCCAACCGCGCCTGGGGTCGCGCCATCCTCGAGCGCATCCCGGGTTCCACCGCCGGCAACGACGTTGTCGAGTCCACCAAGGTCGCCACGGCAGAAGAGCTGGACCGCATCATCGCCACCGCCGTCTCCGCAGCAGAAACGTGGGGAGCCCTGCCTGCCGCGGAGCGTGCCGCGATCCTGCACCGCGCCGGCGACATCCTGGACGCCCGCCGCGCCGAACTGCTGGAGGTCATGGCCTCCGAAACCGGCAAGACCATCGAACAGGGGGATCCGGAAGTCAGCGAAGCGGTCGACTTCGCGCACTACTACGCCGAGCGTGCCAAGGACCTGGAAACGGTCGACGGCGCCACGTTCGTCCCCGCGAAGCTCACCGTCGTGACTCCGCCGTGGAACTTCCCGGTCGCCATCCCCGCCGGCTCCACCCTTGCGGCACTCGCCGCGGGCTCCGCCGTCATCATCAAGCCCGCAAAGCAGGCCCGCCGCTCCGGCTCCGTCATGGTGGACGCCCTGTGGGAAGCCGGTGTGCCGCGCGAAGTGCTGGCGCTCGTGCAGCTCGAAGAACGTGAGCTCGGCACCCAGCTGGTGTCCCACCCGGATGTGGACCGCGTGATCCTGACCGGCGGCTACGAAACCGCCGAACTGTTCCGATCCTTCCGCAAGGACCTGCCGCTGCTGGCCGAAACCTCCGGCAAGAACGCGATCATCGTCACCCCGCACGCAGACCTGGACCTCGCGGCCAAGGACGTCGTGCAGTCCGCCTTCGGCCACGCCGGCCAGAAGTGCTCGGCCGCTTCGCTGGTGATCCTGGTGGGCTCCGTGGCCACCTCCACCCGCTTCCGCAACCAGCTCCTGGATGCCGCCCGCTCCCTGCAGGTTGGCTACCCTGACCAGGCCATCACCCAGATGGGCCCGATCATCGAACCCGCCAAGGGCAAGCTGCTGCACGCATTGACCACCCTCGGTGAAGGCGAAAGCTGGGCCGTGAAGCCGGAGAAGCTGGATGAAACCGGCCGGCTGTGGTCCCCGGGCATCAGTTACGGCGTCAAGCGCGGCTCCTACTTCCACCTCACCGAATTCTTCGGACCGGTGCTCGGCGTGATGACCGCCGCCACCCTCGAGGAAGCCATCGCCATCCAGAACGAGATCGAGTACGGCCTCACCGCCGGCCTGCACTCGCTGGACTCCGAGGAAATGGGCACCTGGCTGGAGACCATCCAGGCCGGAAACCTCTACGTCAACCGTGGCATCACCGGCGCAATTGTGCAGCGCCAGCCCTTCGGCGGCTGGAAGAAGTCCGCAGTCGGCGCCGGCACCAAGGCCGGCGGCCCGAACTACCTCGTCGGCCTCGGCAGCTGGGTTCCCGCCGACCCCGCAACCAAGCCCGGGGCTACCCTTAGCGGCCCGGCCGCCGCCATCCTCGCCGCCGCCAAGACCACGGTCAGCACCGAGGAGGCCGAAACCCTGCAGAAGGCCCTCCACAGCGACGCCGCGGCCTGGGCCCAGGAGTTCGGCACCGCCAAGGACGTCTCCGGCCTGACCGCTGAGCGGAACATCTTCCGCTACCGCGCTTTCCCGGTGACCGTCCGCCTGTCCGAAGGCGCTCCGCTGGCCGAGCTGCTGCGCGTTGTCGCAGCCGGCGCGGTGGCTGGCTCCGCCATCACGGTGTCCTCCGCCGTCGAGCTGCCCGACGCCGTCGTGGCCGCCTTCGCCGGAGCTGGCGTGAACTCCCGGATCGAGAGCGACGCCGACTGGCTGGCCTCGGCGTCCCGGATCAACGGCGGACGCATTCGCCTCATCGGCGGGGACTACAGCGCCCTGGCCGCCGCCACGGGTGGCCGGCCCGACGTCGCCGTCTACCACGGCCAGGTCACCCCGGCCGGCCGGATCGAGATGCTGCCGTTCCTGCACGAGCAGGCCGTCAGCATCACGGCACACCGTTTCGGAACCCCGAACCACCTTTCGGATGCGCTGATCTAGCGTTCCGGCAGGAAGAAGCCCGGCGCCACCGCCGCAAGCCGTGGCGCCGGGCTTCGCGCGCTTAAAGGCTTATGCCATGCCCAGCCGCCGCAGCCGCGCCCTGGCCGCCTTCTCGCTGGAACTCTGCCGTCCCAGGCCCAGGCGGACGACGGCGAGCACCAGCCGGGCGGGTAGCACGGTTGGCAGGGGAACAGGTCCCAGGTGCGGCGTCCGCAGGCCGAGCAGCTCCCGGTACCGCGGGTCCAGGCTTCCCACGGCGGCGTTGAAGAGGATGCGGTACCCGGAGCGCAGGGAGGGCGCCAGGGGAGGGTTGCGGATGAATTCCACGGTTTCCCGGAGCCGGGCGTCCGAACGCAGTTCGCCCGAGGCGTACCAGCGGTCCATTTCTTCTTTGACCTCCGCGAGCGTCTGCGGCGGGCCGACCACACCCATCATCCGCCCGGCTTGTGCCCATTCCCGCACGTACTCGTCGGGGCCGCCGGGGATGGGACCGCCCCAGATGCGATGGACCGAAACGAAGGAATCGGCGTAGGTGGCGTGCACCCAGCCGAGCAGTTCGGGATCGAGCGCGGAGTAGCTGCGGGGCTTGCCCTCATTGTCGGTGTAGGTGCCATGCACGTAGCGGTGGACCTTCCGCACCTGCGCCGTGGCCTCCCGCGCCGCAGCCCGGGAGCCGTAGCTCACCGTGAAGATCCACCGGATGGTGCCGGCCAGGCGGCCGAGTGGGTCTTCCTGGAACGCGGAGTGGTCGTAGACCCCCGCCAGCGCCCCGGGATGCAGGGACTGGGTCAACAGCACCCGGATACCCGAGATGATCGTCGCCGTGGAGCCGTGCACAGCCCAGACCGCCGAGCCGGGGCGGTGGTAGCCCGGGTCGTTTCCGTCGGCGAGCTCCAGCACCCAGCCAGGGATGGCCTGCGGATGACCGGTGAAGGTCGTCCGCAGTTCGCCCCGCCATTTCCGGATGAAGCTGACCATCATCCATTCTGTGCCAGACTGCGGGCGTTCCGTAAGGGCGGACGGGGCACAAAAGGCGGCCACGGCACCCAAGCCGTGACCGCCTTCCGCAATTGAAACCGTAACTAAGCCGCCGGCAGTTCGGTGAGCGTCCGGCGTCGGCGGCCCGGAGAGGCTGCCACCAGCAGGGCCGCGATCGCGACGGCGGCACTCAGGATCAGTCCCGGACGGTACTGGTCCAACATGGCGGCCGCGCTCGCGGTGCCTGCCGCGTGGCCGTGCCCGCTGACGATCGCGGTGGTGACGGCAAGCACCAGGGCCGCGCCAACCTGGGTGCTGGTCTGGATCAGGCCGGCGGCCAGGCCCTGTTCGGAATCGCGGATCCCGGCAGTCGCCTGGACGTTGATGGACGGGAAGGCCAGCGCGAAGCCGATGCCCAGCAGGATGATCGAGGGCAGGATATCCAGGACATAGTTGGGCGTGGTTCCCACCCGCAGGAACAGCACGTAGCCCAGGCCCAGTGACACCAGACCGGTGAGAATCAGCGTGGTGGCGCCGAACCTGTCGATCAGCCGGTCGGCGAACGGGGCGCTGGTGGCCACGATCAGGCCCGCGGGGAGCAGGGCCAGGGCCATGCCCAGCGGCGACCATCCGAGCACCGACTGCAGGAACAAGGTGACGATGAACTGGAAGCTCAGGTAGGAGCCGAACAGGCCGACCGCGCTCAGGTTGGCCTTGGCCACCCAGCCTTCACGCAGGATGCCGAAGCGGATCAGCGGGTGCTTGACCTTGTTCTCGATCACGGCGAACGCCGCCAGCACCGCGGCTGAAACTGCGAACCCGGCGATTGTTGCCACAGATCCCCAGCCCTTTTCCGGAGCCGATACGAGCGTATAGACCAGTCCGAGCATGCCCAGGGCCAGCGTCACTGCACCCCAGATATCGTGTCCGCTGTTTTCCGCCGTCGGCTTGTCCCGGGGGATGTACCGCAGGCCGAGGAGGACGACGGCGACGGCGACCGGCACCGAGACGAGGAACGTCCAGCGCCAGCTGAGGCTGGTCATGAGGCCGCCGACCACCAGGCCGAGGGAGAAGCCGCTGGCGCCGAAGGTGGTGAAGATGGACAGTGCCTTGTTGCGTTCGCGGCCTTCCGCGAAGTTGGTGGTGATGATGGAAAAACCTGTGGGTGCGGTGAAGGCTGCGGCCAGTCCCTTGACGAAGCGGGTGGCGATCAGGATGGTGGGATCGTTCACCAGGCCGCCCACCAGGGAGGCGGCGGCGAAGACGCTCAGGGCGACCAGGAAGATCCGGCGCCGGCCCAGGAGGTCCGCGAGCCGGCCGCCCAGAAGCAGGAGGCTTCCGTATCCGAGGACGTAGGCGGACACGATCCACTGCAGCGAGTCGGTGCCCAGGCCCAGTTCATGGCCGATGGACGGCAGGGCGACGCCCACCATGGAAACGTCCAGGCCGTCCAGGGCCAGGACGGTGCAGAGCACCATCAGCAGGAGCCACTGGGCGCGGGTCCAGCTGACGGCGTTCCGGAGCTTGTCGGCAGATCTTTCGAGGGTGTTCGTCGAAGTCATGGAAGCAATCTATATGACGCGTCATTCAATGACAAGGAATATGACGAGGAATATTATGACGTGGCATTTAAATGCGGAATGAACTAGAATCGGGGCATGGCAACGACAGACCGCCAGTTGGTTGAGCAATGGCGCAACATCCAGGACGCGTATTTCCGCACGTCATGTGCGATCGACCGGGCGCTTGAGACCAAGTTCGACATCGGCCTTAACGAGTTTGAAATCCTGGACCTCGTGGCGGAAAGTTCGGACACCGCCTGCCGCATGAAGGCGCTGGGGGAGCGCACCCCCATGACGCAAAGCGCCGTTTCCAAGGTGGTGGACCGGCTCGAAAAAGCCGGGCTGCTGGCCCGCCATTCCTGCGCGGACGACCGCCGCTCCCTTTACCTCGAACTGACTGTTGCTGGCCGCAAGCTCCACGAGCAGGCCGCCGTCGAGCACCGGGCGCTGCTGAAGGAAAACCTCAGCTGATCGCAGCGCTCCCCGCAGGGGTTCCTTTTCACTCCCCGTGACGTCACAATAGGCGTGTGCGTCCGGGCTAGGAGGACGCAGCTTTATGGGGAGTGCTAGTGGGCAAACACCACGAGGCCGGCCTGGGCTTGGCCTTGGTGCGGTCCAAGGCTTTCAGGCGATCGTTGTCCTGGAGCTTCTTCGGAGTCCTGATGTTGCTGGTTTTTGGAGCGCAGGGCCCGCTGCCCCTGACCTCGTTTCACGCCGGTCCGGCCGCGAGCGGCACCGTGGGGCCGTACCTGCTGGATGACGCACCGCCGGTCTCCCTGGGCCCGGACGCCATCGTGTCCTTCGAGCGTTCCACTGTCCAGACCGTCGCGAAAAGCGGCAAGCGCCTGCTCAACGTTGCTTCCCGGGAACTGGACAGGCCTGGCAAAGGCAAGCTCTATGCACCCCTTGAGCATCTGGTTCCCAGTTCCCCCTTCGGCCTTCGCATTGACCCGCTCACCGGCAAGCCCGGCGAGTTCCACTGGGGCCAGGACTTCGCAGCGCCCTGTGGCACGCGTGTCTACGCCGCCGACGCCGGCGTGGTCCGCGCCGTCGGCTGGCACCTATGGGGTGGCGGAAACCGGGTGGAAATCGACCATGGAAACGGCCTCATCACCACCTACAACCACCTGCAGGGCATCGGGGTAAAGAAGGGCCAATCGGTCCGGGTGGGCCAGGTTATCGCCAAGGTGGGCACCACGGGTTCCTCCACGGGTTGCCACCTGCACTTCGAGACCATCGTCAACGGTATGCACACCGATCCCGCGGCGTGGACCTTCATTCCGATCCGGCAGGCGGACCCGCTCGACAACATCACGATGATCAGCTTCGCCCCGGGATCGGGAACCACGGAAGCCGAGGCTCCGGCCTGGGCGGTCCCGGTGGCCGCGGCCCCCGAGCGGGAAGTCACAGGCGGCGAGCAGGAAACCCGCGTGGTGCCGACGCCGACGCCGAGTGCTGCGGCGACGGCAACGCCCACGCCGACTGCGACGCCCACGCCGAGCGGTACCGCGACGCCGACGCCGACGCCGAGCAGTACCGCGACGCCGACGCCGAGCAGTACCGCGACGCCGACGCAAACAACTCCGACGGCCACGCCGACGCAAACAACCACGCCGCCTCCCGCGACTACGCCTCCTCCGCCGGCTCCGGTGCCGACGCAAACAACGTCGCCGCTGCCGACCCCCGTGACCACCTCGGCTCCGGTGCCGGTGCCGACGCAAACATCAACACCGCCGTCGCCCGTCCCGAGTGATCCCTTGGTGCCCACCCCGCTCGCGACCACACTGAATACGGAAACAGCGAGCCCCCTGCCGAGCCCTTAATACCGCGGGGGACTAGACTCGACTGCGGCACTTTGCCGCCCGCCGACGTCGTTGTTAAGGAAGTCCCATGTCCACGCTCCACTCCATCCCGCTCACTTTCAATGACGGATCGGAGGGCGACTTCGGGCGTTTCGCCGGGAAAACCGTCCTGGTGGTGAACGTGGCCTCCGCCTGCGGCTACACGAAGCAATACGCCGGCCTGGAGGAACTGTACGCGAAGTACCGTGACCAGGGATTCGAGATCCTGGGCGTGCCGTGCAACCAGTTCGGCGGGCAGGAACAGGGCAGCGACGCCGAGATCGCCGAATTCTGCCAGCGCAACTTCGGTGTCACGTTCCCGCTGATGAGCAAGAGCAACGTGCTGGGCAAGCAGCAGCACCCGCTGTACGCCGAGCTCACCCGTCCCGCCGAGGGCGAGGAACTGCAGAAGGTGAAGTGGAACTTCGAGAAGTTCCTGGTCAGCCGCGACGGCGAGTTGCTCACCCGCTTCCGTTCCGCCGTCGAGCCTGATTCCGCGGAGCTGATCGGCGCGCTCGAAGAGGCGCTCGCCTGATCCCTGCCCGTTCCATCACACGGTCTCGACACCGGCCCCTCGCCGGAACACACTGGGCGTGACTGCGCGGGCACCCCGCGCTCGGAAGCCATGGAGGACGCCGCGATGAACAACAAGGATCTGGTGCAGACGGCCGGTACGGAACTTTTCATTGACCGGGACCCAAGCGCGATCGACCGCTGGTGGGCGGCAGACTACCGCCAGCACAGTGCCATGGCCGGCGACGGTCCTGGGTTCCTGCGCGGAATGGTTGAGAAGCTGCCTCCGGATTTCCGTTTTGAGCCGGTCCGTCTGCTCGCCGACGGCGACCTGGTCGCGATGCACGGCACCTATTACGGCTTCGGTCCGCTGCCGTTGGTCGCCTTTGATGTTTTCCGGGTGGCCGACGGAAAGCTTGCCGAGCATTGGGACGCGCTCCAGCCCGTAGTGGCGGAGACAGCGAGCGGCCGGAGCCAGGTCGATGGCCCGGCGGAGGTCACCGCGCCGGAACAGACCGAGGCGAGCCGCGCCGTCGTCCTGGGTTTTGTTGAGGCTGTGCTCAAAGGCGGGAAGATCGTGGAGCACTGGGACGTCGTGGCGGAGATCCCGGAGTCACTTCCGCACGGCAACGGCCTCTTTTAGACGGCCTCTTTTAGGTGGGTTTTAGGCAGTGCGGCGTTACGCCGCGGTGATCTTCAAGGGGATCGAGCTCCAACCGCGCAGGGTGTTGTGCAGGTATGGCACCGGTTCCCCGATTGGCTCGATGTCCTTGATCCGGGTGGCCATCTCGGTGAACAGCACCTCCATCTCGAGGCGGGAGATCGGCTGCCCGACGCATTGATGGATGCCCATTCCGAAGGCCAGGTGCCCTCCTGCGTTGCGGTCGATCCGGAATTCGTCCGCGGTGTCTCCCCACTGGCGAGCGTCCCGGTTGGCGGAACCGACGAACAACAGCACCTTGGACCCGGCGGCCAGCGGCACGCCGTGGAAGACAGTGCCGGCGGAGGCGGTCCGGAAAAACGACTGGAACGGCGATTCGAAGCGCAGCGCTTCGTCGATGGCGAACTTGGCCAGCCGGGGATTGGCGTGCAGCGCGGCCCACTGTCCGGGGTGGGCGGCGAGCGCCTGCAGGGTGTTCCCGATCGAAAACACCGTGGTGTCCAGGCCGGCCGAAAGCATCGCACGCACCAGCAGGGCGGCCTGGTCCGCGCTGATCTCGCCGCGGTCCGCCGCCGCCCAGATCTGTGCACCCATGCCATCCTTCGAAAGGTTCTCCCGGGCGCAGTTGGCCATGACCCATTCGTGGGTGCCGGCGCCCTTCCCGAAGAATGAGCGGGAGCGTTCGTCGTCGGGCCCGAAGGCGCTGAAGTTCATGGCGCCGTGCGGCAGCAGGTTCCTTTCGCGTCCCTCCCGGGGAATCCCGACGGCGTCGCCGAACACCCGGATGGGGAAGATTTCGGCCAATTCCGTGACGCCGTCGAAGGTTTCCCGGGCGATCAGGCGCTCCACCAGTTCCTTGGCGAAGGCCTCGAACCCGGCGCGCAGCGAGCGCACGCCGCGCGGCGAAATGACCCCGGCCATGGCGGCCCGCATGGGGCCGTGCAGGGGCGGGTCGGACTCCAGGATGCCTTGGGGCCGCCACGCGGGTTCCTTGTGCAGGTTCTTCGGGCCCACCCCGGCGCCCGAGATGAAAGTCCGGTAGTCCTCCAGGATTTCCCGGCATTCCCCGAAGCCGGCGAAGGCGGGGACTCCGTATTTCTCGAGCCACACGGCGGGTCCGGCCGCACGCATGCGCTCGAACAACGGGTATGGGTCGGTGAGGTTTTCGTCGGTGTAGGGGTCGTCCGTGAAGACGGGAAGTGCCTGCTGCGGCATGGTCACTGACATCTCTGTCCTCGTTTGAGCTCGTTGTCGGTTCCGGGGGCGGCGGATTGGTGGGGCCCAAGCTATCGCTTGGAAAGAGCGGCGAGTAAACAGGATTCTCATCCTGTGGGAATACTGTTTGTCGAAGCGCCGGAATGCCCCGCACGATCTACTGCGGAGCAGCTCACGGCTGAACAGAAAGGACGGGCAGTGGCAGGACAGGCATCATTCGAGCGGGGCCTCAGGATCCTGTCCGCCGTGGCCGACGCCGGGGACACCACCGTCGAGGCAGTGGCCGCCAAGTTGGGCATCCCGGTCAGCAGCACCTACCGCTACTTCCGCCAACTGCGCGAGCTCGGCTTCGTCCAGGAGGACGCCGGGCTGTACCGGCCGGGCTCGGCGCTGCTGGCGCTCTCCGGAAGGCACCTGACGCAAAGCCACCTGGCAGAAGTGGGCACGGCCGTGCTCAAGGACATCGTGGACGCGGTGGGCGAAACCGCCGTCATGGTGATCCGGGTGGGAACCCGGGCCATGTGCCTGCGCCGCGTCGAACCGGACAAGGCCATCAAATACACCTTCGCCGTCAACGAACTCCTGCCACTCAGTGCGGGAGCAGGCCCGCGCGCGCTGCTCGCCTGGGCGCCTGCCGACGTCGTCCGCCAGGTGCTCGACGGCGGCCTGCCGCGCTTCACGGACAACACGCCCACCGCCGAGCAGCTCCGGTCCAGCCTCGCGCAGGTCCGTGCGTCCGGCTGGGTGGTTTCCCGCGGCGAGCTCGATCCGGGCGCCGTGTCAGTGGCGGTGCCGGTGATGTTCGACGGCGAGGCGGTCTGCGCGCTCAACGTGGCCGGACCGGAAAACCGCTGCGGCACGAGGAGCTGGCTGAACACCACCCTGAAGACCATGAACGAGGCAGCGGAGAACCTGGCGGCGTCGCTGGGGACCTTCGCGGGCCAAGGAACAACACGCCGATACACAACACTGGAGGCAGGCGATGACGCTGCACACTCTTCTTGAAACGGAAACCGGACCGGTGGTCGTGGGGGCCGCCCGCGCCACCCTGGAGGAACTGGTACAGGTGGCCCGCCACCGCCGGCCCGTGGTGGTGGACGAGGCCGCGCTCGCCCGGATGAAGCCCAGCGAGGAATGGCTTGGCGGCGTGATGGAACGCATGGAAGCCGGCGAAGACACCGCCCCGATCTACAGCATCAACACCGGCTTCGGCTCCCTCGCCGGACGCCAGGCCTTCGCCGAACCCTCCGACGCCGCCGAGCTGTCCCGCCGCCTGGTCATCTCCAACGCCTCGGGCGTGGGCCGCTACGTGGACGAGGAAGTGGTCCGGGCAACCATGTTCATCCGGATCGTCAGCCTTACCCAGGGCTACTCCGGGGTGCGCGGCGACATCGTGAAGACCCTGGCTGACATGCTCAACCGCGGCGTCCACCCGGCCATCCCGGAGTTCGGATCGCTCGGCGCCTCCGGTGACCTGATCCCGCTGGCCCATATCGCCATCGTGATGTCCCGCTCCCACCAGGGCGATGACCTGGAGCTGGATTCGGGCGAGGCCTTCGTGGACGGTGCCGTGGTTTCGGGCCTCGCCGCCATGGAGCACGCCGGCCTGGAACGGCTTCCGCTGGGCGCCAAGGACGGCCTCGCCCTGCTCAACGGCACCTCCTTCTCCTGCGCCCAGGCGGCCCTCGCCCTCTACGACGCTCAGAACCTCCTGGAAACGGCGCAGATCACGGCGGCCATGAGCATCGAAGCCCTCATGGGATTCGGCGATGCCTTCATCGACGAACTCCACCAGGCCCGCGGCCAGCGCGGACAGATCGAGGTGGCGGCACGCCTGCGCGAACTGCTTGCCGGCAGCGGCCTGGTGGACGGCGACGCCGGACGCGACCCCGTGCGCCAGCCTCCGCAGGACGCCTACTCCCTGCGCTGCATTCCCCAAGTTTTCGGCCCGGTCAAGGACACCCTGGAGTTCGCCGCAGGCATCATCGACAACGAAATCAACGCCGCCACGGACAACCCGCTGATCTTCCCGTCCCTACCGGCCAGCCGCAGCCTGAAGGCGGTGTCCGGCGGCAACTTCCACGCCGAATACGTGGCCTTCGCGGCCGACTTCATCTCGATCGTGGTCACCGAGATCGGCAACATCACCGAACGCAGGCTCTTCCGGCTGGACGACGGCACCCTGAACCGCGGCCTGCCGGACATGCTGGTGGCCAGCGAGCAGATCGGCATGGACTGCGGCTACATGCTGCCCCAATACCTGGCCGCGGCCCTCGTCTCGGACTGCAAGACCCTGGCCCACCCGGACAGCGTGGACTCCATCCCCACCTGCGCCAACCAGGAGGACCACGTTTCCATGGCCAACAACGCCGGCCGGCACACCCGGCAGATCGTGACGAACATCGAAACCGTGGTGGCGGTTGAACTGCTCATGGCGGCCCAGGCCCTGGAACTGCGCATGGGCCTCCCGGCCACGGCGGGCGCCCAGCCCGGCGCCGCAAGCCTCGCGGCCCTGGCCTTCCTGCGTTCCACGGCCTCGGACGACGGCCGCCCCATCGACCACATCACCCGGGACGTGGTCCTTTACCCCCGGCTGCGCAAGGCCACCGAGCTGGTCCACAGCGGCGCCGTCGTCAACGCGGTGAACACCGCGATCGGAGCGGGACGGTGACGCTGCAGGCGGCCGAGGCCTTGGCGGCAACGAAAGGCTTCACCCGCCTGACGGTGCGTGGCATCCGCGAGGAAGCGGACGCCGTCGTCTCCGTCCTGCTGGAGGACCCCGACGGCGGTGCACTGCCGGCCTGGGAGCCCGGCGCCCACATCGACGTGCTGCTGCCGAACGGGCTGCTCCGGCAGTATTCGCTGTGCTCCGATCCGGCGGACAGCAGCCAGTGGCGGGTTGCCGTGCTCCGCGAACCCGCCGGCCGCGGCGGCTCGGACTTCATCCACGGGACCCTCCGCCCGGGAGACGCCGTCGAGGTCCGGGGGCCACGGCACAACTTCAAGGGGCTCAACTTCCGCGGCAGCTCGCCTGCCGCGGGGGAGAAGCTGTTCATTGCCGGCGGGATCGGGATCACCCCGCTGCTGCCGATGATCCGCGCCGCAGCGGCCGCCGGCGAGCCGTGGCGGCTCCTCTACCTGGGCCGGAGCCTGCGCTCCATGGCCTTCCTCGCCGAGCTTGCCGCGCTCGACCCGGACGGCAACCGGATCCGGATCCACGCCAAGGACGAGGCCGGCCCGCTGGACCTGGCGGCGCACATCGCGGACGCCCCCGGCGCCGCCGTGTTTGCCTGCGGCCCGGCACGCCTCCTCGGCGAGCTGCGGGCGGCCCATTCCTCGGGTGCGCTGGCGGGGCTGGCGTTCGAGGATTTCGGGGCCGGTTCTCCTGATGCGCCCGACGCCGGTGCTCCCGCCGGCGGGAGCACCGGGGAAGCGGACGACGCCCCGTTCATCGTGGAAACCGCGGACGGCACCGAGGTTGAGGTCGCGGCATCCGAAAGCATCCTCGATGCCCTGCACCGGGCCGGCGTCCCGGCATTGAATTCGTGCCGGAAGGGCACGTGCGGCACCTGCGAAACCGCGGTGCTTGGCGGAACCCCGGACCACCGGGATGAAATCCTCAGCGACGAAGAACGTGCGGCGAACGAGACCATGATGATCTGCGTTTCGCGCTGCCGCGGCGAACGGCTCGTGCTGGACCTTTAGCGGGCCGCTGCCTGGAATTTTCCGACATTCCAGCCAGGAGTTACCCCATGTTGGTTTTCCGTCTGATTTGATGGTGCCTATTGGGACTGACACTGGAGGCGCCGTCTCCTACTGACCCCTAAGGCAGCAATGGAGCTCATCGAGGCCGAACATCCCCGGCCAGGACACATCCTGATGCACCTCAGTGATCCCCACCTGTTGGGGGGCGATGAACTCCTCTACGGGGGCGTAGACAGCGAAGCCCGTCTCAGGCAGCTTTTCTCGGAGGTCCACGCGTCCAGGCTCCGGCCCGAAGCCGTGATTTTCACCGGGGACCTTGCGGACCAGGGCGAACCGGAAGCCTACGCAAAACTCCGCGCGATAGTGGAGCCTGCCTGCCGTGACATGGGTGCGCGCATCATCTGGGCCATGGGGAACCACGATGACCGTGCAAATTTCCGGGCAGCTCTCTTTGACCAGGACGCCAATGATGCCCCGGTGGACCGCAGCTACTTCGTCAATGGGCTGCGGATCATCACCGTGGATACCTCGGTTCCCGGGCGGCACCACGGCGAGCTCAGCAAGTCCCAGCTGGACTGGCTCGCCGCCGAACTTGCCACCCCCGCCCCGGACGGCACAATCCTGGCCCTGCACCACCCGCCCGTCCCCAGCGTCCTGGACCTGGCAATCCTGGTGGAGCTGCGCGGTCAGGCCAGCCTGGCCGACGTCGTGCGCGGAAGCGATGTGCGGGCCATCCTGGGCGGTCATCTGCACTATTCGAGCACAGCCATGTTCGCGGGCATCCCCGTCTCGGTGGCATCTGCGAGCTGCTACACGCAGGACCTGAACGTCCCGCAGGGCGGCACCCGGGGCCGGGACGGCGCCCAGGCATTCAATCTGGTCCATGTCTACGAGAACACGATCGTGCATTCCGTGGTGCCGCTGGGCAGGTCCGCCACCGTGGGGGAGTATGTCAGCCCTGAGGCCACCCGGCGCAGGCTCGCCGAGGCGGGCATCCGCATACCCACGCGGCCCACACACGAAAGGCCCGCAGGCGCGAGGCTCGCGCAGATGACCGGCCGCTGACCAGCGGTCAAGAAGCAGCGGTCAGGAAGCAGCGGTAAGGGCCGGCGGGCCTACTTTTCCCAGGGTGCCTTGATCGGGAAATACATCTCCAGGAAGTCGACCACGAGGCGGGCGCGTTCCTTTGCAGAAACTTCGGGGAAACTGCCGTCATTGAGGCAGAAGAAGTCCATGTTGCGCTTGGCCAGGAGCTTGGGCAGGTAGTGCAGTCCCGACCACAGCGTAGTATCCACGTACTTGACCTTGGCAGCTGTCTGCGTCACGGCCCGGCCGGTGAGCAGGGCGTAGTAGTGATAGAAGGAATTCGTCACCGAGATGTTGTCTGCTGCGCGGAATGTGCTGGCGGCCGTGCGGGCGAATTCGCCGGGGAATTCCTGCTCCATGGTGGCCATGACACTGCGCCGCAGCGGCGCGGCCGCGTGCTCCAGGTGGCGGGTGGTAATCCGGCCGAAGCGGTCCCACAGCAGCTTGCGGTTCACCCTGGCGGCGTTTTCAAAGCCGCTGCGTTCGGCGTCGTTCTCACCGAGGCCGATCCTGGTTTCGGCTTCGATGAACTTGGTGATGCCGCCGGGCGTGAAGAACGTGTCCGGGCCTACCGGCCGGCCGAAGAACATGTCGTCATTGGAATAGAGGAAGTGCTCCGACAATTCCTCGATGTGGTGAAGCTGGCACTCCACCGCCTGCGAATTGTGGGTGGGCAGCACCGAGGGATCCGCGAAGAATTCCTCGCTGCGCACAATGGTCACGGCGGGGTGCTCGGCCAGCCATGAGGGCGCCTGCGAATCGGTGGCGATGAAGATGCGGCGGATCCACGGCGCAAACATGTGGACCGAACGCAGCGCGTACTTGAGCTCGTCGATCTGCCGGAACCGCGCCTCATGGTCGTCGCCTTCGCCCAGTTGTGCGCCGGCCATCCGGGCCCGCCGCGCAGCAATGTATTCCGGGGAACTGCCGTCCACCCAGGAAAAGACGATGTCGATGTCGAACCCGATGTCGCTTGCATGGTCCGCAAACATGTTCTCCATGGTCGGCCAGGACAAGCCGTGCCGCTCCACCGTGCCACGGACCGCGTCCTGGCGCAGTACCGTCCGCCGCGTCAGTGAATTTTCCACCGGCAGGACCAGCCGGTTACCTTCGAAACGCCACAGCTCCAGCTGCACACCGATCCCGGGCCCGTATTCCAAGCCGCCCACGGGTTCCACCCGCGGGCGGTACAGCCGGAAAATGCGGGCCTTGCGGTTCGTGGACAGCTGCCCGTCCGCCACCAGCACGGAGGACTTTTTGCGGGCGTCCACCGTCATGGAGTAGAACGGCTCGTTCCGGAACGCCGCCACCAGCGCGTCCCGCAGCTTCTTGCGGTCCTGCCAGTCCACGGCGATCACGGGCCGCTCGTCATTGCCACGGACCAGGATGAACTCCACACCGGCGGCGTCCAAGGCCGCGCGGACCGCCAGCAGATCCTCGACCATCGCCTGCTGAGGCGTCCGTTCCTTGTTGATCAGGGCGTAGCGCCCGTGCCGGCGGACGACGTCGGGCCGGTGCTTGAGGCGGGCGACGACGGCAGGCGAGACCGCCTCCGCCACCTCGTCCTCATTGGTGGAAGGGCTGCCGTGATAGATGGGGTCAAGCGCGCTTTGGGTGATGGTCGTACTCCGGTCTGTCGGGTTCAGACGCCTAAGGCCTCACGCCAGCTGCGCAGGAAGGCGCCGCCGGCGTCGTCGTGGATGATGTCCTCGCCAAGGCTAAGGTCAGCCGCGGTGAGGATCTGGTAAGGCTTCACCGGCACGCCGTCCGCGGGGCGGACGTCCAGGTGGCGGACCTCGTGGTCGTTGTGGTGGAGCCAGTCGGCCATGGCGTAGTCGGTGCGGGAATCGCCTACGGTGCGCCAGGCCTGCGGGGTGATGCCCTGGGCCGCCAGCAGTTCCACGGCGCGGCTGGCACCGAGGTCCTTGCCGAGGCGGACGGATTCGATGTCCGTGGAGATGATCGTGGGGTCCAGTCGGTAGTCCCCGGTGTCATCGGACTGCGGTGCGTGGTGGTCCAGGATGGCCGCGGACAGCCCGTGCCGGCCCATGAGCTCCAGGGCGTCCGCGTCGAACAGTTTCTGCTCGGCCAGGTAGTCCTCGCTGGGGACGTCGACGTGCTGTTCCACGGACACCATGGCCCGCTTGGTCTCGTCGAAGAACATGTGGGCCGCATAGTCCTCGGCCACCATGCGGCGGATGTCGTCGCCGTAGGCCTTCGGCACTGCAAGCTCGTGGTCCACGTGCACGGGGCCGGCGCCTTCTGCCGTGTAGCTGAACCACACTGCGCCCTTTTCGCAGATCGCATGGACCACCGTGCCGGAGGGCATCCCGGCGGCGATCATCGGCTCCATGACCTGCTCGCGGATGAAGGCATCGGAACGGCCGGTGTTGAAGATGACCGGGATGCCGGCCGCGGCCAGCGCCACGAGGTCGGCGATGATGTCCGGCTTCACCTCACGGGTGACGGGGCTGGCCACCGGGCCATCGACGTCGAGAAGCAGCGCGAGGGCCGGGGTTGAGCGGTGTTCGGTGCCGGAGCGGTGTTCGGTGCCGGAGTGCGGAACAGTCATGACACCATTTTGTCGCAGGTGCCCGGCATGTGACGGAGGTGTGACGGACGGAGGCGGCGATGGTCACTGTTTGGCCACAAAGCGGCGGGCCGCGAGCCGTGAAAGTTTCCTTGGCTGCCGTCGTTACTTAGGCTTGCACCGTGATCTTCAAAGCTGTGGGCGAGGGACGCCCGTACCCCGACCATGGTTTTTCCACGCCCAAGGAATGGGCCACGCTGCCCCCGCGTCCGGTGCGCCTCGACGAACTTGTCACCACCAAGCGCACCCTGGATCTCGAAGCCCTGCTGGCCGAGGATTCCACGTTCTTCGGCGACCTCTTCCCGCACGTCGTGCAGTACCAGGGGGTCATGTACCTCGAGGACGGCCTGCACCGGGCAGTCCGCACTGCCCTGCACCAGCGCACCGCAATTCACGCCCGGGTCCTGGTCATTGATGGCTAGGAAGGCGAAGGACCTCACCCGGTTGCACGGGCACCGCGTGGTCACTGGTCCGGAACTGCGCGCCACCTTCGACGAAGAGCAGGGCCCTGCACATTCCGGGCGCTTCGGCCGGCGGCTGTTCCACGGTGTTGTGCTGGCCTTGCTGCTTGGACTGATCATCGCCGGCATAGTGGGCGCGTGGGCGGTGATGAGCGGAGTGGTGAGGTTCCCGGACACGGCGGCCAGCAGCAAGGCGTCCGAACAATCGTGCCCCACCACGGCGTTCCACTACCTTCCGAACGGCAAGGTGACAGTACACGTCTACAACGCCACCGGCCGTACCGGGCTGGCCAAGAGCATCGCCGATCAGCTGAAGGCCCGCGGGTACAAGGTGGGCAAGGTGGACAACGCACAGACCCGCTACAGCGGCGCGGCGCAGGTCATCTCGGGATCCGCCGGCCAGGCTGCTGCTTTCAACATCCAGCGGAATGTCGCGGGAACCGACTACTACCAGGACGACCGCTCGGACGCGTCCGTGGACCTGGTGCTCGCCCCGGGGTTCAAGGAACTGGTCAAGCCCGGCCTGGTGGACCAGACGCCGGGCAAGCTCAGCTGCCCGCGGGAGACCCGCCGGATCGCCGACGATTCCAGGTGGCCCGTGCTGCCGTCCGCCGCTCCCTGACGGCCTCGTCAGGCGAGGTGCTATTTGAAGCGCAGCGGCGTGCCGCCATCGCCGAACCGGGCCCCGGCGCCGAGCTGGATGAACCGGACCGTTTGCCCGAGCCGATCCTCAAATGCGTGCTGACCGTCGCCCGCCGCGCCCCGTGTGCCGGAAGACCGCGCCGCGCTGGAGGAGAGCGTGCCATGGATGAGCCGGGCGAGCTGCGGAACGTCCGTCTCGGGCAGGTAGCCGGCCGCGACGCCGTCGCGCAGGATGTCCTCGAGCAGCAGGTTCAGCTCACTGACATGGTCCGCGAGCTTGGCGAACGACGCCGGGGAAAGCACGGCGGCCATGGCCGGGCCGGGCGGCAGGTGCCGGCGGCTGAGGTCCTCCACCTGGGCGCGCACGTAAAGCGCGAGCCGGTCCACGGGATTGTCCAGTTCCGCGAGCGAGGAGCGCAGGTCACCGAGGAATCGCTCGGTCTCGTCCAGGGCGTACGCGATCAGGAGCTGCTCCATGTCCGCGTAATAGTTGTAGACGGCGGTGCGGCCCACCCCGGCATGCCGGGCGACATCGGTCATGGTCAGCCCGGGCAGGCCGTGCGTGAAGAGGAGTTCTCCAAAGGCGGTCAGGATCCGGCGTTGGGTCTCGGCGCGCTGTGCCGCGTTGTTCGCGGCGGTGATCCTGGGCATACAGACACTTTACAGTGATCTGTCAGCAAACCAGCTGCATCTGCCCTCCCGGTGAGGCGCGAACGTACAGTTGAGGCCCTGAAATCGGCGGATTCGGGGCGCTAAGTGTACGTTCGCGCTGCGAGGGGCCTTAGATCGCGCAGCCGTCCGGGCCGCACGCCTCGGCGTCGGAGCTGCCGACGGCGACCAGCGGGTTGGCTTCCTGCCACGCCTGGTTCAGGGCCTGGCTGAAGACTTCGGCCGGCTGGGCGCCGGAGAGGCCGTACTTCCGGTCGATCACGAAGAACGGCACGCCCGTCACACCGATGGCCCGGGCTTCTGCGATGTCGCGGCGTACGTCCTCGGCGTACTTGTCGCTGTCGAAGAGCCCGGCGATTTCATCCGCAGGCAGGCCCAGTTCCTGGCCGAGGCCGCTCAGGTACTCCTTGTTGCCGATGTCCTTGCCGTGCTCGAAGTGGTCGCTGAGCAGGCGTTCCTTGGCAGCGTCCTGCAGGCCGTGGGCGGCGGCGAGGTGGATGAGGCGGTGGGCGGTGAAGCTGTTGGCAACCACGACGGCGTCGAAACGGTAGTTCAGGCCCTCGCCCTTGGCCTGTTCCGCCACCTGCTCGAACATCCGGCTGACCTGCTCCGGAGCCATGCCCTTGCGCTCGCTGAGGTAGTCCAGTTCCGTGCCGTCGTAGTGCTCCGGAATGCCGGGGTCCAGCTGGTAGCTGCGCCACTGCACCTCCACGGAATCCCGGTGCGGGAACCCGGCCAGGGCGGACTCAAAGCGGCGCTTGCCGATGTAGCACCACGGGCACGCCACATCGGACCAGATCTCAATCTTCATGAAAGCGACAACCGCCCCGGCCGGCACGGCATTCCGTCCGGGCCAGTTGCTTTGCTCACACCGCCCTTTGCTCACACAGCGCGGTGTGTTGGCCAGCGCGGTGTGTTGGCAGCGGGACCGGGAGGGGATAGCGTCTCAGCCAAGGGACGCCCGCCCAATGAAGGAGGCCCGGCCATGACGATTGTCGACAACGCCGTCTACGTGGACGGCCGCCGGACGGCGGATCCGGAAGGACTCGAGGAGACGTACTTCCTGCTGCGCCAGCGCGAAGGCATGGCATGGATCGGCCTGTACCGGCCGGATGCCGAGGAACTCCGTTCGGTGGCCGGGGAATTCGGCCTCAGCGCGCTCGCCGTCGAGGACGCCCTCACCGGCCACCAGCGGGCGAAGCTGGACTACTACGGCGAGATCCTTTTCGTTGTCCTGCGGCCCGCCCGATACCTCGACGCCGAAGAGAAGGTGGACTTCGGCGAAATCCACATCTGCATTGGCCCGGACTTCTTGATCACGGTGCGCCACGCGGAATCGCCGGACCTCCACAAGGTGCGCCAGCGGATGGAATCCCAGCCGGAGTTCCTGGCGCTGGGGCCGGATGCGGTGCTTTACGCCATCCTGGACCAGGTGGTCGATGAATACGAACCGGTCGCGGCAGGGCTGGAAAACGACATCGATGAAATCGAGGACGGCTTGTTCGGCGGCGATCCCGAAGTGTCCCGGCGGATCTACGAGCTGTCCCGCCAGGTGATCATGTTCCAGCGCGCCACGGGGCCGCTCACCGGGATACTGCAGACCCTCGCCGCGGGCACCCCGGACCACTCGCTCGCGCCGGAGCTCGTGGATCCCCTCCGGGACGTCCTGGACCACGCCCTGCGCCTGGCCGAGCGGATCAACTCCTTCCGGGCCCTGCTGCAGAATGCCCTGATGGTCAGCGCCACCGTCGTGGCACAGAGGCAAAACGACGAGATGCGCCGCCTGACCGAATCCAGCTTCGCCCAGAACGAACAGGTCAAGCGCATCTCTTCCTGGGCGGCGATCCTCTTCGCGCCGACCCTGGTGGGCACTATCTATGGCATGAATTTCCGCGTCATGCCCGAACTCGACTGGTTCTTCGGATACCCCATGGCTTTGGGCCTCATGGTGGGGATGGGGATTGTCCTGTACTGGACGTTCAAACACAACAAGTGGATTTAGGGGCCCACAGCCTCGAGGTAGCGCCGGATGCCGTCAACCACCAGTTGGTGGTCCTCGTCGGAAGCGAGCCCGGACGCGGTGATCGCGCCAATCACGCCGGCACCGCGGACACGGAGGGGGAACGAACCGCCGGCCAGGGTGTAGTCCTCGGGTGCGAGCCAGCCGCCCTGGGTGGGGTCGTAGGCGCTGAACTGTTCCGTCAGGAATGCGGTGCTGTGTTCAAAGCGCAGCACCGAGGCGGCCTTCCGGCTGATCCACTTTTCCTGGTCGGCCGTGGCTCCAGGGAGAACGCAGCGGAAAAGCACGAGGTTGGGCCGGCGGATGTCGATCGCCACCCCAAACCCCGAAGACACCGCGTGGTCGGCGATGAGTGAGCCGAGCCGCCACGCGTCGTGGTTGTCGAAGCTTTCGAAGACCAGTTCCTCTTCCTCGGCCCGGAGTTCAACGAGGCGCGGCGAGTCGCTCACGCGCGGTCAGCCTCGTAAGAGAGCCCGATCTGGCGGCGGATCTCATCCATGGCGGCCATGATCGCGACCGTTTCCTCCGGCGGCAGGATGGTGCCCGCCGTTTCGCCGGCCGCAACCAGGCGTTCCAGCTCGGCTGCCTGGAACTGCATGCCGCGGCTGGCCACGGGCTGCTCGAAGCGCTCCACCACGGATCCGTCCACCGCATGGACAGTGAACGGCACGGGGTTGTACCAGGTGTGCTCGATGTCGATCCAGCCGTCCGTCCCGATCACCAGTGCCCGGTTGGCGCTTGCAGCGTCCAGTTCGCAGTCGACAATCGCCTGCGCGCCGCCGTCGTAATCGAAAATCGCCGCGGTCTGGCGGTCCACGCCGGTGGCGGTCATCGAGGCGGTTGCGGTGACGCGCGAGGGTGCGCCAAGGATGTCGATCGCGAAGGAGACGGGGTAGATGCCCAGGTCCAACAGCGCGCCGCCACCGAGTGCGGGGTCGTTCAGCCGGTGGGCAGGGTCCTTGGGGAGGCTCTGGTTGTGGCTGGCCACGACCTTGCGGACCTCGCCGATGGTCCCGGCCGCGATGATTTCGCGCAGCCGGACCATGTGCGGCAGGAAGCGGGTCCACATGGCTTCGAGCGCCACCAGTCCCCTGGACGCAGCCAGGTCGACGATCTCCTGGGCCTCACGGGCGTTCATCGTGAACGACTTTTCCACGAGCACGTGCTTGCCCGCATTCACCGCCAGCAAGGCATTCGAGTGGTGCATCGGGTGCGGCGTGGCGACGTAGATGACGTCGACATCCGGGTCCGCGGCCAGTTCCTCGTAGCTGCCATGCGCGGTGGGAATGCCGTGCTGTTCGGCGAACCCCTTGCTGGATTCCAGGGACCGGGAGCCCACGGCCTGCACGGTGAAGCCGTTGTCTTTCAGGTCCTGTGTCTGCAGCCCGGCGATGAAGCCGGTGCCGAGGATGCCCCAGCGGATTGTTCCGCCGGAGGTGCCGTTGTTGAGGGTCACGTTCTTAGTCCTTTGAAGGGTCAGTGAGCGGGTACGCGACGAAGGCAATCCGCATGGAATCCGGAGCCCAGCTGTTGACGTTGAGGGTACCTTGGCCACCGAACAGCGGCCAGATGTGCAACGGAGTGGTCCAATCACCCGTAGCGACGAGTACGACGGCGACCGGCAAGTCCGCGGGGTGGCCTTCGGTTCCGCGCGGGAACCGGATGTAGGAGGCGTACCGGGCATCGTGGGAAAGGTGCGGGAACCAGTCCACGGTCTCTGACTCCAGCAGCTGCTCGAAGCCCGTCCCGTCAACGCGGATCCGGGCCAGTTGGGCATGTCCTTTGGCCGTGCTGAAGGATTCCGTGTTCAGGTACAACCATTTCCCGTCGGGGGAATACTCCGGCCCGTCGCAATGGCCGGCTCCGACATCAACGCGGGCGGCAGCTCCGCCGTCGGACGCCAGGGTCATCAGCCGGCCGGGCTGCGTGAAGTCCCCGCCCTCGATCCCCACGTACGCGAGTTCCTTGCCGTCCGGGCTGACGCCGTGGAGGAAGTGGAAGGAGCCGTCGTCCGCGGTGATGCGCTGCGCGCTGCCGCCTGCGAGCGGGGCACGGTAGATATGGCCGTCGTTCGCGGAGAGGAAGATGTTCTGGCCGTCGGGTGCCAGGACGTGGTCGTTGTTCAGGTCCGGGATGCCGGTGAGCGGGATTTCAGTGAGCTCCCGCGTGGAAACGTCCAGCCACCACAGCTTCCCGTCCCCGTTGAGCACCAGCGCCGAACCGTCCAGGGTCCAGTTAGGTGCCTCAAGCAGGATGTCGCCGGTGCTGTAGAGCAGCTCGGCTTCACCGTCGACCCGCGCGATCCACACCTCGCTGTGCTGTCCGGACTGCAGGGTTCGGTTCATTCCGTGTCCTTCTCGATGTTCCTGATGCGGATGTTCCGCCACCGGCATTGCGCACCCTTGCCCCAACGGGCCTCGCCGAACATCGAGTCGTTGTCGTGCACTTCGAGCGCGATGTGTCCGCGCTCGCCGAGCACGCCCAGGACTGCTGCGGGATCATAATTCGGCGAATCCAGGGTGGCGGTGTCCAGTTCCCCGATCTTCAGGCCGTTGACCCACGTGGTGATGACCGGCAGGGCGCCCACGCAACGGATCCACAGCTCGTTCCATTCGTCCCAGCGCCACACCTTGAGGAAATCGTCGACGTCGGCCGCGTAGCGCAGACGGGAACGCTTCTCTTCCGTGACGGGTTCCACGGAGGTGGCCGGGTTGTCGGCGACCAGCCCGACCGGCCGGCTGTCGGCGTCGAGCTCGACGTCAACGGCGAAAGGTACCGCGGAGAAACTGGCCAGGCCGTTGCCGAAGAAGCCGCCGATGCCGCCGGAAGGACGGTGGTCCACCAGGACCTGGAAACCCTCCCAACTGTCCGGCCGCCGACGCAACATCACGCCGGTGTCCGCCGGCCAGTCCGGGCGCATCTCCAACACGAGTTCGAAGTCGCCGAAGGCCTGCTCGCTCACGAGGTAGCCGCCGTAGCCGCTGCCGGGAGCATCCTGTTCGCCGATGAGGACGCCGTCCTCCACGAACCAGCGGGCAGGGTGCTTTTCAGGTTCGACCGGAGGAGTCAGGCCCAGGGCTTCGAAGCGCTCCAGGAGTGCCGGGCCGCCGGGGTACTCCGTGCCATAAACACGGGGCACGGAGTACCAGCCGGCCAAGGTGGTGCCGTCGAACAGCGGGACGAAACCGTCGCCGCCGTCGGGCGTTTCTGCCTCAGCCACACGCTAGTCCTTGCTGCTGAACGCGGCGTCGAAGGACGTTTGTGAGGCGGGGAAGTCGAACCTCTTCAGCGCGGCGAGGGCTTCGGGGGCGCCGTGCAGTCGGTCCATGCCGGCGTCCTCCCATTCGATCGAGATCGGCCCGTCGTAGCCGATCGCGGTGAGTGCGCGGAAGGATGCTTCCCAGGGCACGTCGCCGCGTCCTGCGGAGACGAAGTCCCAGCCGCGGCGCGGGTCGCCCCAGGCCAGGTGCGAGCCCATCACGGTGTTGCGGCCGGTGGGGCGCAGCTTGGTGTCCTTGCAGTCCACGTGGTAGATGCGGTCCTTGAAGTCCCAGATGAAGGACACGGGATCGATGCCCTGCCACATCATGTGGGAGGGGTCCCAGTTCAGGCCGAACGCCTCGCGGTGGCCGATCGCTTCCAGGGTGCGCACGGTGGTCCAGTAGTCGTAGGCGATCTCGGAAGGGTGGACTTCGTGGGCGAAGCGGATCCCGTTCTCGTCGAAGACGTCGAGTATGGGGTTCCAGCGGTCGGCGAAGTCCTGGTAGCCCGCGTCGATCACCTTTTCGGGGACGGGCGGGAACATGGCCACGTACTGCCAGATCGAGGAGCCGGTGAAGCCGACGACGGTGTCCACGCCGAGTGCCTTGGCGAGGCGGGCGGTGTGCTTGAGTTCCTCGGCGGCGCGCTGGCGCACGCCCTCAGGGTCGCCGTCGCCCCAGACCTTGGACCCGACGATCGCCTGGTGGCGGAAGTCGATGGGGTCATCGCAGACGGCTTGGCCCTTGAGGTGGTTGGAGATGGCCCAGACCTTGAGGTTGTACTTGTCCAGCAGCTCCAGCTTGGACTCGACGTAGCCGGGTTCGTCCCAGCGCCAGGCGTCCAGGTGGTCTCCGGAGACGGCGATTTCCAGGCCGTCGTAACCCCAGCCCGAGGCGAGCTTGGCGACTTCCTCGAGGGGGAGGTCGGCCCACTGGCCGGTGAACAGGGTGTACGGGCGGGGCATGTCAGACTCCTTCGGTAGCGTTTGCGGAAAGTTGGATCAGGGAGCTTTTTGCGGCCGCGGACTCTTCCACGGCGGCGAGGACGCGCTGGATCTGCAGGCCGTCGTCGAACGAGGGCGAGGGCGCCTCCCCTGAAGCGATGGCGGCGAGGAAGTCGCGGATCTGGTGGGTGAAGGTGTGTTCCCAGCCGATGATGTGGCCCTGCGGCCACCAGGCTTCGAGGTAGGGGTGTTCGGGCTCGTTGACCAGGATCCGCCGGAAACCCTGTTCCCGGACCGGCGCGGTGGCGTCGAGGAATCCGAGCTCGTTCAGGGCTTCCAGGTCGAACAACAAGGTGCCCTTGTCCCCGTAGATTTCGAGTTTGAGGGAGTTCTTCCGCCCGGTGGCCACGCGGGAGACCTCCACCGAGGCGATTGCTCCGGAGGCGAGCGTCAGCGTGGCCCAGGCGGCGTCGTCGACCGTGACGTCTTCCGGACCGTCAGGGCCGGGGCGGCTGTCCACGAAGGTGTGCAGCCGCCCGGTGACTTCGGTGACGGAATCGCCCAGGAGGAAGACGATCTGGTCGATCGCGTGGGAGGCGATGTCGCCGAGGGCCCCGGAGCCTGCAGTTTCCTTGCGCAGGCGCCAGGTCATGGGGGATTCGGCGTCACTGAGCCAGTCCTGCAGGTAGGCCGCCCGGATGTGGCGGACGGTGCCGAGGCGGCCTTCGGCGATCAGTTCCCGGGCGAGGGCGAGGGCGGGGACGCGGCGGTAGTTGAAGCCGATCATGGACTGCACGCCCCGGGCACGGGCCTTGGCTGCTGCGGCGGTCATGAGTTCGGCTTCGGCGAGCGTGTTCGCGAGCGGCTTTTCCACCAGGACGTGCTTGCCGGCCGCCAGCGCCGCGATGGCGATTTCGGCGTGCATCCAGCCCGGGGCGCAGATGTCGATGATGTCGATGTCGTCCCGGTCAATGACGGAACGCCAGTCGGTGGCTGATTCGGCCCAGCCGTACTTGGCGGCGGCCTCGGCAACCTGGGTGGCGTCCCGGCCCACGAGCACTTTCTGCTCGAAGGCCGGGACGTCGAAGAAACTGGCCACATTCCGCCACGCATTCGAGTGGGCCTTACCCATGAAGGCGTATCCGATGGCGGCTACGCCCAGGGGGCGTTGCCGGGTACCCGGGCTCTGGTCAGTGTGGGCGGGCGTGGTCATGTGTTGTTCTCTTTCTCTCGCCTGGAGGCTGCTAGAGGGTTGCGGTTTCGGGCGCCCAGTCCTCGGGGACGGCGGCCGAAACGGGTGCGTTGCTGGTGACGTCCACGAACGAGCCCGACTCCACGGACTCGGAGATCGAGACCATGGTGTCCAGCACGTGGTAGGCAAGATCGCCGGTGGCGCGGTGGGCGGTGCCGGCGCGCAGTGCACGGGCCATGTCCAGCACGCCCATGCCGCGGCCGTGGGCCGGACCGGTGGCGGGGATGATCTCCGGTTCTTCCGCGCCGGGGCGCCAGAGCTTGAGGTCGCCGTCGAAGTAGTTCGGATCCGGCAGCGACAGCGTGGCCTCGGTGCCGGTGATCTCCACGAAGCCCATGCGCAAGCGCGGGGACTCGAAGGAGAACACGCTGTGCGAAGACTGCCCGCCTTCGAACTGCGCCATCGCGGACACGTGCGTGGGGACCTCGACGGCGAATTCCTCCCCGGCCTTGGGGCCGGAACCGATGACGCGGGTGGCTTTGGCGGCGGAGCCGACGGCGGCCACCTTGCGGACCGAGCCGAAAGTCTGGACCAGAGCCGTGAGGTAGTACGGGCCCATGTCGAACAGGGGGCCCGCACCGTGCTGGAACAGGAAGGCCGGGTTCGGGTGCCAGGCCTCCGGGCCGGGGGTCTGGAACGTGGTCATGCCCGTCAAAGGCGTGCCGATGTCCCCACGTTCGATGATCCGCCGGGCGGTCTGCAGGCCCGCACCGAGGAACGTGTCCGGCGCCGTGCCGAGGCGGATGCCCGCGGCGTCGGCTGCCTTGAGCAGGCCAAGCCCGGATTCGCGGTCCAGGGAGAACGGCTTCTCCGTCCACACGTGCTTGCCCGCGTTGACCGCGGCCGTGGCGACCTCGACGTGCGCGGCCGGAATGGTGAGGTTCACGATGATTTCGACGTCGGGATGGTTCAGTGCCAGCTCCGGCGCACCGAACTCGGCGATGCCGTATTCCTTGGCCCGCGCCTCGGCGGCCTCGACGAACAGGTCCGCGATCACGTGGACTTTCAGGTCCGGGAACGTGGTGAGGTTGTCCAGGTACTGCTTGCTGATGTTGCCCGCGCCGATGACTGCAACGCCAACCGGGCCCTTTTTGGTGGAAGGTGCGAAGCTCATGCCTGTGCTCCTTCGGGTGCAGCTGCGCCTGCGCCGGCGGCGTTCAGGTAGTTCAGGCTTTCGGTGATGCCTTCGAAGATATCGCCGGAGTAGTCGTCGAACTCGACCACGCCAACTTCGAGGGACTTGGCTGCGCCTATGACGTCCAGCACCGGGATGGTGCCCTGGCCGGCCGGCTGCTGGGCCTTGGTGTCGGTGGTGGCGGGGCCGTCCTTGATGTGGATGAGCTTCACGCGGTCACCCAGGCGGGCCAGCAGTTCAACGGGGTCCTGGCCGCCCACGGCTGCCCAGTACGTGTCCACCTCGAGGACCAGCTCCGGGTCCAGGAGGGATTCGAAGTATTCCAGGGCGGTCTGCCCCTCGATGGTGGATTCCAGTTCCCAAGCGTGGTTATGGTAGCCGACGCGGATGCCGTATTCGGCGCCCTTCTTCGCTGCCGCGTTGAGCTTGGCTGCGGTGCTTTGGATGTCCTCGGCGGACTGCCAGTGCTCGGCGGGAAGGTAGGGGTCGATCACCGTGCTGATGCCCAGTTCCTTGGCCGCGGCGAAGATCTCATCCTGGTCAGCCGAGAGCAGGGGTGCGTGGCCGGACGGTGCCGTGAGGCCGTTCTCCTTCAGGGCGGCGCCCAACTCGGCGGCGGTGGCCACGAAGTTGTACGGCTCAACCTGCGTAAAGCCGATCTCTGCAACCTTCTTGATGGTTCCAGGCAGGTCTTCCTGGATGGCGTTGCGGAGGGTATACAGCTGGAGTGAGTACGACATTGGATTCCTTTGCGGGAGTGTTTTTGTTGAGTTGGAAGGTCGGGTCAGGCTAGCGGCCGGCGAGGGATCCGCCAATGCCGCCGACGCTGAAGTACTTGTTCAGGGTGGCGAAGACGATGATCGGCGGGAGCATCATGACGACCGCGAGGGCCATCACGCCGGACCAGTCGGTGAGGTTCTGCTGGAAGAAGGACTGCACGCCGACGGGGAGGGTGAAGATCTCGTTGGAGCGCAGGAACACGATCGCGACGAGGTAGTCGTTCCAGGCCAGGAGGAAGGCGAAGATCGCGGTGGAGAGCACGCCCGGCAGGGAGTTGCGCAGCACGACCTTCATGAAGGAACCGAAGACGGAGCAGCCGTCGATCCAAGAGGCTTCCTCGAGGCTGATCGGGATGGAGTCGAAGTAGGCGGCCATCATCCAGGTGGCCACGGTCATGGTGGAGCCGACGTAGATGATGGTCAAGCCCAGGAGGTTGTCCACGAGTCCCATCCCGGCGAACAGGATGAACAGCGGCACCACGGAGGTGATGATGGGCAGGGACTGCATGACGAACAGCAGCAGCGAATAGCCCGAGACGGCTTTGGAGCGGCCGCGGGAGAGGACGTACCCGGCGGGGGCGGCGACGGCGACCGAAACCACCACGGTGGAGAGGGTGGTGATGAGGCTGTTGGTCAGCCAGGTCCCGGCGAGGGTCTTGGAGAAGACACCGGTGATGTTTTCGAAGGTCAGGCCGGTGGCCGTGCTGCCCGGGCCGGGGGTCAGGGACAAGACCACGACCACCATGATCGGGACGAGGACGATGGCGGTGATGGCCAGAATCAGCGTGAAGCGCCACCAGCGTCCGCGCATGCCGGCCTCGGAGAGGACACGGCGGGCCTTTTGCGGGCCGGCGACGCCCAGGGACGGGCCGGTTTCGGGGTGGGCGTGAAGGACTGCGCTCATTATTCGACGCTCGACTTTCGGATCTGGCGGTACAGGAAGACCGACACGATGACGAGGGTGAGGGTCATGAGGAAGGCGATCGCGACGCCGGTTCCGGTCTGGAAGTCCTGGAAGACGCTGCGGTATGCCAGGACCACCAGGGAGGTGGTGGCGTCAACAGGTCCGCCGCCGGTGAGCAGGTAGATGGTGGGGAAGTCGTTGACGCAGAAGATCGTCATCAGGATCCAGCTGATGTAGGTGGAGCGGGCGATCATCGGCAGGGTGATCTGGGTGAATTGCTGCCATTTGCTGGCCCCGTCCATGCTGGCGGCTTCGTAGACGGTGGTGTCCACGGAGGCCAGGGCGGCGGAGATCATCATCATCATGAAGGGGAAGGACACCCAGACTTTGAAGATCATGACCATGACCGCGGCAAGGTGCGGGTCGGCCAGGAACAACGGGGTGCCCAGGCCCAGGTTGCGGAAGATCGAGGGGATGAGGCTGTCCGGGGTGGCGACGAGCCAGTTCCACGCGGTGGAGGACACCACGATCGGGACGACCCAGGGCAGCAGGAGCAGGACCTTGAAGGTTCCGCCGGCGGGGATTTTGGTGCGCAGCAGCAAGGCCAGGCCGAGGCCGACGAGCCAGGAGCCGAAGACACCGACGATGGTGAACCAGAGGGTGAACTGGGCTGCTTTCCAGAAGGCCGGGGCGGTCAGGACGGTAGCGAAGTTGTCGAAGCCGACAAAGTTGCCGGTATCGATCAGGGAGCCGTCGTGGGTTGCCTGGACGCCGGCGTAGATCAGCGGGTAACCGTTGATCAGGATCAGCAGGACGATCGAGGGCAGCAGGAGCCAGAAGAACGTCCGCCGGGTCTGCCCCGACAGTTTGCTCTTTCGGTTCAGGGTCCCGCCCCCGGACCCGCCGGGAGCAAGTCCCCGGCGGGCCCGGGCCAGGCCCGATTGTGCGGTGGTTGATGACATGGGAGGAACCGCTTTACTTCTTGATGACGGACTGGAGGCCGGTCTGGAAGGCCGTGAGAGCCGACTTGGCGTCGGTCTTGCCGGTGAGGATCGTCTGGGTGAACTGGTTCAGGGCCTGGCCGCCGTCGAGCACTGCCATGTTCGCGTTCAAGGCTGCCCCTTGGGCTGCGAAGGTCTTGGCGATCGGCTGGTATTCCTTGACGATCTTGACGTTGTTGGGATCGCTGGTGAACTCGGGGAGTTCAGTGATGGACTTGAACACCGGCAGCGCGTTCATGAGCTTCTGCTGCCACAGGGACTTCAGCTGGCCCATGTAGTAGACCAGGAACGCTTCGGACGCTTCCTGGGAGGGGGTGTTCTTGTACATCATGATGTTGTTCGGGAACGCCAGTGCCGCCTTGTCGCCGTGCGGCCCCGCCAGCGGGCTTGCCACGAGGAGGTCGCCGGAGGTGTCGCCGACGCGCTGCGGAAGACCGGTGACGTACATGCCGAAACCTGCCTTGCCGCCCTTCTTCCACTGCGCATCGAGGTTGTCCGTGGTGTAGCTGACAGCGGCGGGGTCGACGACCCCGTTGGAGACGAGCTCAAGCATGAATTCGGTGGCCTCGACGTTGCGGTCGTTCATGACGTCCAGTTGGCCGTCCTTGGTCCACACACCGCCGCCGTTGTTGATCATCATCATGATCATCAAGTGGTTGCCGATGAAGTTGCCCGCACCGGAACCCGTTGCGAAGCCGACCGCGCCGATGCTCTTGAGCTTTTTGCCGGCCTCGAGCAGGGACGGCCAGTCGGTGGGAACCTCGGCGCCAGCCTTGTCGAAGAGGGACTTGCGGTACCAGAGGGGGCGCATGTCCAGCTGCCACGGAACGGCCACATAGCCCTTGTCCGACTTGAACGGGTCAAGGACGCCCGGAAGGAAGTCGTCGAATTGGCCGTTCTTCTTCAACGCGTCGATGACCTTGTCCGCGTAGGCGATTTGGCCCTGCTGCTCAAACTGGAATGCCTGGAAGCCGCCACCGGTGGATACGGCAGGACCGGTCTTGGACGCGATGGCTGAGGAGAAGGTCTGGTAGAAGTTGTTCCACTGGATGATCTGGTAGCTGGCCTTGCTGCTGGACCCGGAGAAACCCTCGGTGATCTTCTTTGCGGCATCGTTGTAGGCCGGAGTACCCCACGGCATGTCCCAGAACTTGATGGTGCCGCCCGCGCCACCTCCGCCCTGCGACGCCGAGCCGCCACCGCACGCGGCGAGGAGCGGAACTGAGGCGGCAGCGGCGGTCAGTCCGAGGAAGCCGCGGCGGGAAAATGCCTTGTTGGCTGCGGGCTGAACATTCATGATGATTCCTTTCGGGACCGCCACTTACCTTGTGGCCGGTCCAGCTCAACGTTGAGAAGGGCAAATGCTGTGAATGGGTACTGCGGGTGGTGCCTGGGAGTAGCGAACTAGGAGAGGGCGGACAGGGATTCCGTCAGCGCCGCGAAGCGGTGCAGGTCGGAGGGTGCGGTGCCGGCGTCGAGGTGTCCCTTGAGCCGGCGCCACGTGGCACGGTGGGCGGATTCGTAAAGCGTCGGCAGGAGGACTTCACCCTGCGGGCCGGTGACCTTGACCGTTGCCGGCCAGGCTGCCACGGGTTCCGGAAGCGCGACCCTGACACCGCCGTCGTCGGTCAACAGGCTGATGTCGACGCCGGCGGGACGGGCGCCGCTCAGGATGCCCTGCAGGGCAACCGGTGCACCGTTCGCGAGCCGGGCGGTCACGGTGTAGCCGTGTGTCCCGGTGGTGACGACGCGGAGGTTCTCGAGGCGGCCGGTCAACCGCAGGACGGCGGCAAGGTGGTCAGCGAGCAAGGCACCGGAGTCGCTGCCCGCCGGGGCCGTGGCCACGGAGTCGAGGACTGCGGCGCGTCCGGCCATCGCGCGGACGGCGTCCTCGGCCCTTGCAACAGCGGGGTTTGCGGCCCAGCGCTGGTCGAGGACGACGGCGGCGCCGCTGGCTTCCGCTGCACTCCGGAGTTCCTCGACGCTTTCCGCGGCCGGGTTCACCACGACGATGCCGCGGGCGCCGGCGTCGATCGCGGCGATGGCTTCCCGGGGCCATCCCGGCTGTCCCGCGATGACGCGCACGACAGCGGCAGAGGCGGACCCTGCAGGGCCGAACGACGCGGGAAGGGACGAGGCGGCCAAGGCAACAGCCCCGGCTTCCCGGGCCTCCGGGGTCGCGTGGACCGTGTACTTCGGGCTCATGCGTGGGCTCCTTCGCGGACGGCCCGTTGGGCTTTGTGGTCCGCGTCCACGCGGGCCGCGGTGGCTTCGGCGATGTCCAGGGCGAACGTGAGGTCGTCAATCAGGGTTTGCGCGGAGGGCGGCTGCTTGGTTCCCGCCGCGAGAGCGGCCAGTTCGCGCCACTCGCCTTCATAGCCGTTGTGGTCGAAGGGACCGTGCACGGCGGTTTCTCCGGTGCGGCTGAACGTAGCAACCGCGGACCCGGCCTGCACGTAGGAAGGGGTGAAGTCGACGCGCACCGAGGCGTCGTCGGAGAACGCCTCGAAGCTCCATTCGGGCTTCCAGGTGTTGTTCATGGCCGCACGCAGCTCGATGGTCCGGGTAGGCGTGCGGAGGGAAATGATGTAGCCGAAGGGACGGACAATACGGGCTTCGAGGACTTCCACCTCTGCAAAATCCGGGGCGAAGCGGCGGACCAGCGGCAGGTCGTGGATGGCCAGGCCCATGATGCCGCCGCGCAGCATGCCCTTGATCACTTCGACGTCCGTGTAGTCCGGGGTGCCGGAGGCCGGCCGGGTGATGATCTCGGTGGCGAAGTCCTCAAAGCGCGCGTTGGGCGGAAGGACGATCGAGGAGCGGATGGTGTGGGCGGTTTCGGGCAGTTCGCCCCAGTTGGCAACGGCAGCCAACCAGCCGGGATCGAAGGTGTGCATGGCGCCGACGATGATCGGCACGCCGGTTTCCTGGCTGACCGCCGAGATCCGGGCGGCTTCTTCGGCGTTCCAGGCGAACGGCTTTTCGCAGAGCACGGCCTTCTTGCCGGCGCGGCACGCGGCGATCACCTGTTCTGCGTGGAATTGGTGCGGGCTGCAGATGGCGACGACGTCAACCTCGGGGTCGCCAAGAAGGGCTTCGATGCTGGTGCTGTGTGTAGCGCCGACCCGGGCGGCCACGGATTCCGCCACCGCGGGGTCGACGTCCATGATGTGGCGGACGGTCAGGAGATCGCCGAGGCGGGCGAGGGACGGCAGATGGATTGCCTGGGTGACGGGGCCGGCGCCGAGGATGCCGACTCCGAGGGTCGGGGCGGCGTCTGTGTGGCTGGACAAGTTCAGTTACCTCTTCGTAAGCAGAATCAGGAACAGGAGATCGACGCCGGCGATATCTGGCATCGGTTGTCGTGATGTGTTGCTGATCACAACCTATGAGGACTTTTGCCGAGCGTCAAGCAAAAGTTGAGAAAACTTCGACAAACTTCTGATGCGTGACACGCATAACCATCCGTGCTATCACTTGAGGCATGACATCAGCCCCCGGAAATGACGTCGGCAAAGACGGCTCTGCGCAGGACGCCGGCAGTCTTTCGCGTGCTGGTGATCTATTCCAGCTTCTCCGCGACGGACGGGCCCGGACGCGCGCGGAACTTGCACTGACTACCGGTCTGGCCCGCTCCACCGTCGCCTCGCGCATCGACGCCCTCATCAGCTCTGGACTGGTTGGTCCCGCCGGCGAGGCAAGCTCCAGCGGCGGCAGGCCGCCGTCGCGCTTTGCCTTCAACCCCGCAGCGCGAGTGGTCCTGGCAGTCGACGTCGGAGCCACCCACGTGATTGTCGCCGTCACGGACCTCGGCGGAAAGATCCTCGCCGAACGCCGCCTGAAACAGGAAGTAGCGGAGGGGCCGGAACTCGTCCTGGGCCGCGTCATTGCCGCGGGCAAGGAACTGCTGGCGGAAGCAGGCCGCGACGTGGGCGACCTCGCCGGCATGGGCATCGGCCTGCCCGGCCCCGTGGAACACGACACCGGCAGGCCGGTGAAGCCGCCCATCATGCCGGGTTGGGACGGGTTCGACGTCGTCCCTTACGTCCAGCGTTCATTGCCCGTTCCGGTGCTGGTGGACAACGACGTCAACATCATGGCCTTGGGCGAACGCACCGCCTACTGGCCTGAACACGAGAACTTCCTGTTCATCAAGGTGGCCACCGGCATCGGCGCAGGCATCATCAGCAGCGGCCAACTGCAGCGCGGAGCCAACGGGACGGCCGGCGACCTCGGCCACGTCCGCGTGCCCCGCGGCGACGACGTCCTCTGCCGTTGCGGCAATCACGGGTGCCTCGAAGCCCTCGCCTCCGGTCCCGCCGTGGCGCGTCAACTGCAGGCGCAGGGGCTGGAAGCCTCGTCCGGCGCGGACGTGCTGCGCCTGGTGGGCGAAGGGAATCTCCAAGCGATCCAGGCGCTGCGCCAGGCCGGACGCGACATCGGCGATGTCCTGGCCACCGTGGTCAACCTGCTCAACCCGTCCATGATCGTGATCGGCGGCAGCGTGGGGGAGGCCGGGGAACACCTCGTTGCCGGCATCCGCGAAGTGGTCTACCGGCGCTCCCTACCGCTGGCAACGTCCCACCTGCGCATTGGCATTTCCATGGCCGGTGACAGGGCCGCCATCCTGGGGGCGAGCCAGATGGTCACGCAGCATGTCTTGTCCCCGGCCGTGATCGAAGCCACGCTCCAAGCAACCGGCTGATCGTGCCTTATGGCTCGTCGCGGGGTGGGGGCGTGATAGCAATGAAAGTGATGACTCCATTTCCCAGCTCCGCCGTGGCGAACCCTGCCCGCCCGGCCGCGTCATGATGGCCCGCCTGCTTTCCCGTGTTCCCCGCAGCTGGGTGGTCCTGGCGTCCATCGCCTTGATCTCGCTGTGCATGCGCGGCCCGATCGTTTCCGTGGCCCCGGTGCTTGCCACCATGCAGGCCGAACTAGGCTTCCCGCCGGTGGTGCTTGGCCTGCTGACCAGCATCCCGGTGCTGTGTTTCTCGCTCGCTTCGCCGGCTGCCGCCGTCGCCGGACGCAGGTTCGGCGCGGAGTTCGCCGTCACACTCACCCTGCTGGGTGTGCTGGCAGGGGTGGTGCTGCGCTCGGCCGGACCGCCCGCCGTCGTGCTTCTGGGGACGGTGCTGATCGGCCTGGCGATCACGGTGGGGAACATCTGCATCCCGCTGATCATCCGGCGCGACGTCTCGCCCCGGCGGCAGGGCACCGCGATGGGACTCTATTCCGCGTTCCTTAACGTGGGCGCATTCCTGACCTCCGTGGTCACTGCGCCGCTTGCGGAGCTGGTGGGCTGGCGGCTGGCACTGGCCGCCGTCGGGATCCTCGCTTTGGCGGCGACGGCTGCATGGGCCCTGGCGTTCGGACCGCGGCGCGCGTTCGTCCCGGTCCCGCTGCCGGCGGCTCCCGCGGCCTCCGCTGCGCCGGTGAGCGGCGTCTTCTGGATCACGGCCGGGCTCACCGCCGGCTTCGCCGGCCAGGCCTTCTCCTACTACGGCGTCACCACCTGGCTGCCGAGCTTCCTCGGCGATACCCTCGGCATGACGGCCACCCAGGCAGGCGCGGGCGCCTCGATCTTCCAGGTCCTGGCGATCGTCGGATCGCTGGGGGTGCCGCTGCTTGCCAAATACTGGAGCCCGACGGCGGTGGCGCTCACCGTGAGTGCCCTGTGGGCGACGATTCCCGTGGGCCTGTTGCTGGCGCCGTCGTTGTGGTGGCTGTGGTGCGTCGGCGCCGGGATCGCCCAGGGCGGCGGCTTCACGATCATCTTCAGCGCGCTCATCAGGGTGGCGCCGGACATGGCGACCGCGGGCAGGATGTCCGCCCTGGTGCAAGGTGTCGGCTACCTCTTCGCGGCCTTGGCGCCGAGTGCCATCGGCTTCGTGCACGAACGGGCCGGCAACTGGACCCCGCCCCTGCTGGTGATTCTCGGCTCGGTGCTGGCGTTCAGCATCTGCACCACGCTCTCGGTGCGCCAGGCCGGAAAGCGCCGCTGAGCCTCACACCCTTTAACGAGGAGCGCGAACGTACAGTTGAGGCCCCAAAACCCGCGGATTCGGGGCCTCAACTGTACGTTCGCGCCGGGTTAAGGGGTGGGTCCGCCGCCGGGCTGCCTCCCCGGCCTTCGGGGTCACTTGTTGCGAAGAGTGCAGGCAGCCCGGCAAACGGAAACCGGTTGGGTCAGGCGGCGACCAGTTCTTCCTCGCTGGCTGCTTCCTTGGCTTCGGTGAGGAAGCGGGCGTACGCCGGGATGGTCAGGAAGGTGGGGAAGTCCTCGGCGAGGGTGACCTCTTCGAAGATGCTGCGGGCATCGGTGAAGCGGTCGTCGTCGAAGCGTTCCAGCCGGGCGAACTCCTCATCCAGCAGTTCCTCCACCCATTCGCGGGTGATGATGTCGCCGTGGTCGGTGATCGCGTGGGAGTGGATCCACTGCCACAGCTGGGAGCGGGAGATCTCGGCCGTGGCGGCGTCCTCCATCAGGTTGTGGATGGCCACGGCGCCGTTGCCGCGCAGCCACGATTCGATGTATCGGATCCCCACCTCGATGTTGATGCGGATGCCCTGCTCGGTGATGTTTCCCTCGGTGGTGGAAATGTCGATCAGCGCGCGGTCGTCGGGTGTGACATCCTCGCGTGAGCGGTCCAGCTGGTTCGCCCTGCCGCCGAGCACCGAATCGAACACCTCGCGGCAGACCGGTACCAGGTCCGGGTGGGCAACCCAGGAACCGTCGAAACCGTCGTTGGCCTCGCGGGTCTTGTCCGCGCGGACCTTCTCGAAGGACGCCGCGTTGGCGGCCTCGTCCTTGCGGTTGGGAACGGCGGCGGCCATGCCGCCGATCGCCATGGCGCCGCGGCGGTGGCAGGCCCGCACCAGCTGCTCGGTGTAGGAGCGCATGAAGGGCTGGGTCATGCTGACCTGGCCGCGGTCCGGGAGCACGAAGCGCGGGCCGCGGGTCCTGAAGTTCTTGATCAGGGAGAAGATGTAGTCCCAACGGCCGGCGTTAAGGCCTGCGGCGTGGTCGCGCAGCTCGAACAGGATTTCCTCCATTTCGAACGCGGCCGTGATGGTCTCGATCAGCACCGTGGCGCGGATGGTGCCCTGCGGGATGCCGAGCAGGTCCTGGGCGATGACGAAGATGTCGTTCCACAGCCGGGCCTCGAGGTGGTTCTCGATCTTCGGCAGGTAGAAGTACGGTCCGCGGCCCTGGGCCAGCAGGCGGCGGGCGTTGTGGAAGAAGAACAGCCCGAAGTCCACGATGCCGCCGGCGATCGGCATGCCGTCGATCAGCATGTGTTTCTCCGGCAGGTGCCAGCCGCGCGGCCGGACCACGATGGTGGGCAGTTCCTGGTCATCGCGCAGCCGGTACTCCTTGCTGTTATGGCCGTCGGTCAAGGTGAAGTCGATCCGGCGCTCCAGGGCATCCGTCAGGTTGAGCTGGCCCTGGATGACGTTGCGCCAGGTGGGGGTGGAGGAGTCTTCCATGTCCGCCAGCCACACCTTGGCACCCGAGTTCAGCGCGTTGATGGTCATCTTGCGGTCCACCGGGCCGGTGATTTCCACCCGCCGGTCCTCCAGGCCCGGGGCCGGGGGAGCGACGCGCCAATTCGGGTCGTTGCGGACGCCCTCGGTTTCCGGGAGGAACCGCGGATCCTGGCCCGAGGCAATCTGTGCCCGGCGCGCGTGGCGGGCCTGCATGAGCTCCCGGCGCCGCTCCGACGTCGCCCGGTGCAGCTTCGCGACGAAATCCAGGGCGTCCGGAGTCAGCACCTCGGCCTGCCGGCAGATCGGCTGCGCGGTCAGGGTGATGCCGTTGATGGTGAAGCTGTCGGTGAAGCTGTTCATGTCAATCTCTCCTATGAGAAGCAAATGTTCGACGGCGGGCGGTTGGCTAGGGTGCCGGGCTTGCGTTTCCGGCGGTGCAGGTGGCTGGCTTGGGTGCCGGGAAAAGCGATCCTCCGCGTGCTATTCCCCATCCCCGCCCTGAGGCCTCGCTGAGCTCGGCCGAGGACGGGGACAGGGCCCCTTTTACGCACGCTTCCGGATCACTTCTCCCGGCTGCCGGAAAGGCGCCTTCCGGACAAGGCCGGAGAGGCCGGTATTGCGGCAGCCTGCGTAAAAGGGGCCCTGCGTCCCGGTCCGTCCTCGCTCAGCGAGGTCGACAACCGGGACGTGGGGAATAGCAGGCAGAGCAATGCCGGTCCGTAGGCCGGAGGCGAGCACCGCACCCGCCGTCGGGAAAGTGGTTAGTGGAACTGGCCCTCTTCGGTCGATCCGACCAGGGCGAGGGTGGACGCGTTCGGGTTGAGCGCGGTGGCGATGTCGTCGAAGTAGCCGGTGCCGACTTCGCGTTGGTGCTTGGTTGCGGTGTAGCCGCGGGACTCGGAGGCGAATTCCTTTTCCTGGAGCTCGACGTAGGCGCTCATGCCTTCGCGGGCGTAGCCGTGGGCGAGGTCGAACATCGAGTAGTTCAGGGCGTGGAAACCGGCCAGGGTGATGAACTGGAAGGTGAAGCCCATGGCGCCGAGTTCGCGCTGGAACTTGGCGGTGGTGGCGTCGTCCAGGTGCTTGCGCCAGTTGAACGACGGCGAGCAATTGTAGGAGAGCATCTGGTCCGGGAACTCGGCCTTGACGGCTTCGGCGAACTTGCGGGCCAGCTCCAGGTCCGGGGTGCCGGTCTCCATCCAGATGAGGTCGGAGTAGGGAGCGTAGGCCTTGGCGCGGGCGATGCAGGGTTCGATGCCGTTGCGGACCTTGTAGAAGCCCTCGGCGGTGCGGACCGGCTGTCCCCCTTCACGGAGGATGAACTCGCGGTCGCGTTCGTCGACGTCGGAGGTGATCAGGGTTGCTGCCTCGGCGTCGGTGCGGGCGATGACGACCGTCGGGGTGCCGGCGACGTCGGCAGCCAGGCGGGCCGCGTTCAGCGTCCGGATGTGCTGCTGGGTGGGAATGAGGACCTTGCCGCCCAGGTGGCCGCACTTCTTCTCGGAGGCCAGCTGGTCTTCCCAGTGAACGCCCGAGGCGCCGGCGGTGATCATGGACTTCATGAGTTCGTAGGCGTTGAGCGGGCCGCCGAAGCCGGCCTCGGCGTCGGCGACGATCGGGACCAGCCAGTCCTCAACGGTCTTGATGCCCTCGGCGTATTCGATCTGGTCGGCGCGCAGCAGGGCGTTGTTGATGCGGCGGACCACCTGGGGAACCGAGTTCGCCGGGTACAGCGACTGGTCAGGGTAGGTGTGGCCGGAGAGGTTCGCGTCGGCCGCCACCTGCCAGCCGGAAAGATAGATGGCGCGCAGGCCGGCCTTGACCTGCTGCACGGCCTGGTTGCCGGTCAGGGCGCCGAGGGCGTTGGTGTAACCGCCGGCGGGGGCCTCCTCGGTGAGCTGCTTCCACAGCTTCTCCGAACCGCGGCGGGCCAGGGTGTGCTCTTCGGAGACCCGGCCGCGGAGGCGGACGACGTCGGAGGCCGAGTAATCACGGGTGACGCCTTCCCAACGCGGGTTGGCAGACCATTCAAGTTCCAGCGCTGCGGCCTGCTCGCTTGCGGTCTGCTCTGCTGGTTCAAACGATGCGGTCATTGCATGTCTCCTTGGTGGTGCCGGGGCGGCCTCCACAGCGTCGTTGCTGCTTCGGCCGGCTTGCCCGGGATCTGTATTCCTTTTCGTGAGAACTACTTTTCTGCACTTTCAAAGAGCCCGCTAGGGGGAAACTCTGGAAAGAAATGCAGTTCTTCGCGTATTCTCAAGAAATGTCGCCTGTGAGCTGGAATCGCGAAGTCGCGTCACCGCCGTCGTCCGTTGCGTCCCCCGAACTGGACGTCATCAGCCTTGGCCGCCGCGTGCGGCATCTGCGCAAGCAGGCCGGCCTGACGCTCGATGACTTGAGTGCCGCCGTCGGGACCGCACCCAGCCAGCTGAGCCTGATCGAGAACGGCAAGCGCGAACCAAAACTGGGGCTGCTGCAGCAGCTCGCCGCCTCCCTCAACGTGAGCATCGACCAACTCCTCGGGGCCGAGCCGCCCAGCCGCCGGGCGGCCTTGGAAATCGAGCTGGAGCGCTACCAGCGCGGGCCGCTCTACGAGTCCCTGAATCTGCCGAAAATCCGCATCAGTTCGCGGCTACCGCTGGATGTCCTGGAGGCGCAGGTGGGGCTGCTGCAGGAGCTCGAGCGCAAGATGAACGAGCAGGTGGCGACGCCGGAAGAAGCCCGCCGCGCGAACGGCGAGTTGCGGGCCATGATGCGCGAGCGCGGCAACTACTTCCCTGAGTACGAGGCCGAGGCGCAGAAGGTCCTCCGGCAGGTGGGATACAGCGGCGGGCCGCTGAGCCAGCACGTCATCGCGGACATCGCGGAGAAGCTCGGATTCACCCTCCACCACGTGGGCGATCTGCCGCATTCCACGCGCTCCGTGACGGATTTGAAGAACCGCAGAATTTACCTGACGCAGAACCAGCGCCAGGATCACGACCCGCGTTCGGTGCTGCTGCAGGCCCTGGGCCACTACGTGCTGGGCCACGAAACCCCGCGCAACTACGGCGATTTCCTGGCGCAGCGGGTGGCCACCAACTATTTCGCGGCCGCCCTGCTCCTGCCGGAACAGGCCACCGTGGAATTTCTGCAAAAAGCCAAAGCGGCCAAGGAAATCGCCGTGGAGGACATCCGTGATGCTTTCGCGGTGTCCTATGAAACTGCGGCGCACCGTTTCACGAACCTGGCCACGCGGCACCTGGGCATCACTACGCATTTCCAGAAGACCCACCAGAGCGGCATCATCTACAAGGCCTACGAGAACGACGGCGTGACCTTCCCGCAGGACCACACCGGCGCCATCGAGGGCCAGCCTTCCTGCAAGGCGTGGACCTCTCGCGCGGTGTTCGACGTTCCGGACAAGTTCAGCGCCTACTCCCAGTACACCGACACGCCGTCCGGCACGTACTGGTGCACCGCGCGCACTGAGCGGTCGGCGTCGGGCGAATTCTCGCTTTCGATCGGCGTCCCGTACCAGCACGTGAAATGGTTCCGGGGGAGGGAGACGACGGCGCGCGCCACCTCGACCTGCCCGGACCCGGCCTGCTGCAAGCGGCCGCCTTTGGCGTTGGCGAACGAGTGGGCCGGCAACGCCTGGCCGTCGGCCCGCGCGCACTCGCACCTGCTCGCCGCGATGCCGCCCGGCGCCTTCCCGGGCGTAGACGAAACCGAGGTGTACGCCTTCCTGCAAGCGCACTCGGGAGGCTGAACCCCGCCCCGATCAGCTGACGCCAACGCCGAACCCGGCCACAGGCGTGGCCGGGTTCGGCTGGATGGATTTCGGGAGCAGGGAGTCGCGGCCGGCGGCGGCTAGCCGTCCGAACCGGCGGGCGTCGTCGTTGGCGTGTAGCCCTCGAGCTTGAGCGCCGCCTCCGCGTACTTGGTGGTGAACGTGTCGGCGAAGGTGATCTTGGACGCGTCCACGCCGTTCTGCTTCTCCATCGCGAAGATCGTCTTGGGGCCGCCTGCCGGCATCAGGCCGTCGGGCAGGAACTGCGCCTTGTCCGTATCCAGGGCCTTGACGTACTGGTCCTTGGAGATGGTGCTGTTCTGGACGAAGGAGGAGGGCAGCTTGTCCGCGATGTCGGCCGCCGAGTGCGTGCTGATCCAGTGCATGGTGTCCACGAGGGCGTTCACGACCTTCTGGGCCGCATCCTCGTGGGTCTTGACCCAGTCGGCCTGGACGAGGACGCTCGCAGCGGGCCACGCGCCGCCGAGTGCCGCTTTGGCGCCGTCCGCCGTGGCGAGGTCGATCGCGGAGACGGCAAGGTTCTTGCTTTCCAGCGCGCCGACGGTGGGCTGCGTGGTCATGACGCAGTCGGCCGAGCCGCGCTGGATTGCAGCGATCGCAGTGGCTCCGGCGCCCACGGCGATGGTGTGGTAGTCGCTCTTGGTGACGCCGGCCTTGGCAGCGATGAACTGGGTGAGTTCATCGGTCCCGGAGCCAAGGTCTGTCACGCCAACAGTCTTGCCCCTGAGGTCTGCCGCGGAGTGGACGTTTGCGTTGGGGCTGCACATGATGCGCTCACCCGGAGCACCGGAGAGCTGCACGAGGTCGACGACCTTCTTGCCTTTGGACTGGAAGTCGACCGTGTGGATGTACCAGGCGCCGGCCATGTCCACCTGGCCCGAGGCCATTGCTTCCTCTGCGCCGACGCCGCCGTGCTGCTCGGTGGAGAGCTCCATCTTCACGCCGTACTTCTTGTAGAAGCCGAGGCTTTCCGCGAGCTGGAAGGGCAGGTAGATCTGCTTGTCGATGCCGCCCACCATGAGCTTGACGGTGGGCATGCTCGCCGTGTCGGCAGACGCGCTGCTGTTCGATCCGGCGTTGCTTGCGGCGGAACCTGCCGAGGTGCTGCCGCCACAGGCAGCGAGGCTGAGCGCAACCGCTCCCAGAGCGGCGGCGGCGTAGAACTTGTGCTTCATCATCGGGGCACTTTTCCTTTTTCTTCGTGGATGTTGGGGGTGGAGTTCGGGGTTGTCAGATGGCGTGGGCCTCGGAGCGGTTTGGCGGCCGCCACTTGAGGAGGGTGTGTTCCAGCAGGCTGATCAGGTATTCGGCGGCGAGCGTGATCGCGGCGATGATCACCATGCATGCGAAGACGGTGTTGGGGTCGAAGGTGCCCTGGGCCTGGCTGATGATCAGGCCGATGCCCTGTTGGGCGCCAAGCACCTCCGCGACGAGTGCGCCGATGATGGCGAAACCGAAAGCCGTGTGGAGGCTCGCGATGATCCATGTCATGGCCGACGGGATGGTCACGTGGATGGCCACCTGGACCGGCGAAGCACCCAGGACCCGGACGTTCGCGACGAGGTTCTGGTCCACCTCGCGCACGCCCTGGAACGCGTTGAAGAAGACCACGAAGAAGACCAGCACCGCGGCCAGCAGCACCTTCGGGAAGACGCCCAGGCCGAAGGCCACAATGAAGATCGATCCGAGCACGATGCGGGGAATCGAGTTCACGATCCTGATGTAGGGGCCGACGACGGCCGAAAGATACTTGTTCGACCCCAGCAGGATGCCGAGCACCACGCCCACCAGCGTGCCGAGCAGGAAGCCCAGGCACGCCTCCTGCATGGTGATCCAGAGGTTCTCCCAGATGGTGCCGAACGCAGTTCCCTCCGTGAAGAGCCTCACGAGGCTGTTCCAGATTTCGCTGGGCTGGCCGAAGAAGAACTTGTCGACCCAGCCCTCACCGGTGAACCATTGCCATCCGCCGACCACTGCCACGGCGAGGACCGCGCGGCCCACCCAGATCGCCGTCGTCCGGCGGCGGTGCGCCCTCCGTCCGGACTGTGCGGCCGTGCCGGACTGCTGTTGCTGCTTCGGTTTCACGGTTTCTCCTTGCACAAGAGTCGTCATGCCGCTGCACCCGCCGTCTTGGCGTAGGCGCGCGTGACTTCGTCCTTGAGCGATTCCCAGATCTGGCCCTGCAGTTCCAGGAAGCGCTCCTCGTGCCGGATCTCCTGGACGTTTCCGCGCGGCCGCGGCAGGTCAATGTCGAATACGTCCTTGACCGTTCCAGGGCTGCTGGTCATGATCACTACCCGGTCGGAGAGCGCCACGGCCTCGTCGAGGTCGTGCGTGATAAACAGGACCGAAGGCCGCAGTTCCTCCCAGAGCTTGAGCAGTTCGTTCTGCATGATGGCTTTGGTCTGCACGTCGAGGGCGCCGAACGGCTCGTCCATAAGCAGGATCCTCGGATTGTTGATAAGGGCCGCGGCCATGGCCACGCGCTTGCGCATTCCGCCGGAGAGCTGGTGCGGGTACCGGTCCTCGAATCCGGCCAGCCCCACGCGCCTGATCCAGTCCCGTGCGAGCAGCGTGGCCTCGCGCTTCGGGGTTCCCAGCAGGACCGGACCCATCATCACGTTGTTGAGGACGCTCTTCCAGGGAAAGAGTGCATCTGCCTGGAACATGTAGCTGACGCCGTCGGTGATGCCCTCGACGAGGTTGCCGCCGACCCGCACGGAACCCTCGCTGGGACGCTCCAAGCCGGAGACCTGGGCCAGCGTGGTGGATTTGCCGCAGCCTGTGGGGCCGACGATCGAACAGAACTGTCCGGGCTCGACGGAAAGTGCCACGTCGCGGATCGCGGTGAACGTCTCGCCTTTCGGCGTGAGGTAGCGCTTGGTCAGCCCGGCTATTTCAATGCCGGCGTCGTTGCCGGCGTCCGCTGGCGGGCGGATGCGTTGGGTTACACCCATGGCGTAAACCTCTCTGTTGGAATGGCGCCCGGCCCTCATTTGCGGCGACGCCTTTGTCTGATGGATCCTTGAGCCATGTCTCGCAACCATTGGTGTTTGTGACATGGATCATGATCTGTGCACCTACCGTAGGAAGGACCGCCACAGCACAGCCACGCTTGCGTGCCTTGTGAGGGTTGTTAGCCTTCATTCACGTTTTGCGCATTCTGATCGGTCGCCGATCGGCGGGCTTTCGAGGCGTCACTCCAGCCAGGGCCGGCAGTGAGTGCGAAAGCATGGTGGGCGGCGCGGCCCCTCGCGTCGCAGATCCTGGTGTGGACGCTGGTGCTGATTGTCCTCACGGTGGCCCTTGGCAGTCTGGTGACCAACCGCATCACCAGCCAGGTCCTCGACGAGCAGTTCCGCTTGCGTGCCTTGGGCGTCGCCGAGTCGGTGGCGCAGATGCCCGGGGTTGCCACCGGGGTGGTCTCCGGTGATCCGGGCCACCAGATCCAGGGCATCGCCGAACGGGTGCGAACGAAGGCCCGGACGGACTATGTGGTGGTCACGGACCGGGACGGGGTCCGTTTCTCCCACCCCACACCGTCGCTCATTGGAAAACGGCTCGAAGAGCCGGTGGCCGTACTCGACGGGCAGGCGCATCTGGGCACCGACCACGGCAGCCTGGGTGACTCCGCCAATGCCAAGGCGCCCATCCTGGACGCGGCGGGGAACGTCGTCGGGCAGGTTTCGGTGGGCATCCTCGAGACCACGGTCGGCGTGGAACTGGAACGGGACGCCGGGATCGTCGGCGGCTCCTCGGTCCTAGTCCTCCTCATCGGCGGTGCCGGTTCCTTCGTGCTGGCACGGGCCATCAAGCGCGCGACGTTCGGGCTCGAGCCTGCGGAGATCGCCTCGCTCCTGCAGGAGCGGGAGGCGCTGTTGCACGGCATCCGTGAGGGCATGGTGGGAATCGACGACGGCGGCCGCGTCACCGTGATCAACGGCGAAGCCCGCCGCCTGCTGCGCCTTGAGAACACGCCCTTGGACCGTCCGATCGATAAGTTAATCCCGGCGGGGCGGCTGCGCGACGTCCTCACCGGTGATGCCCCGGGCGCGGACCAGACGGTCATCACCGACGACTCCCTGCTCGTGGCCAACCGCATGCCCGTGAGCGTGGGCGGCCGGAGCGTGGGCGCCGTCGTCACCCTGCGCGACCGTACCGAAGTGGAGGCGCTGGTGCGGGATCTTCGTGCGCTGGAGGGGCTCATGGCGGCCTTGCGCGCGCAGGAGCACGAGTACGCCAACCGCATGCATACTGTGGGCGCCCTTCTCCACCTGGGCGACATCGAGCAGGCGCGCACCTTCGTCTCGGGCATCGCGGACACCTCGCGCTCCTTGGGGGAGGGGCTGCGCTCGCGGATCGAGCCGCCCGAACTCGCGGCGCTGATCTATGCGAAGATCACCGTGGCTGCCGAGCAGGACGTGCACGTAGCCGTCTCCGAGGAGTCGCACCTCCGTGAACCGGCCCTGGGGACGCAGGACCTCCTGACGATCGTGGGGAACCTTTTGGACAACGCTGTCGATGCCGTGTCCGAGCTGCCGGGGCCGCGCGAAGTGACGCTTACCCTGGATGACTCCGAAGGCGTTTTCGTCTCGGTGACCGACAGCGGACCGGGCGTGCCCGCGTCGGCGGTGGACGACGTCGTTCGCGATGGCTACACGACGAAGGCCGAACGGCCAGGTGACGTCGGGGGCCCGGCGCTGCGGCGCGGCATTGGCCTGGCACTTGTGGCGAGGATCGTGCGCCGCGCGGGCGGCACGATGGACGTGTTTGCGGGGCCGGGGGGACGGTTCGAAGTGTGGATTCCAACGAGCGGGGCGGCAGGATGATCCGGGTGCTCGTCGTCGACGACGACTACCGCGTGGCGCGGCTCCATGCCGCCCAGGTGGCCCGGGTTCCGGGCTATGAGTGCGTTGGCGAGGCGCACACGGCTGCCGAAGCGCGGGCGGCTGTCGCATCGAAGCGGCTGGACCTGCTGCTCCTGGACGTCTACTTGCCCGATGAGGACGGCATCTCGCTGCTGCAGTCGCTGCGCGAGGCAGGCGAGGACGTGGATGTCATCATCATCACCGCGGCGCGCGACGTGAAGACTGTGCGCGCGGCGATGCGCGGCGGCGCGGTGTACTACCTCGTGAAACCGTTCGGGTTCGAGCAGCTCGCCGAGCAGCTGCGGGCCTACCAAAAGTGGCGCACGGACGCGGAGTCGCGGCGGATCACAGGGCAGCCGGACGTGGACGCGCTGTTCGCCTCGCGGCGGGCAGCTCCGGCAGCCGGTCCCGGCTCCGGCTCCGCCCGGCGCCTCCCGCCGACCATGCAGAAGGTCCTCGACGCCGTCGTCACCGCCAACCGTCCCCTGGGGGCGCAGGAAGTGTCAGATCTCATCGGCATCTCGCGGCCCACGGCCCAGCGCTACCTGAGCGAACTCGAACGGAAGAACCGTGTGACCTTGCACCTCGAGTACGGCACCACCGGGCGCCCGGTCAACACCTACGTGCCGGCGGAGTCCAAATAGCCCAGCCAGGATTCGCGCGAACGTACAGTTGCTGCCCTTAAATCCGCGAAGACGGGGCATTATCTGTACGTTCGCGCAAGTCAAGCAAAGGGAAACTCTCATTTGTACGGCGGCTGCTTCTTTCACATAGGATGCCGTGTGCCCTCCGGGCGCTGCACTCCCCAAAGAAAGAAGTACCCATGCCAGCCGAGACCCCCGGCACACAAAGCCACGGACCCAAGAAGCTCCGGTCCAGGCACGTCACCATGATCACCCTTGGTGGCATCATCGGTTCCAGCCTCTTCGTCGGCTCCGCCAACGTGATCCACGCGGTGGGTCCCGCCGCCGTCATCTCGTACCTGATCGGCGGCCTGCTGGTCTTCCTGGCCATGCGCATGCTGGGCGAAATGGCAGCGGCCCGCCCCGCCGTCGGCTCCTTCATGGAGTACGCCCGTGTCAGCCTCGGGGACTGGGCCGGCTACTTCGTGGGCTGGCTCTATTGGTACTTCTGGGTGGGCGTAATTGCCTACGAAGCCGTGGTGGGCGGGTCCATCCTGCACGGCTGGGTGCCCTCGATCCCGCAGTGGATCTTCTCCGTCCTGCTGCTCCTGGTCTTCACCGGAGCCAACCTGGTGTCCTTGCGTTCCTTCGGCGAGACCGAGTTCTGGCTGGCCAGCATCAAGGTGGCGGCCATCGTGGTCTTCCTGGTGGTGGGCGTGCTCTTTGCGCTTGGCCTGTGGCCCAATGCCCAGTTCGCCATCCCGAACCTGTGGGAACACGGCGGCTTCATGCCCGAAGGCTTCGGTGCGGTAATCGGCGGCGTGGCGATCGTGATCTTCTCCTACTTCGGCACGGAAATCGCCGTCATGGCCGCCTCTGAATCGGAGGACCCGGCCAAGGGCGTCCGCCAGGCCACCAGCACCGTGATCTGGCGGATCCTGATCTTCTTCGTCGGCGCGGTCCTCCTCATCGTCACCGTCGTCCCGTGGAACCAGCTGCCCGATCCCAAGGACAAGGCCCCGTTTGCCTACCTCTTCAGCCTCTACGGACTGCCCGGCGCCGACATCGTGATGAGCGCCGTCATCCTCACCGCAGTGTGCTCGGTGCTGAACTCCGGCCTGTACTCGGCCGCCCGCATGTTCTCCTCGATCGCCGGGCAGGGCTACGCGCCGAAGATCATCGCCCGCAAGTCGTCCACCGGCATCCCGGTTGCCGCCGTCATCGCTTCAACGCTGGGCGGGTACGCCGCCGTCATCATCAACTTCGCCGCACCGGATTCGGGCATCTTCGACTTCATCATGAACTCTGCCGGCCTGGTGGCACTGTTCGTCTACGCCTTCATCGCCCTGACCCAGCTGCGCAGCCGGGCACGCATGACTCCGGAGGAAACCGCGGCCCTGAAGCTGCGCATGTGGCTGCACCCCTGGCTGGGCATCCTGGTGATAGCGGCCGTGCTGGGCATCGTGGTGGTCATGCTGTTCTCCGGCGACTCCGGCCGCACCCAGGTGTGGACCTCGCTGGTGTCCGTGGCGGTGCTGGCCCTGTTCTGGCCGCTGGTGAACAAGAAGCTCAAGGCCCGCCGCGCCGCGTCGAAGGCGGGCGAAGAAGCGGGCGACGAGGCAGTGGAGGTCTCCGCTTCCTGAGCCGTGAGCTGCAGGCCCGCGCCACCCACAGGGAGGGCGCGGGCCCCCTTGCGTTGTAGGCGAAATTGCAAGCAAACCGCACCCCAAACGTGACCGTCCGGGCATGGTCTTCCGGTACCTGTCCTGCTTGACTGGGCGTGCCAACGGAGGCAATCAGCCGACGGAGGCAATCAGCCGACGGAGGCAATCAAGGGGGACGCCATGAATCTCACGTACCTTGTCCGCGCAACGGCGATCGGCGCCGTCGTGGCCCTCGCCGCCTGCTCAGCGCCGCCGTCGCCGCCGGTATCCGCTCCGGCCCCCGCACTGCTGAAGGCCGACGTCGAAAGGGTTGCCGTCCGCGGTTCGGCATACCCGAAGGAGCTTGCGGCCTACCGGCAGGCGGCCCTGAGACTCGGCGAAAAGCTGCTGGCCGACGGCGGCGAGGAACCCAATGGGAACGTCGTCTCCTCGCCCGGGAGCCTGCTGATCGCCCTGTCGATGCTGCGGGCCGGCGCGTCCGGACCCACCGCCGCCGAAATGGACAAGGTGCTCGGGCTGCCGTCGGAAAACAGGGACGAAGCAATGAACGCATTGCTCGCCTCCCTGCAAAAGTTCGACGGCGATCCCGCCTCGGTGGACGAGAAGAACCCGCCGCGCACGCCGGTGGTGCATGTTGCCAACGGCCTCTTCATCGACAAGGCCACGCCCACCGGCAAGGCCTACCTGGATACCCTGGCCAAGCATTACGGCACCGGCGTGTACCCCGTGGACTTCCGGAATGCCGGGGTGACCGGGCCCGCCATCGACGCCTGGGTGGACAAGAACACCGGCGGCCGCATCAAGAAGGCCCCGGTGAAATTCAACCCGGACGACACCTTCAGCCTGCTGAACGCGGTGTACTTCGCCAGCGCCTGGAAGGTCGCGTTCGCTACGGCGAACACCGCGGATCGGCCGTTCACCAAGGCCGGCGCAGAACTCATCAACGTGCCCACCATGTCCAGCTCCTCCAGCGTGGCGTATGCGAAGGGCAACGGCTGGCAGGCAGTAGACCTGCCCTACGCTGAGGGGTTCGTGATGCGGCTGGTGCTTCCGGACACCTCGGCAGGCGCGCCGCATGACGCCCTCGACGCCGGGACGCTGGCCCAGGTGGCGGAGGCACTTGGGCAGGCCACGCCGTCGACAATGGAGATCAAACTGCCGAAGTGGGACCACAAGAGCAATTTCGACCTCAGCAAGATGCTGCAGGGGATGGGACTGACGAAGACCTTCCGGACGCTTACTGACTTCGACGCCATCCAGCCCGGCTTGACCCTTACCGCCGCCGCGCAGGCAGCCAACATCACGGTGGCCGAGAAGGGCACAATTGCAGCGGCCGTCACCCAGATCAACGCGGAAGCCGTCGCGGCGCCAGCGCGCAGCATCAGCTTCGACCACCCGTTCCTCTACCAGATCGTGCACACGGAGACGGGCCTGCCCTTGTTCATGGGCGAGGTGGCAGACCCGCGGTAAGCGGGACCCAGGGATGGGCTCAGCCGTGCAGGGCGCGGTACGCCCGCTCCGCCGCGGGGTGCAGGGGAATGCCGGCGGTGTTGATCAGGGTGTCCGGGCTGAGGAACTGCACCCCGGCGCTGGTCTGCGGAACAAGTTCGCCGGCGCGGGTGACCAGCAGTTCCACGGTGCGCTCCACTGTGCGGTCGTCCAGATCCCGGCGGCACAGCAGCAGGTTGGCCACGCCCACCGTCCACACCGCCGGTGCACCCTCGTAGCTGTTCCCAGGGATGAGGACGCGGTCGTAGAAGGGGCCGAAGCCTGCGCGCATCGGGCGGATCAGTGCCGAGAGATCGAGGAACGCCAGGCCGAGTTCCTTGTTCAGCGCCGCGATGGCTGCGGTAGGTACGCCGCCTGACCAGAACAAGGCATCCACGGTTCCGCTCCGCAGCGCGGCGAGGCCCGTGTTCAGCCCGAGGCTGTTTTCCTTGGGCGGGTGCTTCGCGAATGCGCCCCGCCCGTCGCCGGCCCCGAACGTCTCCAGGATCCTGCGCGCAGTCAAGGAGGTGCCGGAACGGGCCTCGCCCGTGCCGACCGTCCGGCCCGCGAGCTCGCCGAGGCTTCGGATCCCGCTGTCCTTGCGGACGATGCAGTGCACGTAGTTTTCGTAAACCTTCCCGACGGCGGCCATCGGCGCTGCGGCACCGCTTGCCGTAGCGCCTGTGGCAGCGTCGGACGCGGCGTCCGCCAGTGCGATCGCAAAGGTCGCTTTGCCGGCGCGGAGCAGTTCCAGGTTTTCCAGGCTGCCTCCGGTGGTGAGCGGTTCGGCCTTTCCGGCCACGCCCTCCCGCTGCAGGGCACCGGCCAGCAGGGTGGCGAACTCGAGGTAGAAACCTCCGCTTTCGCCGCCGGCGACGGTGATGCTTTGCGGTCCGCTGCCCGGGGTGCACGCCGCAATCAAGGGCACCGACAGCCCGGCGAGCCCTGCGGAGAGGCCTGCCTTCAGCGCGGATTTCAGCACGGCCCGGCGGGGCAAGTCCATTGCCGGCTCAGCCATCGCCTGCCCCCGGACTTGATCGGGCCGTGCCCGCGGCGGGGAACTCCAGCCGTGCCCGCAGCCCGCCGCCCGGGTTCTCCTCCAGCACCAGCCGGCCGCCGTTGGCCTTCGCCAGCCGGTCCACGATCGTCATGCCCAGCCCCGTGCCGCGGATCGCCTGGTGTTCCGGCGACCGCCAGAAACGCGAGGTGGCAGCAGCCCGGCCTTCGGCAGGCAGGCCGGGACCGCCGTCGGACACTTCGATTGAGATCGCACCGTCCCGCCCGCGGAGGGCCACCGTAACCTTCGTTCCGGGGGCGTACTTGATGGCGTTGGTGAGGAGCTCGTCCACCATGTGCGCCAGCTCGCCGGGCTTGCAATGCAGCCGCACGCCGGGCCCGCCTTCCAAAAGAAGGACGACGCCGGCGGCCTCCGCGGCGGGCCGCGCGCGGTCCGTCTCCTCCTGGAGCACCGCGAAGGGATCGATGTCCGGGACCTCCGCGTCCGGGTCGGCGGTAACAGCGCCCTCCGACGCGCGGTGTTCGGCCGACGCGAGCCGCAGCACGCCGTCGAGGATTTCCTCCACCCGTTCAAGCTCGGCGGTGACGTCCGTGGCGGCGGCCTGCTCTTCCGCCGAGCGGAGCTTGAGCTGCAGGAGGTCCAGCCGCAGCCGGAGGGCGCCGACGGGGTTCCGCAGCTGGTGCGAGGTATCGGCGATCAGCAGGCGCTGCGACTCCATGCTCTCGCTCACGGTCTGCGCCATCCTGCTGAAGCTGCGGCTCAACTCCCTCAGCTCTGGAGGGCCCGCCTCGGGAAGCCGCGCGGTCTTCCCGCGGGCAGCGAGTTCCTGCGCCGCAGAGTTCAGCCGGTGCACCGGACGCAGCACCCAGGCGGTCACGCGGGCGGCACCGAGCAGGAGCAGCAGCCAGAGCAGCACGGCCCCGAGGCCCACCAAAAGGTACCGTTCGAGCAGTTTCTGCCGGGCGGCGTCGAGCTTTACCTCCAGCACCGCCTCGCCGAGCACCTGGCTCGCCGGCCCGAAGGAACGCGAGATGAACGCCGGGCCTGAGCCGAACGCCTGCACGGGCGGCAGAGTGGTGTTGCTGAGGTTCAGGCTGGCCTGCGCGACGGCGCTGCGCACTTCCGGCCGGTCATCGCCGAGCCCGCCGGACCGCAGCGTCCCGGACGGCAAACGAATGAGCACTCCTTCTCCGTACAACCCGGAGTAGCGTTCCATTTCGCCTTGGAGCTGGCTGGAATCGCCATCGAGGGCGGCGTCGTAGGCGAGCTGGGCGAAGCGGTTGAGCGCGGACACCCGGTTGATCTGCACTTCCTGGGCCAGCTCGCGGCTGGCCGAGCTCAGGATCGCCGCGGCGACCACCACCACCAGGAGCGCGGCCAGCACCCCCAGAGTGCCCAGGACCCGCAGCCTCATGCCGGTTCCGCCTCGATGCGGTAGCCCACACCCCGCACGTTGATGATGAAGCCGGGCAGCCCCAGTTTGGAACGCAGCCCGGTCAGGTGGACGTCCAGCGAGCGGGAGGACGCGAGGAACGCGTCGCCCCAGAGGGCGTCGAGGATCTGTTCGCGGGTCACCACCGAACCCGCGTTCCGGGCGAGCAGCGCCAGCAGGTCGAACTCCGTGGCGGTCAGCTGCAGTTCCCGGGAGCCGACGACGGCGACCCGGCGGTCGAGGTCGACGTCGAGTTCTCCGACCACGAGGGAATGCGGACGGCTGCCGGCCGCTTTGGCGACCCGCCGGGTGACGGCCTCGATGCGGGCGAGCAGTTCGACGAGTTTCACGGGTTTCACGAGGTAGTCGTCGGCGCCAGAGCGGAGTCCCAGGACTACGCTGCGTTCGTCGTCCCGGGCCGTGAGGATCAGGATGGGGGAGTCGGTCACCTGGCGGAGCTTGCGCAGCAGGTCCAGCCCGTCGATGTCGGGGAGGCCGAGGTCCATGAGAATCACTTCGTAGTCGCGGTGGGCCAGGATGGCGTCCGCGCCGCGGGCCACCCGGCGCGGTTTGTGCCCGGCGGAGACGACGGCCGCGAGCAGTGCCGATGCCATCGCATCGTCGTCTTCGACGATCAGCACACGCATTGCCTTGGTCCTCTGCTGTTCGGTCCTCTGCTGTTCGGTCCCGCGGATTCCGCCGCATGGTGGTCCGTTTGGACCTTACCGCCTCCACGGGTTTTTCGCTCCCGGGTCGATGCTTTCGGCGATCCCGGCCGATTCCTAAGGAAGTGTTAGGAAATGCCGCCCGGCGTGGATGTGCCCGGAATCACGCACTAGCTTTGCGGTTGGACTTATGCAGTAAAACGCGCCGACGGTGGCGCACACGCAAGGAAGGTTCACCGATGAACACTCAGCAATCAGCGTCCCCAAGCGAGTCGGCCCAGACCCGCCGGGCCGTGGGCAATATCCTCAAAGGCTCCGCGGGCAACCTGGTGGAGTGGTACGACCTGTACGTCTACACGGTCTTCGCCGCCTACTTCCAGGCGCACTTCTTCAACTCCAAGGACGAGCTGCAGGCCGGGCTCGAAGCGATGGCCGTCTTCTCGACGTCGTTCCTCATGCGGCCCATCGGCAGCTGGTTCTTCGGCCGCTACGCCGACCGCAAGGGCCGCAAGGCCGCGCTGACGCTCAGCGTGACCATGATGTCCATCGGTTCCTTCGCCATCGCGATCCTGCCCACCACAAAGGAAATCGGCATCTGGGCCCTGGTCCTGCTGATCTTCATCCGGGTGCTGCAGGGCTTCTCGGTCGGCGGCGAATACGGCACCAGCGCCACCTACATGTCCGAGGCCGCCACCGCCAAGCGCCGCGGCTTCTTCTCCAGCTTCCAGTACGTCACCCTGGTGGGCGGGCAGATGCTGGCCCTGCTGGTGCTGGTGATCCTGCAGAACACCATGGCCAAGGAGGCCCTGACCGGCTGGGGCTGGCGCATTCCGTTCGCGATCGGCGGCGTGGCAGCGCTGGTGGTGCTGTGGCTGCGGCGCTCCATGGAGGAGACGGTCTCGGCGGACCAGATCCGTGCCGCCCACGTCCGGGTTCCCGGAGAGGCGCAGCCGGGCACCATGAAGCTGCTGTTCACCAAGTACTGGAAGCCCCTGCTGATCTGCATCGGCGTCACCATGGGCGGCACCATGGCGTTCTACACCTACACCAACTTCATCCTGAAGTTCATGAACGATACCTCCGGCATCGCCAAGACGGACACCTCGGTGATCAACTTCTGGGCGCTGTTCATCTTCATGCTGCTCCAGCCGGTCTATGGCCTGATCTCGGACAAGATCGGCCGCAAGCCGCTGCTCGTCTGGTTCGGTGTGACCGGTGTCCTCTTCACTTGGCCGCTGCTCTCCACCCTGGCCGGCACCAAGGATCCCTTCACAGCGTTCCTGCTGATGATGGGCGGGCTGCTGATTGTCGGCGGCTACACCTCCATCAACGCCCTGGTGAAGGCCGAGCTCTTCCCCGCATCGATCCGTGCCTTGGGCGTAGGCCTGGGCTACGCGATCGCCAACTCGCTCTTCGGCGGCACGGTGCCGCTGATCGGGGCCGCGTTCCAGAAGGCAGGGCGCGAAGACCTCTTCTTCACCTACGTGACCGTGGCGATCTTCCTGTCCCTGCTGGTCTACATCTTTGCCCTGAAGAACAAGAAGGCCACGCACCTGGACGCCGAGCAGGGCGGCGCGTTCGACAAGAAGGAACTCATCGACGCCTAGCCCTTTTCATGGGAGCTCCCCGTTGTGAGGCCCGCTTTACGTCCTTTGCCGCGGCGAAAGGACGTAAAGCGGGCCTCACACGTTAGGTGTTACGAGTAGTACCGCGCGAGCGTTTCGGCCTTGAACTCGAAGAAGTCCCCGGATTCGATGGCCTGGCGGGCGTCGTCCACCATCCTGACAACGAAACGTTCGTTGTGGATGGAGATCAGCGTGGCCGAGAGCATTTCCTTGGCCTTGTACAGGTGGTGGATGTAGGCCCTGGAATAGTTCAGGCAGGTGTAGCAGTCGCAGCCGTCCTGCAGAGGCCCGAAGTCGGCCTTGTACTTCGCGCCGGAGAGGTTGAAGCGGCCGTCCGCCGTGTAGAACGCCGAGTTGCGGGCCACCCGGGTGGGGGAGACGCAGTCGAAGGTGTCCGCGCCGTTTTCGATTGCCGTGAAGATGTCGTCCGGTTCAGAGATGCCCAGCAGGTGCCGCGGCTTGTTTTCCGGCAGCTCCTCGTTGCACCAGCGCACAATCGTGCCCAGGTTTTCCTTCTCCAGCGCGCCGCCGATTCCGAAGCCGTCGAAGTCCATCGCCCCAAGGTCCCGGCAGGCCTTGCGGCGCAGGTCCTCGTACTGGGCGCCCTGGATGACGCCGAACAGGGCCTGGTACGGTTTCCCCGCCCGGGAAAGAGTGAGCCGACGGTGCTCGGTGACGCAGCGTTCGGCCCAGCGCCGGGTGCGCTCCAAGGATTCTTCCTGGTAGGCGCGGGAATTCTGCAGGGTGGTCAGCTCGTCGAAGGCGAACATGATGTCCGCGCCGATCTGGTGCTGCACCCGCATGGAGATCTCCGGCGAGAAGCGGTGCCTGTCCCCGTTCAGGTGCGACTTGAACCAGACGCCTTCCTCGTCCACGTGGGCCAGGCGTTCCTTTCCGGGCGCCACGGCATCGTCCGGGCCGGAAGCGTCCACGGATTTCATGTCGATGACCTTCTTGAAGCCCGAGCCCAGGCTCATCACCTGGAAGCCGCCGGAGTCCGTGAAGGTGGGCCCGTCCCAGTTCATGAACGCGCCGAGGCCCCCGGCGGCGTCGAGGATTTCCGGGCCCGGTTGCAGGTACAGGTGGTAGGCGTTGGACAGGACGGCCTGTGCACCGAAGCCACGGATGGACTCGGGCAGCACGGCCTTCACCGTGGCTTTGGTCCCGACGGCGATGAACGCGGGCGTCTGGATGGTCCCGTGCGGCGTGGTGATGGTTCCGGTGCGGCCAAGGAATTCGCCTCCGTTGCCGTCCCGCTGCCCGGCCGTTGGCACGCAGCTCTCGGCAAGGCGCGTCCGCACCGAGAACGAGAACTCGGACTGGCGCTCCGCGAAGGGCAGGGGGGAACCGGCAACGGCGTGGGTATCAGGCAGGACGGAATCGGCTGGCACCGTTACAGTCTGCCAGCCGATTGCCGTGTAACGTCAGTGCGCGGGTACCTCTGTGGGGTACTTCTCAGCCTTCCAGCCGTCCCAGTGGGAGCGGACCGACTCGAGCTGTTGCGCCCCGAGATCGTAGGTGGACGCGATCACCATGGCGCCGCCGTCGGGCCTCTTCTCCGGGATGGCCTGCTGTTCGGCCACGATCAGCAGCCCCTCGCCGTGTTCGGCGTAACTGTGCACGGTGACCCCCACCTGGTGCCTGCTGCGGAACCACACCCTGCCGGAGATCGCCTCGCCGGTAGGCAGGGTCAGTTCGTATTCTTCGCCCGGTGCCGGCAGTTCGTTCAGGCCCAGCCTTTCGATGGCCGATCCGCCGCCCGGCAAGGAGACGAAATGCGTGCGCCGGTGCCCGTGCGGGTGCCGTTCCAGCGCGAAACGCAGCTGCTGGAGGAACGTCAGCCAGCCCTGGGTGATGTCCTCGTCCCACTCGGCCCACTCCGAATTGTGGTCCAGCGCGGCCCGGGTGACCCGCACCTCGGTGCCGCCGGTGACCGGGTGCAGCTCGAAGACGTCCCCGCCATTCACGGTGAGGCTCGTATGGTCAGGGCCCTCGACCACGTTGGAGCTGAAATAGATCTGGTTGATTTCTTCACTGAGATCGTCGGCTTCCCAGCCGTGCCACTGGGCTACCCGCGATGGTTCGCGCAGCATGGTCCAAACTTGCTGCGCGTCGGCATTAACCACAACGCTCAGATTGTTCGTCATGGCCCCGAATCTACTCCCGTTCGGGTGGCGGCAACAGCCTTGACAGCACAGCTGCCGGGCTGGTGGGGACTAGGCGCGGACCGCTTCGAGCTCGCTGGCCAGGCGGTGGTCCAGTTCGCTGATCCGCAGGGTCTCCGAACCGCCGTGGGCGCGCAGGAAGAGCAGCGACTCGAAGCGCAGCAGCCGCCATTCGCGTTCGGCATCGTGGTTGCCGTTGTCGATGGAGCGGAAGATTTCCTTGTCGTACAGGTTCGGTTCGTTGAGCGCTCGCTGGCGGACCCGCGCGGCGATCCTGGCCCGGAACGGATCGGTCTCCAGGGAATCCGGGGCCTGCAGCAGCTGGGCGTAGACGCCGGCACGTTCCTCCTGCCCGAGTTCCCGGCAGATGAAGCTGGACAGCGCCAGGGCACGTTCCACCGAGGCCCAGCGGTCCCGGTTGCCGTCAAAGGGCAGCACATTCAGCAGGTCGGCGACGGCGAGGGCGTTGTCCGGATCGCGGAGCTGGATGAAGAGGTCGTGCGCGAGGTCGCTGATGTCGCGCAGGCAGCTGCCGGACTTGGTGTTGACGCCCTTGACCAGGCGTTCGCTCAGCACCGCGACGCCGTTGCGCCCCGGGTGTGCCTCGGCTGCGGCGGCGATCACGGCCTCCGGGGTGCCGGACGGTGCGGGGATCAGTGCCAGCTGGGCCGCGGTCGGCGCGTTCGACGGGGGAGTGGCAGGAAGCGGCGGGACGACGACGGCGGGTGCGGCCGCCGTCGGGAGCTCGCCGGAAGGTGCGGGGTCCCCGGAAATCCCGCTGCCGGCGTCGGGCGCCTCACCGGCGGGTTTCTCAACGGCGGGTTGCTCGGTGCCGGGTTTTGCAGTGCCGGGTTCGCCCACGGGGACGGCGGAGGAAAAGGCGATGCGGACGCGGCCGCCGTCGGCGGTGGTCACGAGGACGAGGGCGGGCACGCCGAAGTCGTCGTATTCGAGCTCGATCCCGGTGATCTCTTCCGCGGGGCCGTTGCCCGGGAGGAAGACGTAATCACCGGGCTGCAGGGCCCCGGCCTGCTTTTCACGGTATTGCTGATCGGCCGGGCTGTGGGTCATCGCCAAAAATCCTTTGCTTGGGGTCCGCCCACCAGTCTATAGAACGGGCGGGCCCGGGCGCGGGAGGCTTTCCGGGTATGTGGAAAGGCGCAGTCCCGGCTAGATGCCGACCCCGGCGAACGCGAGGGCCTGGCGCACCAAGTTGCCGCGGCCGCCGTCGAACTCCTGCTGGACTTCCTCGCTGAGCACTTCATCCGGGGTCATCCAGGTCAGCTCGAGAGCATCCTGGCGCGGGTCGCACTCGCCGGTCACCGGGATCACGTAGACCAGGGACACCGCGTGCTGGCGGTCGTCCGTGAACCCGGTCTGGGAAGGTGCGGGGAAGTACTCGGCCACGGTGAACGGCACGGGGCTGATGGGCAGCTGCGGGAAGGCCAGCGGGCCGAGGTCCTTTTCAATGTGGCGCAGCAACGCGGCCCGGATGGTCTCGCGGTACAGAACGCGGCCGGAAACGAGGTAGCGCACCATGTTGCCGTCGGCGTCGCCCTGCAGGAGCGTTCCCACCTCGTTGACGAACCCCAGCGGATCCAGCCGGACCGGAACCGCTTCCACATAGACCATGGGGAGGCGGCCGCGCGCCTCGAACAGGTCCTCGGGGGACAGCCAGCCGGGGTTGGGATCGGGGGTGCGCAGGTTCATGGTTAAGTTCTACCGTATCCGCCGCCCGGCAGGCCGTGTTTGGCTGCTGGCCCTGCCAAAACGGCAGGGCTCAGACCTGGGTGGACAGTTCGTGCCGGGTGAGGCTCAGGTACAGCTTCCCTTCTTCGACGCGGCTGATGGTGTCCGCGGCCGCGTAGGTGTCGCCGGCCAGGAAGCCGCGGGAATCGATCTTGATGTAGCCGGAGTGGAACAGCCGCCGCGCCATCAGCTCAGGGACTTTCGGTTCCCTGCCGAAGACGGAGTTCAGCCCGAGCGTGAGCAAGTCCGGCTCGGATCCGACGACGGCTTCTTCGAAGATCTCCGCCTTTTCGTTGGGCGGAACGACTTCCTCCACCCTGCCGATGACTTTCCCCGAGCCATCAACCACCTGCATCCCCTTGGAAATGGAATCCAGTATCCCCACGGTGTCCTCCTCTGCTGCCCGCATGGCATCCTGCGCCATGGTTGCCACGGGGCGCCCCAGACATCCGGAGGTGCCGCACCATGGACATTTTCATTACGGCACCGTCGCGCCGGATGGTCAAGGGGCGGTTTCGGGTCCGTTGGTTCAGCTCACGTCGAGAACAATTGCCAGGGTCCCTCCGCCGGGCGGACCCTGCTGAACGCCACCGGCGGAGATCCAGATCATGTTGTCCTGGAGCATGGCAGAGAACGCGCTTGCGACGACGGTCTTGAGGCTTTTGACGTAGCTCGGGTCCTCGGTGACCAGCCGACGGCCACGAAGCTTTCCGTCGACCGGTTCCTGGTACTTGATGTACGTCGCGACGATTCGGGACGAAACGTGGGGCGGCAGCGGGCCATCGCCCACGGGAATGCCGGCGTTGCGAACGGCCCGGGAAACGGCGCCGACGTCGAGCAGGTCCTCGAACACGGCGCGTCCGACGCGCAAACGGCCTCCCGCGCCCTGCCGGTTTCCGATCACCATCAGGTGCGACTTCGGCCCGGTGCCGCCAATCCCTTCCCACGCGTTCGATGACACCGCGACCCTGTCGGACCAGAGGGCGGGGTTCGTGCCGATGTCGTCGGGGTGGGGGTAGGGGGCGCCGTCGACGGCCACCTTCACTCCGTGGGCGATGCTGCCGCTGGACAGCCGGAAGATCTCCTGGGCAGTGAACTCCGGGATCGGCTTTCCGGAGGCTCGTGCGGCCGCCATGTCCTCCGGAGCCGGGTAGTACGACTTCCCGATGACGAACTCGACGTCGGCAGGGCTCATCCCTGCGTCCTCGGCCGCATCCGAAACCGCCTGTGCGTTGGCCTTCACGTGCCGTGCGGTGCCTATCCACTCCGGCAGGATCGTCTCGGAAGCCGCCTTGCCGAACGCCAGGCGCGGCAAGCCGTCGCCGGCGGGTGCCGCCGTCGTCCGGGTGAAGACGACAATGTGGGGGGTCATGATCGTTCCCACGCCTGCGCTGAAAGCCATCGGTACGGCCTCGACTTCCGCCGCTGAGCGGGTGCCATGCTCAAGCAAGAACCGACGGACCGCCTGATCGGCATCGACGCGGCTCGCATCATAATTGCTGCCCCAGCCCGCCGTCTTTCCCGTGACGGCCACGATGTCGTCAGCTCGCAGGCGTCCCTCCCGCACCAGTGCGGTCAGTCCTGAGACGTCGCGGGTATGACCCATGGGCGCGCGAAACGCGTCAACCGACAATGGGGCTCCATCCTCGTACATGGGGACACCTTTCCGCCGTGGGGCCCGCGTCGTCTCGGCATGGACTTATCAGGGTGTGAAAAACATACTCCAAGATGCGGAAATTTGGAAGATGCTTGAGGGCTGGTCGGCCTGGCTTCAGAGCCTCAGCGGCCGCCCGGCCCCTGCCGGACCACGAGCTCACCGCCGTCCGGCGTCGCCACCAGCAGCGCCCCGCCTTCGTCCCGGACCGGAACGCCTGCGCCGGCGAGCCGCTCCCGCAAACCCTCCAGGCCGGCGTCGTACTCGAATTCGAGGCCGCCGCTCTGCGTCCGCGGAGCGGAGCGGACGGCCAGGATCCCGCCGTTCTTGGTGCTGAAGTCCGCCCCGTCCGGGGTTTCCAGGCGGGGCCGGGCGCCGATGTTGCGCAGTTCCTGCGCGGCCCTTTCGACGCCGGGCGTCAGCCAGATCCCGACGACGGCCAGCGCCGGGTCCGCGTCCGCGCACACGGCGCCGTGTGCGGCTTTGTCCGCGAGGAACGTGAAGCCGTCCTCCGCCGTGACCTGCACGGTGGTCCCGTGCGGGGCGTCGATGACCTCGGCCCGGGTGCCGTCCGCCATGGTGCGGCGGGCGAACTCGGCGAGGTCACCCACCTCGACGCTGAAGACGGTGGTGCCGCCCCCGCCCGAATCCGCCGTGGTCCGGTCTTCCGAGACCCGGTGCAGGGCGAGACGGCCGGAGCCGGCGTCGAACTCGCGCCGGTCGCCGTCGTCCACGGTCTTGATCATGCCCAGGGCGGCCAGCAGGGGCTCCCAGGCGTCGGGACGGGCGGTGAAATGGATGGGTCGGACACGAAGCATGGCTTCAGCCTACGCGCGGCGGGCTTCCGTGCAGGAGGCGACGGGGCAGAATGGGCGCATGGCCGTTGAACTCGAAGAACTGCTGGTCAAGGACGCCGCGGAATGGCGAGCCTGGCTGGAGGCGAACCACAGCAGCAGCCCTGGCGTCTGGCTGGTCCTGCACAAGAAGGGCGGCAGCGTCACCGAGCTCGACTACGACGCCGCCCTGGACGAGGCGCTCTGCTTCGGCTGGATCGACGGGCAGGCGAGGCGGCGCGACGCGGAAAGTACCTTCCAGCGCATGACCCGGCGCGGCCCGCGCAGCCCCTGGTCGGAGCGGAACACCGGCCACATCGCCCGCCTGGAAGCCGCCGGAAAGATGCACGACGCCGGCCGGGCCGCCGTCGAAGCCGCCAAGGCCGACGGCCGCTGGGACAAAGCCTATTCAGGGCAGGCGGGCGCGGAAGTTCCGTCCGACCTCGCCCAAGCGATCGCCGCCGTTCCGGAGGCGCAGGCCATGTTCGACGTCCTCACCTCCGTGAACCGCTACGCGCTGATTTACCGGACCAACTCCGTCAAACGGGCCGAGACCCGGGCCCGGAAGATCGCCGGCTTCGTGGAGATGCTGGCCCGGCACGAGGCGCCGTATCCGCAGAAGAAGATGCCGGAGACGCCGCCGCGCCCATAGTTATTGCAGGCTCGCCGCCGCCTCGAGTGCCATCCACGCCTGCAGCTGGGTGGAAAGCTCGACGGCGGAGCCCGCCGGGTACGTTTCGTTCGCCGGGCGCAGGGGGTCGCTGGAGAAGACGGGAGTTCCGGGGGCTCTTTCCGTTCGGCCGTTCCACAGGGCTTCCGCCGTATCGAGCACCATTGCCCGGGCCGCCTTCTTTGCGTCCTGCGGCAGGTGCCCGTCGGCTGCGGCGAGGGCCAGGTAACGGAGCAGGATCCCGGTGAAAAGGCCGCCGTCGCCGTGGCCGTGGCACCTTAAAACGCTGGTTCCCTGGAATGTCAGCTGCCGGGCGACGGCGTCGATGAGCGCTGCGGCGCGGCGCAGGTTCTCCTCGCCGCCGAGTTCCAGCATGGCGCCGAGCACGGGGCCCTGGTTGTAGCTGTAGATGTCGGCCACGAGCGCGGCGTTCGGGCCGTGGATCCGCAGGCCGTCCAGGTAGAGACCCTTTTCCGTGTCGAAGAGTCGGGCATTGAGCCAGTCCAGGAGCCGCTGTGCCTGTTCCGGCCGGCCCGTGCGTGCGTAGTAGAGGGCGACGGGCGCGGTGGCCGGGGTGTTCTTGAAGTCGCGTGTGGTGTTCCAGAAGATGCCGCCACCCAGGTCATCCGTGGAGGCGGAATCGAACTGCAGGGTAAGGCTTTCGCGGACCCTTGCGTTGCGGCGGCGGCCTGGTTTCCGTGTGGCTTCCGCCAACTCCTCAAGGCGCAGGGTGGCCAGGGCGAGCCAGGCCATGTCGTCGAAGTAGCTGTTGACGAAGCGCAGGAAGTTCCGCAGCCGGACGGTGGTGACCAGCCGCGAGGCCAGGCGCCCGGCACTCGGACGGGAGGCGCCGTCGAACTTCACCCCGGAGGCGAGCTCGCGGCGGCCGGTATCGACCAGGCAGTCCACGTAGTGGGCCTGCCACCAGTAGTTCCACGGCTTCAGGACTACATCGAGGGGCCGCTGCGGCTTGGCGGAGGCGCCGATGTGCGTGCCGGGGAGGAAGAGCAGCCGCTTGCCGAACGTCCGGGTGACGGAGCGCGCGGCTTGATCGGCGCGGGTTGCCCGTTCCTGCGGCCTGGTCTCGGCGGACATGGTTCCAAGGGTATCCCGCTGCGCAATCCATGTGATTCAGTTAACATGCATTAACGCAATGGCTTGCATCGAGGAGGATGGATGGACATCAAGGGCGCGGTGGCACTGGTCACCGGCGGGGCGTCGGGCCTGGGGGCTGCGACAGCGAAGAGACTGTTCGACGCCGGAGCCTCCGTGGTGCTCGTCGACCTTCCGTCCTCGGCGGGCGACGCCGTTGCGGCGGAGCTGAACAGCTCCGGCTCGGGCTCCAAGGCAGTGTTCGTCCCCGCCGACGTGACCGATGAAACCCAGGTGCAGGCCGCCGTCGACGCCGCCACGGGAGTGGGACCGCTGCGCATCGTGGTGAACTGCGCCGGCGTCGCGACCCCGGGCAAGGTGCTGGGCCGCGACGGCGTGCTGCCGCTGGAGGCATTCAACAAGGTCATCCAGATCAACCTCGTGGGCACCTTCAACGTCATCCGGCTCGCCGCCGCCGCCATGGCCTCCACCGAGCCCGTATCTACGGAGCTTGGCGGCCCGGAGCGCGGCGTCATTATCAACACCGCCTCGGTGGCCGCGTTCGACGGGCAGATCGGCCAGCCCGCCTACGCCGCGTCCAAGGGCGCCGTCGCCGCAATGACCCTCCCGGTGGCCCGGGAACTGGCGCGCTCGCTGATCCGGGTCATGGCCATCGCCCCGGGCATCTTCGAAACCCCCATGCTGGCCGGGCTCCCGCAGGACGCCCAGGATTCCCTTGGCCAGCAGGTCCCGCACCCCGCCCGTCTCGGCCGTCCCGCCGAGTACGCCAACCTCGTGGCACACATCGTGGAGAACGCCATGCTCAACGGCGAAACCATCCGCCTGGACGGCGCCATCCGGATGGCCCCGAAATGAGCCCGGACAACACGGAACTCGCTGGGTCTCTGCCTTCGGCAGATTTCTTCGACTTCGAGTCCCTGCTCAGCGTCCAGGAACAGCGCAAGCTCCAGGAAGTGCGCGAGTTCCTGGCCGCGGAGGTCGCGCCCTACGCCAACGACTGGTGGAACAAGGCCGAGTTCCCCACGCACCTGCTGCCCAAGCTCGGCGGGCTTCGGCTCAGCACCCCCACCCACCGCGGCTACAGCAACCTCTTCGCGGGGCTGGTCATCGCCGAAATGACCCGCGTGGACACCTCGATCGCCACCTTCTTCATGGTTCACCACGACCTCTTCGTCGAGTCGCTCTTCGAATTCGGGTCCAAGGAACAGCAGGACCGCTACCTCGACGACGCCTCCAACCTCCGCACCACCGGCGCCTTCGCGCTGACCGAACCGGAGCACGGATCGGATGTGGCCGGCGGCCTGCAGACCACCGCGCGCCGGGTTGCCGGAGACGGGACTTCCGGAACAGCCGACGACGGCGGCGGGCACTGGGTGCTCAACGGCGCCAAGCGCTGGATCGGGAACGGGACGTTCTGCGACCACATGCTGGTCTGGGCCCTCGACGAAGCGGAGCTCGACGCCGGGAACAAGGTGATCAGGGCCTTCATCGTGAACGGCAATCTCCCCGGCGTGATGCGCAGCAAGATCGAGAACAAGATCGCGCTGCGCACCGTGCAGAACGCCAACATCACCTTCAAGGACGTGCGGATCGCCGAGGCGGACCGCTTCGCCGGGATCAGCAGCTTCACCGACACGAATTACCTGCTGCGCGGTTCGCGCCTCATGGTGGCCTGGCAGGCGGTGGGCCAGCAGCTGGCGGCGTTCGACGTCGCCCGGCAGTACGCCTTGGAACGTATGCAGTTCGGCCGCCCGCTGGCCAAGTTCCAGCTGATCCAGCAGCAATTGGTGGACATGCTCGGCAATGCGGTGGCGAGCATGGGCATGATGGCCAGGATCGCCCAGCTCCAGGAAGATGCCTATGTCGACGCGAAGGGGGAGCGGCACGGCGGGGCGAGCATGGCTCAAGTGGCGTTGGCCAAGTCCTACTGCAGCGCACGGATGCGGGAAACGGTTGCGATGGGCCGGTCCATCCTGGGCGGCAACGGCATCATCACGGACTACCGGATGGCCAAGATCTTCGCCGACGCCGAGGCCATCTACACCTACGAAGGATCCTTCGAGATCAACTCGCTGATCGTGGGCCGCAACATCACGGGGGTGTCCGCGATCGTGTGAAAGCCGTAACCTCAGGCGTGGCGCGGAGCGAAGGTCTCCACGATGGCCACCACACCGAAGGTCCCCAGCACGGTGCCGGTGACGCGGTCGATCCAGCGGCGGAACGATGCACCCTGCAGCCACTTCCGGAAGAACTGGGCTGCCGAAATGATGACCGCGAACCACACCACGGCCTCGAGGTTGCTCACCACGGAGAGCAGCAGGCCCATCCAGACGGCTGGCACGCTGGGCACCAGGAACTGCGGGATGACGGCGATGCAGAACATGCCGTATTTCGGGTTGAGCAGGTTGGACACGAAGCCCTTCAGCCAGGTCCGGCGCAGCGGCTCAAGGCTCAGGTGCGGCAAGGCACCTGGCGGGAGTTCGGCGTCGGACTTCTTCAGGGAGGCGCGCCAGAGCCCGATCCCCAGCCACAGCATGTATGCGGCGCCGCCCAGTCGCAGCACATCGTAGGCCACGGTGGAGACTGTCAGCAGCGCGGAAACCCCGGTGGCCGCGGCGGCGCCCCACACGAAGGCCCCGGCGATCATCCCGAAGGACGCCATGTAGGCGTGGCGGCGGCCCTGGGCGATCGAATACCGCAGCACCAGGGCGGTGTCCGTGCCCGGAATGACGGTGATGAGGGCGGCGATCGCCGCGTAGCCGAGGAGGGATTCCTGAAGGTTCACCCTCCAAGAATAAGGGCGCTCAGATCACCCGCCCGGACGGCAGCTTTTCGCCTGCCTCCACTGCCACGTCGATCGAGTTTCCGACGACGGGCATCGGGCAGGTGCCGTACGGCGTGAAGGCGCTGGGGTAGTTGATGGCGCGGTTGAAATCGACCACCACGGACGCTGTTCCGGAAGCATCCACGCGCGGGCGCGGCACGAAGACCTTGCGCCATTCGTCCGTGGTGTTGCCGTTCGTCTCGTCGTGGAAAGTGACGTTGAGGGCGCCGAGCTTTTCCTCTTCGGCGTGCAGCCGGACCTCGTGCGGAAGGCCGGGCACCCGGAACACGAGCTCGCCCACCGAGCGGTGCACGCCGTCCACCAGGGGATTCGCCGTGCTGATCGGCACATCCACGGGTTCCGGGTAGGCCTCGAAGCGGCCAGTGACCACCCAGTCCGGGTTGTAGTCGAAAGTGGGGACGCCGTCGAACTCCGTGAGCACGGGCGAGGCGTCGTCCCGGGTACGGATGGCGTACTTGTCGGCGCGCATGGCCAGTTCCACCACCACCTGCTTGCCGTCCGGGCCGCCGTACTGCACCCACATGAGGGATTCCTCGTCCTGCAGCACGGCCGTGATGGTGCCGTCCACCGGCTCGCCGGTCTCCACGAGCGTGAGGCCATCGGCGGCGCTGGCGGTGAGGGTCGCCGTCGTGCCGTCCGTGGACCAGAGCCCCGGGGCGAGTTCGACGGCGGACGGCTGGGATTCCAGCCACTGGAACGACGTGAGCGTCAGCCAGCCGTGCGGGCTTGCGAGGGCGGTGTTGCGGCTGCTGCGGAACCGCTGCCACCGTTCGATCTGGGCCTCGGCGGGTGCTGTTGCGGTCATGGTTCCTCCGGTTGGTATCAGTCTGCTGCCTTCAACCATGCACCGGATGGTGGCATTCCCGCCAAGCCGCCGGAAACGGCCGTGGTGAAGCGGCGTCCCCGGGCGTACGCTCGGGAGCATGGGGATTGATGCGGTGGTGACCGGGCTGCTCTGTGTGGGCGTGGTGCTCGCGGCGATCTGGGCCGGGACGCGGATGGTCTCGCGCGGCGGCCTGGCGAAGGGAGCCGCCGGCACGTTCGCGAGTGTGCTGGGCATGATCGATCCGGCCACCGGTGCGCCGACGAAGGTCGAGGCTGCAGCGGCACGGGAGGATATGAAACAGAAGAGGCACGAGGTGTATTCGGAAGGCCCGGGCGGGCACGGTGTGGACCTCGCCGGCGGGCAGGTTGTCCTGCCGCAGGTTCCCCGGCGGGCCGCGGACCCGGTGGTCTGACCACGGGGCCTGACCACCTTACGAGACACATTGGGGCGGCCCGGATCCCTGCGGGTAGGATTTTCGGGAACCAGTAATCCGGCTCACAGTATCCAGCGCAGTGTACGGGCCACCACCCATGTCCAGAGGTACTTTTCTTATGGTTGACACTGCACATTCAAGCGCCGATCTTGCCGCGGAGCTCCGGGCGGACGTCCGCCGGGTCTCCACGCTCCTTGGCGAATCGCTGGTCCGCCAGCACGGCCCGGAGCTGCTGGCCCTCGTGGAACAGGTCCGCCTGCTCACCAAGGAGTCCAAGGAAGCCGCCCGCGGCGGTGCCGATGCCACCGGTCCCTGGAGCGCGCACGACGTCGTCGCCCAGGTCCGCGAACTGCTCGCCTCCCTGCCGCTGGACGAAGCCACCGAACTGGTCCGCGCCTTCGCCTTCTACTTCCACCTCGCCAACGCGGCCGAGCAGGTCCACCGCGTCCGCGGGCTGCGCACCCGCAAGGAAAAGGACGGCTGGCTGGCCCAGGCCGTCGCCGACATCGCCGGCGAGGCCGGCCCCGGGGTGCTCCAGGACGTCGTCAACGGCCTGGATGTCCGCCCCATCTTCACCGCGCACCCCACCGAGGCCTCGCGCCGCTCCGTGCTGGACAAGATCCGGAAGCTCTCCGACCTGCTGGCCGAACCCACTGCGGAAGGGACCTCCGCCCGCCGGCGCCAGGACCGCCAGCTTTCCGAAATCATCGACCAGATGTGGCAGACCGACGAACTGCGCCAGGTCCGCCCCACCCCGGTGGACGAGGCCCGTAACGCGATCTACTACCTCAGCAGCATCCTCAGCGACGCGATGCCGGAGATGCTCACGGACCTCTCCGAACTGCTGGCCGAGCACGGTGTCAGCCTGCCCGCACAGGGTGCCCCGCTGCGCTTCGGTTCCTGGATCGGCGGCGACCGCGACGGCAACCCGAACGTCACCGCCGCCGTCACCCGCGAAATCCTGCAGCTGCAGAACCAGCACGCGGTGCGCCTCAGCATTTCCCTGGTGGACGAGCTCATCTCCGTCCTGTCCAACTCCACCGCGTTGGCGGGTGCCGAGCAGGAACTGCTGGACTCGATCGCCGTCGACCTCAAGAACCTTCCCGGCCTGGACAAGCGGATCCTGGAACTCAACGCCCAGGAGCCGTACCGGCTCAAGCTGACCTGCATCAAAGCCAAGCTGATCAACACCGGCCGCCGCGTGGCCGCCGGCAGCTACCACGAGCCCGGCCGCGACTACGCCACCACCGCGGAGATGCTCAGCGAACTCGAACTGCTGGAAACCTCCCTCCGGAAGCACTCCGCGTCGCTCGTGGCGGACGGTGCCCTGGCCCGCGCCCGCCGCACCCTCGCCTCCTTCGGCCTGCACCTGGCCACCCTCGACATCCGCGAGCATGCCGACCACCATCACGACGCCGTCGGGCAGCTCATCGACCGGCTCGGCACCGAGGGTCCCTACGCGGAGCTCAGCCGGGAAGAGCGCTTCAAGCGCCTGAGCGTCGAACTGGCGTCCCGCCGCCCGCTCTCGGGCCACCCGATCAAGCTCGACGGCGGCGCTGACGGCACGTACGACGTCTTCCGCAGCATCCGCCACGCCTTGCAGACCTACGGGCCGGACGTCGTCGAGACCTACATCATCTCCATGACCCGCGGCGCCGACGACGTGCTTGCTGCCGCGGTGCTGGCCCGCGAAGCCGGCCTTGTGGACCTCTTCGGCGCTGCCCCGCACGCGAAGATCGGCTTCGCGCCGCTGCTGGAAACCGTGGAGGAACTGCGGGCCTCGGCCGAAATCGTGGACCAGCTCCTCTCCGACCCCTCCTACCGGGAACTGGTGCGCCTGCGCGGGGACGTGCAGGAAATCATGCTGGGCTATTCGGACTCCAACAAGGAATCCGGCGTGATCACCAGCCAGTGGGAGATCCACAAGACCCAGCGGAAGCTGCGCGACGTCGCCGCCAAACACGGCGTGAGCGTGCGCCTGTTCCACGGCCGCGGCGGCTCCGTTGGCCGCGGCGGCGGACCCACCTACGACGCCATCATGGCCCAGCCCAACGGCGTCCTCGAAGGCGCCATCAAGTTCACCGAACAAGGCGAGGTCATTTCGGACAAGTACTCCCTGCCGGAGCTGGCCCGGGAAAACCTGGAACTGTCGCTGGCCGCCGTCATGCAGGGCTCAGCGCTGCACCGCACCCCGCGCACCTCCGAAGACCAGCGTGAACGCTACGGCGAAGTCATGGAGACCATCTCCGACGCCGCCTTCGACCGCTACCGCTCCCTGATCGACGACCCCGAGCTGCCCGCCTACTTCCTGGCCTCGACGCCGGTGGAGCAGCTCGGTTCGCTGAACATCGGCTCGCGCCCGTCCAAGCGCCCCGATTCCGGCGCCGGGCTGGGCGGCCTGCGCGCCATCCCGTGGGTGTTCGGCTGGACCCAGTCCCGCCAGATCGTGCCGGGCTGGTTCGGCGTGGGCTCCGGCCTGAAGGCTGCCCGCGACGCCGGCCGCAGCGCCGAACTGTCCGAGATGATGGACCGCTGGCACTTCTTCCGCTCCGTGATCTCGAACGTGGAGATGACGCTGGCCAAGACGGACATGGACATCGCCGGCCACTACGTCTCCTCCCTGGTCCCGGCTGAGTTGCACCACCTGTTCAAGGCGATCCGGGCGGAGTACGAGCTCACCGTGGCCGAGGTGGAGCGGCTCACCGGCGAGTCCGAGCTCCTCGAAGCCCAGCCCACCCTGAAGCGGTCCCTGGAGATCCGCGACCAGTACCTCGATCCCATCAGCTACCTGCAGGTGGAGCTGCTGCGCCGCGTCCGTGAGGCCTCCATCTCCGGGGCTGAAATCGACGAACGCCTGCAGCGTGCCATGCTCATCACGGTCAACGGCGTGGCCGCGGGCCTGCGGAACACGGGGTAGTTTCCGGGGCCGGACGCGGTGCGCCGGGTTCGCCGTGGTCCCGTCCGCCGTGGTCCCGTCCGCCGTGGTCCCGTCCGCCGGGCAACGGCCCTCCGGCGTCGCTTCGACACGGCCGATATGCGCCGCGCCGGTCGCTGAGCGACCTTTGCGTCGCGATCGACCGCGAGGCGCTCCTTTCCGGAGGTCCGCGGCCCGTCTCGTGCGTTGCTCGCCTTTCTGTAGGGTTGATGGGTGCCGTCTTTCCAAGCCAAGTTGAAGATCACCGGGCTCCGGCCGGGCAATGAGCCTGAGTCCGTCATGGCTTCGGCCATCGAGGCTTTGGAGACGCGGCACCATGTGGAATCGGATCAGCTGGGCATCGTGGGCGGAGTTCCGCAGATCGTCGTGCGCTTCCTCGTCGAGGCGCGCGACTACCAGGGCGAGAACAGCGAAGCCCGCCTCTCGGCCGAGATGATGCGCGACGCCGTCGAACGCGTTGCGCTGACCGGTTCCCTGTCCGTGCTGCGCCGCAGCCGCGGCAAGTGGATGCCCGTGTGAGAAAGAGCGAACGCCATGACTGCCCTTGACCCTGCCCTGAAACTGGACACCCTGCCGCAGATGCTCCTCGATGTGGGCGCAATTGAGCGCAACATCGCCATCAAGGAAGCCTGGACCCGGGACCACGGCATGGTGCTGGCTCCGCACATCAAGACCACCATGACCGCGGAGATCGTGCGGCGGCAGCTGCCCGGGTGTTGGGGCGTCACCGTGGCTACCACCGCCCAGGCCGCGAAGGCCGTTGAGTGGGGTGCGTCCCGGATCCTGATCGCCAACGAGGTGCTGTTCCGCGGCCACCTCGAACAGCTGCGCTCCATGCTTGTCGCGACCCGGGAGCTGGAAATCTACGCGCTGGTGGACTCGGCGGCGGGCGTGGCCGCGGCGGCGGATGTCTTCCGCGGGGCCGGGCGGCCGCTCAGGGTGCTGGTCGACGTCGGGATTTCCGGCGGCCGCACCGGCATCCGCACGTCGGAGGAAGCCGGGCCCCTGGTGGCGCTGGTTTCCGAGGCCGACGGGCTGCTCCTAGCCGGCGTCAGCGCCTACGAGGGCGTCGCGCCGAACGTGCGCACGGAGGAGAACCTGGCCGCCGTCGACTCCCACTGCCGCATGGCGCGCGACATCTTCGAAAGCCTCTCCTACCAGGTTGAACAACCCGTCTTCACGGTGGGCGGGTCGGCGTTCCAGGACCGCGCCGCGATGTTCCTGCCGGACGGCGCCGTGAACGTGCTGCGCTCGGGCTGCTACGTGGTGCACGACCACGGCACGTACGCCGGCGTGTCTCCGGTTCCCGGCCTGCAGGCGGCCGCGGTGGTCCGCGCGCTGGTGGTGTCCGCCCCGGAGCCGGGCCGCGTGATCCTGAATGCCGGCAAGCGCGAGCTGGCGTACGACGCCGGGCTGCCGGTGATCGTCGCGCACCACCGGGGCGGGGAGCTGCTTTCCGGCGGGGCGGTTTCGGCGGCCACTCTCACCAAGCTGTTCGACCACCACGCGATCGTCGATGACGCCCACGGCTACGAGGTCGGGGACACCGTGGACCTGGGCATTTCGCACCCGTGCTCGGTGTTCGACCGCTGGCGCAAGGTCGTCGCAGTGGCGGCGGACGGCGTTGAAGTCTGGAAACCGGCCTTCTAGGAGCTGCGGCGCTGAAAGAACCCGCCCAAACGTGGGTTACACGACGAAGTTTGAGCCGGTTTTCTGCGTTTCCAGGGGTGTTTTCGCTAGGCCGTGGTTTCCGGAGGGGCCGGCGGCTCGTCCACGGGGGAGCGGTTGCCGCGCTTGCGGGTGACGACCACGCCCACCACGATGCCGATCACCAGGCCCACGCCGACCCCGATCAGGGAGCTGGCCCAGAACGGCAGCTTGGTGGTGGAACCGGCGAAGTAGCCGAGGCCGGTCTGCCAGAATGCCCACAGCACTCCGCCGAGCGCGGCGCAGAGGCTGAACCCGCGGGCGGAGACGTCGGCGATCCCGGAGGCGGCCGACGTCGCGAGCCGTCCGCCCGGGATGAAACGGGCGCCGATGATCGCGCCGTAGGTGGAGGAACGGCCGGCCCGGGCGATGGCTTCGTGGATTCCCCGGTGTACCCGGCGGCCCCATTTCCAGCGGTCCAGCACATGGCTGAGGCGGCGCTTGAAGAGCTGGAACACCAGGATGTCGCCCAACCAGGACGCGGCCGCCGCCAGCAGGCCGATCAGCCACGGGTTTACAGTGCCTTCGGCGGCCAGCGCCCCTCCGGTGATCACGGCCATTTCCGAGGGGATAGGCGGGAACACGGCGTCGCCAAGGACGAGGGGGATGATCCACAGGTAGATCGCCCCTCCCCAGCCTTCCGCCGTGCTCAAGTCCATGCGCACAAATTACCGCACTCCAAGGGTGCCCGCGGTGGAAGACTGGGGACATGCGGATTGAACTGGTTCAAGGGGACATCACCACGCGCGCGGTGGACGCGATCGTCAACGCCGCCAACTCCTCCCTTCTCGGCGGCGGGGGAGTGGATGGGGCCATCCACCGGGCCGCCGGGCCGGAGCTCCTGGCGGCGTGCAGGGAACTTCGGCGCACGGAACTGCAGGACGGGCTGGCGGTGGGTGCCGCCGTCGCGACCCCCGGATTCCGGCTCCCCGCCCGCTGGGTCATCCACACCGTGGGCCCGAACCGGCACGCCGGGCAGACGGACCCCGCGCTGCTCGCGTCCTGCTTCCGGGAGAGCCTGGCCGTTGCCGAGACGCTCGGCGCTGCTTCCGTGGCGTTCCCCGCCGTCAGCGCCGGCGTGTACGGCTGGGATGCGCGCGAGGTCGCCGAAACAGCGTTCGACGCCGTCAGCTCCTTTGCCGCCTCGCGCCGGGACAGCGGGGTGGAACTGGTGGAGTTTGTGCTGTTCAGCGGCGCAATGCTGCAGGCCTTTCGGGAAGTGCGGGAGGGTTGAGGGGCGCGGATTCCCGGGTGCGTAACGCCTACACGGCACGCGCTGACGAGTACGCCGGGCTCTTCGGCTCGATCGATGCAGCGCATCCTGAAGACCGGCGCCTCGTCGGCGAATGGGTGAGGGGGCTGAAGGGGCCGGTGCTGGATGCGGGGTGCGGCCCGGGCCAGTGGTCGGACTTCATGGCGGGTCATGGGGCCGAGGTTGAGGGCATCGACCTGGTGCCCCGGTTCATCTCGCACGCCCGGACGCGGTTTCCCGCCGTGCCGTTCCGCGTTGGCTCCTTGCTGAACCTCGGCGTTCCGGACGGCCGCCTGGCGGGAATCCTCTCCTGGTATTCGCTGATCCACCTCGCTCCCGAAGACCTGGCACCGGTGCTGCGGGAGTTCGCCCGTGCCATCGCTCCCGACGGCGGGCTGCTCCTTGGCTTCTTCGAATCGGCGGAGCTGCGGCGGTTTCCGCACGCGGTGACGGACGCATACTCGTGGCCAAAGGAGCGGATTGCCGCCCTTCTTGAGGCCGCCGGATTTACCGTTGTCGAGAGCTATTCGAGGACCGATCCCGGGCACCGGCCGCACGGCGCGATCGTTGCGCGGCGGGTCAACCGGCTGCCCGGAACGGGGCGGTAATTCCGGAGTTTCCGTAGTTCGTTGTGGCCGTCACGCCGCCGTCTTAAGATCAAAAAACAGGGTCCCGGCTCTCCCTGTCGGGGCCGAGTTTAGGGAGGTACGTGATGTTGATCGAAGACGTCCGGAAGCTGGACGACCAGGGCCTGGCAGCCTGGGACCAGCACAACGCCGATGACTTCGCCGGCATGTTCGCCGACGATTTCACGCTATCGGACGTGACACTGCCCGAGGCCCTTCATTCGACGGACCAAGTGCGGCACTACATGGAATCGTGGTTCACCGCGTTTCCTGACATGCATGTCCGCAGCATCAATCGCGTGGTGACCGAGGATGCCGTGGCTGCAGAGATCGAATTCACCGGCACGAACACGGGGCCCCTCGCGTTTGGCGGCATGGAAATGCCTGCCACGGGAAAGACCGTCAAGGGCAGCGGCACCTATTTTGTGTCAGTACGGGATGGAAAGATCACGTCGTTCAGTGCCCATCCTGACGTGGCTGCGATGATGGCCCAGCTGGGGATGATGCCGGGCATGTAGCGGTCGGGCCCGGCCCGTGTTTCAGGCGCGCGTTTCAGGCGCGCGCCTCAAGTACGGATTTCAGGGTGTCGAGTTGCCCGACCTCCGACTCCATGGTCTTGGTGATCATCGATCCCATCAGCTTCATGAGTCCCTTCGGCTGAAGATCCAGCGCGAAGCGCACCGTGGTCCGGCCCTCCTTCTCTTCCAGGGTGAAGGATCCGCTCGGGCGGGCCGGACCGGCAGTCACCCGGAATTCGAGGCGTTTGCCGGGCTGGGCCGCGGTGATCTCATAGTCGCCGGCGATCGGGCGGCCTCCGGGACCCGTCAAGGTCTGGGAGTACACGGCGCCCTGGGTGCCCGCTTGCCCGCCGGCGAGGGCAACTTCCCGGACTGCCGGACGCCAAAGTTTGTTGTTCAAGCCATCCGCCAGGAAAGCGTAGACATCATCTGCGGTGCGGTTGATCGTGACTTCGTTTTCTGCGTGGGCCATTGGATTCCTTTGCCAAACGGACTGCCGGCCGCAACCGCGGGCCGGCGAGACAGAGTCTATACGGCGGCCTGCGCGAGGTGCCGTTTCAGCTGGGCCGAGCGCGGCGCGTCAGCTTTCCACGGCGCGGCGGCGGCCTGCCTGCGGGGCTGCCTCAGCCTGCCTGCGGTGCGGCGCTTCCCGCCGTCGTCGTCGTCGCATGCGCGTGGCTGGACCCTGACTTTTCATTCAATACTCTTGCGGAGGGACTTCCCTGGCTACAGCGCTTCGCTCAGTTCCAGCCGGCTGCGGTACTCCACCGGCTGCTTGCTGATCGGGTCCACGAAACGGATGCCGCGGGCCAGAAGCTGCAGCGGCTTGTCGTAATTGTCAGGCGCCTTGTCCAGCAGTTCCGGGTAGAAGGCGTCGTTCACGATCCCCAGCCCCAGCGACGCCATGTGCACGCGCAGCTGGTGGGTCTTTCCGGTGTGCGGCTCCAGCCGGTACAGGGCGCGGCGGCCGGCCGCTCCGCCGTCGAACGTTCTTATCTGCTCGATGCGCGTCTCGGTGTTCGGCTCGCCCTCAACCACCTCGGCAAGCAGGTAATCGCGCGACTTGACCATCCGGTTGCGCACCAGCGCGGGGAAGCCGACGGCGGGATGTCCCGGCGCGGGTTCGGCGGCGGAGACGCACTCGTACTCTTTCTGCACCTGGCGTTTTTCGAACAGCACCTGATACCGGCCGCGGGTTTCCGGATTGGTGGAAAGCAGCAGCACGCCGGCGGTCATCCGGTCGAGGCGGTGCATCGGGATGAGGTCCGGCAGGTCCAGTTGGTTCCGCAGCCGCACCAGCGCGGTTTCCTGGATGTAGGTGCCGCCCGGAGTGGTCGGCAGGAAGTGCGGCTTGTCCACCACCAGCAGGTGCTCGTCCTGGTGCAGGATGTTGATCTCCACCGGCAACGGCGTCTCCTGCGGGAGCGTGCGGTAGTACCAGATGAAAGTGTGGTCATCGAGCCTCGTGTGCCGGTCCAAGGGTACGCCGCCCTCGCCCACGATCTCGCCGGCGTCGAATCGGTCCTCGATGCCGCGGGGATCGATATGGCCCCAGCGGTGCATCATGTAGTCCATTGCGGTGTCCCACGGCCCTTCGTCCGGAAGGCGCAGGCGGGTGGCGTTCACGCCGTCGCGCACGGGAAGGGGGGATTGCATCACCGGACAATTCTACGCGGGCGGCCCGGGTCCGCTCGCCGGTTCCGCGCCGCCCTGTAGCCTGCCCGCTCCGCCTGCCCGCGCGTAGGCTGGCCGCATGACTGCTTTCCGAATGGACCACGTAGGCATCACCGTGCAGAATCTCGACCAGGCCATTGCTTTCTTCGAAGCCCTGGGCTTCGGGGTGGACGGACGTTCTGAGGTCGGCGGGCCCTGGGCTGACCGGGTCAACGGCCTGGACGGGACCCGTGTGGACATGGCGATGGTGAGTCCGCCGGGCGAAGGTGGCCCAAAGCTGGAGCTCACCCGGTTCATCTCCCCGGATCCCGTGGGGGAGACGGACCGGCCGGTGAACTCCTTCGGCTTCACCCACGTCTGCTACCAAGTGGAGGATGTGGACGCCGTCATCGCCCGGGCGCGCGACGCCGGCTACGGACTGATCCGGGAACTCGTGCACTATGAGGACGTGTTCCTGCTGGCATACATCCGCGGGCCGGAGGGCCTGATCGTGGAAGTGGCGCAGGCGCTGTAAGCCCCCAGGCTGCGTGAGCCGCCAGGCTGTGTGGGCCCGCATGGTGTCCGCCATTTAGACGGTTCCCGCACCACAAGACGGTGGCCGCCGTCGTGTGCGAAGGGAACCGTCTAAACGGGCGTCGGAATCCGACGGAAAAAAAGTTCTTGACAAAAAAAGTTGTCGGTAGGCATGATGGACGCATGTTGGACATCGAAGTGATCGAGGACCCCGCCGCCGCGGAAGCGTCGCTGGATCCGATCCGCACCCGCATCCTCCAGGAGCTCGTCGAGCCCGCCTCGGCCACGCAGCTGGCAGCCAAGGTGGGCCTGCCACGGCAGAAGGTGAACTACCACCTCAAGGCCCTCGAAGGCCACGGGCTGGTGGAACTTGTGGAGGAGAGGAAGAAGGGCAACGTCACCGAGCGCATCCTGCGGGCGACGGCGGCTTCCTACCTGATCTCGCCGGTCGCCCTGGCCTCGGTGGCGCCTGACCCGCGGCGCTTCGCGGACCGTTTCTCCGCGTTCTGGTTGCTGGCACTCGCCGGCAGGACAGTGCAGGAGATGGGCAAGCTCATTGCGGGCGCCGCGGCGGCGAAGAAGAAGCTGGCGAGCTTTGCGATCGACGGCGAAATCACCTTCCGCACGGCCGCTGACCGGGCCGCCTTCGCCGAGGAGCTCGGTGTCGCGGTGACCCGGCTCGTGGACAAATACCACGACGGCGGCGCGGCCGGCGGAACCGCGGCCGGCGGACGCAAGCACCGGCTCGTCGTCGTCCTTCACCCCGCACTCAAGACTCCCCAGGAACTCAAGGAAAAGGACTAAGGCAATGACTGGAAAGCGCGATTTTGAAATCGTCTTCGACGGCGAAATCCCGGCCACCCCCGAACGGGTCTGGGAAGCCGTCACCAACGGCACCTCCGCCTGGATGTTCCCCACGGACCAGTGGCCCGCGGTCAGGACTGTGGAGGAGTACCCGAACCACCTGGTGAGCCGCATGGACGGCCCGGACGGCTGGTTCAACCAGCTGGAGCACGTGCTGGAACCGCTGGACGGCGGCGGGGCCAGGCTCCACTACGTGCACAGCGGCATCTTCGAGGACAACTGGGACGAACAGTACGACGGCGCCAGCAAGCACACCGCCTTCTACCTGCACACATTGGGCCAGTACCTGCAGCATTTCGACGGCAAGCCCGTGGTCTTCACCGACATCCAGGCCCCGGCGGCGTCGCAGACTCCCGACGGTTTCGTCCGGCTCAAGAAGGCCCTCGGCGTCGACGGCGTGGCGCAGGGTTCCCTGGTTGAGGTGGACGTCGACGGCGTCGGGGACCTGAGCGGCGAGCTCGATTTCTCCAACGAGCACTTCCTTGGCCTGCGCACCGGTGACACCTTGTACCGCTTCTTCGGCCGCAACTCCTTCGGCGCCACGGTGGGCATGACCGTGCACGATTTCAGCGGCAGCGGCGACTCCGAAGCCACCGCCGAGGCCTGGGGCACGTTCCTGGAGAAGGTGTACGCCTAGAAATCAAGAATGCGAGGCCCGCTCTACGTTCTTTGGCCCATGGAAAGGACGTAGAGCGGGCCTCGTAACGCCGGGGAGCCTAGGCGATCGCCGCGGCCTCCGGTTCCCTCAATGTCCGGCGAAGCTGCGGCGCGGCGTCCAAGCGATCCTGCGCGGCACGCAGGGCGAGGACCGCCGTCGTGAGCTGCTCCGGCGGGAGGGTGAACGGCACCCGCAGGAAATGCTCGAAGGAACCGCCGACGCCGAAACGCGGTCCCGCGGCCAGCCGCAGCCCGAACTCGGGCGCCAGGACCGACAGGGCCGTGCTCGACGCCGCGGGCAGCCTGCACCAGACGGTCAGGCCGCCGCGGGGGCGTTCGAAGCTCCAATCGGGAAGATGCTCGGCCAGCAATCGAAGCAGGGTTTCGCGGTTGCCCCGCAGGGCCTCGAGCCGGGCGCCGAGCGGTTCGGCGAAGTCGCGCACCAGCCGGGCAGCGGCGAGCTGCTCGACGACGGGTCCGCCGAGGTCCATGGTGGTCCGGGTCGCCACGAAGCGGGCCAGAAGCCCTTCCTCCGCCCGGATCCAGCCTGTCCGCAGGCCTGCCCAATGGGACTTGCTGAGCGAGCCGATGGACACCACCGCGGGACTGAAAGCCGCGAGCGGTTTGGTGCTCACCCCGTCGAGATTCAGCGCACGCAGGGTCTCGTCCACCACGAGGACTGTCCCGGTGCCGGCCGCCTCCCGGACCAGGCGGCGGCGCTGCAAGTCCGACATCACGCGCCCGGTGGGGTTGTGGAAGTCCGGGAGCAGGTACGCCATGGCCGGGCGCTGCTGCCGCATCGCGGAAACCATGGCGTCGATGTCCCAGCCGTCTTTGGCGGGCAGCGGCACCGGAACTGTCCGTGATCCCGAGGCCCGGATGGCGTCCAGGGCGTTCGGGTAGCTCGGATGATCCACGAGCACCTTCTGCTGCCGGCCGGCGAGCGTGCGCAGGATGATGTTCAGTGCGTGCTGCGCGCCGGAGGTCACCAGGATCTGGGACGCCGACGTCGGAACGCCCGCTTCCGTGTAATGCGCGGCGATCGCTTCGCGCAGCACCGGGACACCGATGGGGTCGTAGCCAAAGCCCGGCAACAGCGCCGGCAGCTCGGTGAGGGCATCCGCGAAGGCCCGGTGCACCACTTCGCCTGTGGCCGGCAGTGAAGCGTAGGCGAGGTCCAGCACCCCGTCCGGGGCCACGATTCCCGGGGCCTGGGCCGGGGCCACGCGGTGCGGAAGCTGCGTGCGGGCCCGGGTTCCCTGGCCGCTGCTCAGGAAGCCCTGCTCGCGGAGGCCGGTGTACGCGGCGGTGACCGTGGTGCGGCTGACCCCGAGTGTCTGCGCCAGGGCGCGTTCACTGGGCAGGGCGACGTCCAGCGCGATGCGCCCGTCCAGCACCAGCAGGCGCACGACGTCGGCAAGCTCGCGGTACGCTGCCGACGCGCCGGTGTTCCAGGCGCCGAGGAGGCGGGCCAAGGCTGCGGAGCTCAAGGAGCCCGAGGGGTTCGATAGGGGGGTCACAAGACCAGTATTTCAAACTGGCTATGGAAAGCAATGCCAGTTCTCCTGAAAGATGGAGCCATGATGACCCGCAGAATCACCCAGCTCCTGATCGGCCTTGCGATGTACGGAATCTCCCTGGCCATGTTCATCAGGGCAAGCCTCGGCCTGGATCCCTGGGACGTGTTCCATCAGGGGCTCGCCGGGAAGCTTGGCTGGAGCATCGGCACGGTGGTGGTTGTCGTCAGCTTCCTGGTGCTGCTGCTGTGGATCCCGCTGCGGCAGATGCCCGGCTTCGGCACCCTCGCCAACGCCGTGCTGGTGGGCCTCTTCGCCGACCTGGGCCTGGCCCTGATCCCGGCCTTCTCACATCTTGGCGGCCAAATCGCCATGCTGGCCGGGGCGGTGCTGCTCAACGCCATCGCTTCCGCCTGCTACATCGGGGCACGGCTCGGCCCCGGCGCCCGCGACGGCCTCATGACCGGCCTTGCCCGGCGCACCGGCTGGTCCGTGCGCCTGTCCCGCACGCTGATCGAAGTGGTGGTGCTGGGCTCCGGCTGGCTGCTGGGCGGCTCAGTGGGAGTGGGCACCGTGGTCTACGCCTTGGCGATCGGGCCTTTGGTGCAGTTGCTGCTGCCGCTGTTCGTGGTGCCTGAAAAGGTTGCGCCTGCGAAGACTGTGCCGGAGAAGACTGTGCCCGTGAAGGACGTGCCGGAGGAGGTCAGTGCCTGAAGCTGGTCTTTCGCCGCAATTTCCTCCTTGCGACGCGGGAAATTCCAGGCGCACCTGGAATTCCCGCGTCGCACGGAAGGAAGCCTGTCGCAGGGAAGATCGCGCCGTCAGTCGCGGAGCGGGATGCCCTGGGCGTCCCTTTGGAAGTAAGTGGCACCGGCGAGGATCATGATGCCTTCGACGAAGCCCCAGAGGCTGGCAATTCCGCCAGTAACGAAGAACAGGACCAGCTGAATGACACCGATTGTGGTGTAACCCAAATAGAAGCGGTGGATACCGAGCCCACCCAGGAAGATCCCAAGCAAGCCAGCAGCAATCTTCGACTTAGGCTGCGGGTAGCCGTAGGCCGGGTTCGGCATCGCCGGCTGCGCATAGTACTGGGGCCGCTGCGCTTGGTATGGAGGCTGCTGGGGCATGCCGGGCTGGCCAGGGTACTGGGGCTGCTGCGCGTAAGGCTGCGGTTGGGTCGGGTACTGCGTCGGCTGGCCGTAGGGTGGCTGCGGCTGGACCGGAAACTGCGGGGGATTCTGGCCGGAGGCGTGGGAAGCCGCGGTCTGCCCGTAGCCTTCTTGTGGGTTCGTGTCCGGTGCCGGGGCCTGCTCGGGATTGGGCGTTGTCATGGTGATGCCTTTCGGGAGACGATCATGCAGCCACGGCGACCGGGCGGCAGCCATCGAAGACATCCCCAGAATCCATGTGCCATCACCATCTTGACGGACGCCGACGGATTTCCGCTATTGGGCACGGAATGTCCTCACGGCGCAGGCTGGCAGCTCGGGCAGAAATAGATGGTCCGTTCCTCCAGACCGGGGGATTTCCCGAGCGTTCCGCGCCGGATCGGTGTGCGGCAGCGCAGGCACGGCTGGTGTTCGCGCCCGTACACCCAGTAGCCAGGACGCAGCGCCCGCGGACCCAGCGTGGAGCGCGGCCCGGCCCCTAGGTTGGCCTCGAGCAGTTGCTTGGCATCGGCCAGGATCGCGGCGGGGTCAGGCACTGAAGCCACCGGAACAGCCGGATGGACCCTGGACAGGAAGCACGACTCGCAGCGGTAGATGTTCCCGATCCCGGCCACGTTCCCTTGGTCCAGGAGCGCCAGCCCGATAGGTGTTTCCGGCGACGCTTCCAGCCGCCGCAGTGCCTCAGCGGCATCCCAGTCCGGGCCCAGGAGGTCCGGGCCGAGGTGCCCCAGGACCCGGTCTTCTTCTTCGGTCCTGATGACTTCCAGGATGCCCAGGGAGAATCCGACGACGTCGGCCGAGGCCGTGCGCAGCACGCACCGGGCCGTGTGGCCGGGTTTCCGCCACTTGCCTCCCGGGGCATAGACCTGCCAGCTGCCCTCCATCTTCAGGTGCGAATGGATGGTCAGAGCGCGGCGCCAGTCGTTGGTACCGGATTCGCGAACCCGCATCAGCAGGTGCTTGCCCCGCGGCAGCACCTCCTCCACGGTCCAGCCCGACAGGTCCAGGGTGGCAAAGCGGGGCACCCTGAAGTCCGAGGACAGCAGCACCTTCCCGGCCAACGCCTGGTGCAGTTCCTTGGCGGCGCGCCAGACGGAATCGCCCTCAGGCACGGATCCTCAGGCCTTTCGGGGTGGAGTAGGCGCCGGCCGCGGCAAGTGCCTCGGCGATGGGCGTGCCCAGCAGGTCCTGGCCGTTGGCCTTTTCCATGATGAGTTTGTCCACGGCCCCGCGGCGCACCACATCCACCAGCGCCGCGGCGGCGGCCGCCAGCACGGCGCCGTCCTGGCTGAAGGTGAGCAGCGTCTTGCCGCCGCGTTCCACGTAGAGGGCCAGGGCGCCGTCGACCATCACTACCAGCGCCCCCGCCTTCCTGCCGGGGCGGTGCCCGGAGGCGGAGTCGGCGGGCAGGGCGGGCCAGGGCAGTGCCGCGCCGTAGGGGTTGGCGGGATCGGTGGCGGCCAGGGCCAGAGCGCTTGGCTCCTGCTTCTCCGAACGGGCGTCCTCGGCGAAGGAACGCAGCCGGTCCACGGTGGCGGGTACGGCGAACTGCGCGGCCCCGAGGTGTTCGATGAAATACCCGCGGCGGCAGCGCCCGGCTTCCTCCAGCCGGGCCAGCACCTTGTACATCAGCCCGAAGCCGCCCAGGATGTTCTCGGCCATCACCGAGCCGCGGGTGACCACGCCGTAGCGGTCCAGCATGAGTTCGGCGGTGCCCCGGGCGTGCAGGGTGGGGTCGAGCTCCGGCTCGGGGAGGGCGGACCAGCGGCCCACCGCCAGGGGCGGCGTCGCCGCGCCGCCGGGAAAGGCACCGCCGGAAAGCGAGCCGTAACGCCGCCCGCTCAAGCCGGACGAGCCGAAGCCGGTGTCCTCGCCGATTCCGTGCGCACGGCCGATCCGTCCCAGCCTGAGCGAACGTGCGCGCGGCGGACGGGCCACTTGCTTGTGGGCGGTCCTGCCGCCGGCAATCAGCGCCCGCACGGGTGCGAAGGTGTCGCCGGTGACCCGGCCAGCCCACACGAGGTCCCACAACGCGGCCACCACGGCGTCGTCGCTGAGCACGGCATCCATGCCGCCCGCGACGTCGGTGAGCTGGCGGAAGAAGTAGGCCCCGCCGCCGTCGCGCAGGTGCCCGAGAAGCCGAAGCTGCGCATCCGCCGGCTCGAACTCCGGGGCCGGATTCAGCGTCAGCTCGGCGGAGTCGGCAACGTGCAGGCTGATCCAGCCGTCGTTGCCCGGCAGCGAACCGGCGCCGGCCCAAAGCAGTTCGCCGGCCGCCATGAGCTCGTCCAGCATGGCCGGCTGGTAGTCGGCCACGCGGCTTGCCAGCACCAACGGCTCCCACGCCGACGCCGGAACCGGCACCCCGGAGAGCTGGTCCACCGCCGTCATGATGCCGTCCAGTCCGCGCAATGCCGAGCCCGCGGGGGACCTTCCGGGCTGGCGGACGTTCTGCCAATCGGGCAGGAACCGCCCGTACGCGGCGGCCTCCACCGGCTCGACCTCGGCCCGCAGGGCAGCCAGTGAACGACGCCGGAGCTTGCGCAGCACGTCCGCATCGCACCATTCGCTGGCAGGAGGCGGGAGCAGGGTCTCCCGCAGGGTTTCCGGCGCTTCCGGTGCCCCTTCGCTGCTGGTTGCAGGTGCCTCGGCCACCGGGTGCGGCCGGAACTCGCCTTCCACCACGCGGCCGTCGGCAGCGAGCCGCTTCAGCGCGGTACGCACGACGGCGGCCCCGAGCCCCAGCCGGGCGGCGGCCTCTTCCGCGGTGAACGGACCGTGGGTCCTTGCGTAGCGCGACACGAGATCGCCGAGGGGATCAGCCACCGGCTCGATGAAGGCCAGCGGGACGCCCATGGGCAGCGGGACCCCGACGGCGTCGCGCAGCCTGGCCGCGTCCTCGATGGCCGCATGGCGTTCCACCCCGCCCAGGGTCACGGTGAGCGCACGGTTGGCCCTGCGGAGGGCGGCGAGGTGTCCGGCCGCCTCTGTGATGCTGCCGTCCTCGAGGCGGGCGGCCACTTCCTCCGCGTCGAGGGGTCCGAGCAGGCGCAGCAGGTCCGCGACCCCTTCGATGCCGCGGACACGGCGGTCCGGAACAAGGCGCTGCAGCTCCAGTTCGGTGCTTTCGATGACCTTGGCGTCGAGCAGTTCGCGCAGCTCCACCCGGCCCAGCAGCTCGTTCAGCAGGGTGGAGTCGAGTGCAAGGGCGGCGGCCCGCCGTTCGGCCAGGGGGGAATCGCCCTCGTAGAGGTACTGGGCTACGTAGCCGAAGAGCAGCGACTTCGCGAAGGGAGAGGGCTGCTGGGTGGTGGTTTGTACCAGGCGTAGCTCCCGGCGTTCGATCGCGCCCGCAATGTCCTTCAGTGCCGGGAGGTCGTAGACGTCCTGCAGGCACTCCCGCACCGTTTCGAGCACCACGGGGAACTGCGGGTATTTCTTCGCCACATCCAGCAGCTGGGCCGAACGCTGGCGCTGCTGCCACAGCGGCTGCCGCTTGGCCGGGTTCTGGCGCGGGAGCAGCAAGGCGCGGGCGGCGCACTCGCGGAAACGGGAAGCGAACAGGGCACTGCCACCCACCTCCGCCGTCACGATCTGCTCAAGTTCCTCCGGCTCGAAGAGGAACAACTCCGCGCCCGGCGGCTCATCCTCCATCATGGGCACCCGCAGCACGATGCCGTCGTCGGCGGCCATCGCTGAACCGTCCAGCCCGTACCGCTGCTGCAGGCGCTGCCCGACGGCGAGTGCCCAGGGAGCGTGCACCGGCATGCCGAAGGGGCTGTGCAGCACCACCCGCCAGTCGCCCAGTTCGTCGTGGAACCGTTCGACGACGAGCGTGCGGTCGCTCGGGACCACCTCGGTTGCCTGCTGCTGCTCACGGAGGTACTGGAGCAGGTTGCTGGCGGCGAAGTCGTCCAGGCCGCTGGCCTTGACGCGCTCCAGCGCAGGTGCGGGATCAGACGCGGAAAGTTCGCGGACGAAGGCGCCGAGTGCCCTGCCGAGGTCCACGGGCCGGCCCAGGGAATCGCCCTTCCAGAACGGTAGCTTCCCGGGCTGGCCGAAGGCGGGCGAGACCAGGACGCGGTCGTGGGTGATGTCCTCGATTTTCCAGCTCGTGGCGCCGAGGGCGAAGATGTCTCCCACCCGGGATTCGTAGACCATTTCCTCGTCAAGCTCACCCACGCGGCGCCCGCCCTTGGGCGCCCTCGACGCCGTTCCCGCCTCCTGCCCGGCCTCGGAACCGGAGGCTACGGAACCGGCGGTGCCTTCGTTTTCCGTGCCGATGATGTAGACGCCGAAGAGCCCGCGGTCCGGGATGGTGCCGCCCGAGGTCACGGCGAGGCGCTGGGCGCCGGGCCGGCCTTCGATGGTGCCGGCATTGCGGTCCCAGATAATGCGCGGGCGTAGCTCGGCGAATTCATCGGACGGATACCGGCCGGAGAGCAAGTCCAGCGTGGCTTCGAAGGCAGAACGGGGAAGCGTGGCGAAGGGTGCCGAACGCCGCACCGTGGCAAACCAGTCTTCGACGTCGATGCTCCCCAGCGCAGCGGCAGCGACCGTCTGCTGGGCGAGGATGTCCAGGGGGTTCGCCGGGATGTGCAGGCGTTCGATTTTCCCGCTGAGCATGCGTTCCACCGTGACCGCGGTGTGGACGAGGTCCGCACGGTGCTTCGGGAAGAGCACACCCTCCGAGATTTCGCCCACCTGGTGCCCCGCACGGCCCACCCGCTGCAACCCGCTGGCCACCGACGGCGGCGATTCCACCTGGATCACGAGATCCACGGCCCCCATGTCGATGCCAAGCTCCAGGGACGAGGTGGCCACGACGCAGCGCAGCCGCCCGGACTTGAGGTCGTCCTCGATCATGGCCCGCTGGTCCTTGGACACGGAGCCGTGGTGCGCCCGGGCCAGCACCGGATCGGCGCCCCTGGTGCTGCCCGCCTGCGCCATCATGTGGGCAGGCGTGGCGGTGGACGTCCCGGCCGCGGCCCCCGAGGTCCCGGCACCTCCGGCCAAGGCAGGCTCCCCGAAATCCGGGACGAAACCGGCGGCATCGGGAAAGCCTTCGGAGAACACGTCCGCCGGCATGAGCTGGCGTTCGGCGTGGATTTCGTTCAACCGGGCCGTGAGGCGTTCGGCCAGCCGCCGCGAGTTGGCGAAGACGATGGTGGATTGTCTGGACAGGACCAGGTCAACGATCTTTTCCTCCACATGCGGCCAGATGGACGCCTGCGGCTGCAGGCCCGACGCCGGCCCCGAGTCGAAGGCCCCGGCCGCGCCTGCGAGGTCCGACATGTCCTCCACAGGGACACTGACGGCGAGCTTCCAGTTCTTGGTGAACGCCGGGGCCACGATTTCCACCGGCGCGGAGGACGACAGGAACTGGGCCACGAGTTCCCGCGGCTCCACGGTGGCGGACAGCCCGATCCGCTGGGCGGGCTTGGAAAGAAGCGCATCGAGCCGTTCCAGGGACACCGCAAGGTGCGCCCCGCGTTTGGTCCCGGCCACGGCGTGGACCTCGTCCACGATCACGGTGTCCACATCCGAGAGCGTTTCCCGCGCACGGGACGTGAGCATCAGGAACAGGGATTCGGGCGTGGTGATGAGGATGTCCGGTGGGTGGCTGAGCAGCGCGCGGCGCTCCGCCGTCGTCGTATCCCCGGAACGGACGCCGACGCTCACGATCGGTGCCGGCAGGCCCAGGCGCTTTGCGGTCTGCGTGATGCCGATGAGGGGTGAGCGGAGGTTGCGTTCGACGTCCACGCCCAGGGCTTTGAGCGGGGAAATGTAGAGGACGCGGGTCTTGCGTTTGGCCGCCTTGGTCTCCGGCGGATGGGGGACACCCGGTGCCAGCAGCTTGGTCGGTGCCAACAGCTTGTCCAGGGCCCACAGGAACGCGGCGAGCGTCTTGCCCGAACCGGTAGGTGCGACCACCAGGGCATGGGCGCCGGAGGAAATGGCCCGCCAGGCGCCGTCCTGCGCAGGAGTCGGTGCGGCAAACGCGCCCAGGAACCACTCGCGGGTGGCGCGGCTGAACGCCTCCATTACCCCGTTGCGCGGCTCCTCTTCCTGCATTCCTCCATCATGCCCCAAGGCACTGACAAGAAAAGGAGAAAGTCAGCTTGCCTGGAATGCGCCGATGGTCAGCAGCTTGACGTCGGCGTTGCTGCAGGCATCACGCTGCTGCGCAGCGAACACCGAAGCCGTGTCCTCCGGAGGGTAGATCCGGAAACCCGCTGCCGGGGCGTGCTTACAGCCGGGGTAGAGGCCGGCCTGGGTGTAGCGCAGCACGGCGACGCCCTTATCGCCCGGCTTGAGGACGAGCTCGACCGGGGCCTTGGAGGTGTCGCGGTCCGCGGGCGCCCCGATCGGACCGGCGGTGGGCCCGGTTACCAGCGAGACGCCCGGGTAGCCCTTGAGGATGCAGGGCTCGGTTCCGGAGTTGGTGAGGATGAGCTTCTGGTAGACGCTGCCCGCGGCGCCGCCGCCCGTGGCGTCAAGGCTGGCCGTGAGGGAAGCGGACTTGCACAGCCCGGGCGCCATGGACGCGGTTCCCGAGTCCGTGGCGCTGGCCGGCCCTGAAGGGCTGCCGCTGTCCGACGGGCTCTGCGAGGCGCTGGGAGTTTCCGACGACGGGCTGGCCGGTGATCCGCTTTGGCCCTGCCCGCAGCCGGCCAGCAGCAGGAGCGAGGCCGCCGCCGTCGCGAAGAAGGAGGCCTTTTTGGCGCGCGCAGTAGTCATGCGCCCAGCCTTGCGGTGGCGATTGCCTGAGTCAACCGCGCCACGGCGGCGGACATGGAAATGGCGCCCGGATCGTGATGTTCCGGGCGCCATCCTTTCAACGGGATTTCAGTCAGACCGACTTCTTCTTACGGAAGAACGCGGCGCCGCCCAGGCCAAGGCCAGCCAGCCCGGCAACAAGCCCGGCCCAGCTGCGGGCGTCTGCGCCGCCGTCGGGAGATACGGCCGCGGACTGCTCGGTCTTGTCGCCGTCCTTGTCCGTGCCCGACGCCAAAGCCGCGCCGTGGCCATCGTGGCCCGCCACCGCTGCCGTGATGGTGACCGACGGCGCCGGAGCCTCCAGGTCATGCGGGTCCTGGCCTTCCTTGGGGAGTTCCTTCCAGTCGGTCTGGCCCTTGACGCAGTTCTGCAGGGTGGGGAAGTAGAGGGTCTTGCCGGCGGCGTCGGGCAGTTTCACGGAAAGGACCAGGGCGTCGCGCAGGTGCGGATCCAACGGGGCCTTGGCCGTGTACACGATCTGGCTGGTCCGCTTGGTGATGGAGGTCCCATCGGCCTGCTTCCTGGGTGCCGGAAGGGTTTCGGTGACCTTTTCGACCGTCCAGTTGGGGTTCACCGTGGGCTGGGCGTCGTTCAGTTCCTGAGGCAGCGTGATGGTCATCTTGGTGGTGCCGGTGTTGTCGCAGCCGTGCGGGATGCCGAAGGTCAGCAGCGCGTAGGAGTTCGCGGCGGTCTTGTCCGGGGTCACCGAGACGTGGGCCGAAGCGGCCTGCATGCCGGCGAGCATCAGGACGGCGGTGCCGCCGGCGGCTGCGGCGGTGGTGAGGGTGCGGCGGAGTACGGAAGTGGTCATGGTGGTGCCTTTCAGGGTGCGCGGATGCGCCGAAGTACGGGGGAGTGCCCATCACCGTGGAAGGGGGTGCCGGGCGGAGTCAGGAGAGGACGGCGACGACGGGCGGGCCGCGCCTGCTGTCCTGCCTGAGGTTCCGCCAGGGACGGGGGATGAACGCCGAAGCCGGGCCGGCCGGCGCCGGGCGGGTGCCGGCGTCGGGAGTGAAGAGCAGCGCAAGGATGCGCCAGAGCGGGCGGAGCCAGGCTGCCAGTTGCCACAGGGCCTGCTCGCCCTTGGCAAACAGCAGCGCCGAGGCCGCCGAGGCGAGGACGTGGCCGGCCAGCATGAACCAGCCAAAGGGACTGTCCGCGGTGTGCAGGTGCTGCAGCCCGTCCGCCACGGCATTGCCGATCGCCGGAAGCTGCGCGGCGTGGTGCACATGCGGTGCCTCGACAGCGGGGCCCATGGCTACCGGGCCGAGCGCCGTGAAAGCCTCGTGCAGCACCAGCTGGCCGCCGCCGAGCACGGGCGCCACGGCCGCGAAGCCGAGCTTGAAACGTGTGGCCAGGGTGGTGGCGAGCCCGGTCAGGGCCAGGAGCGCCAGCAGGATCGGCAGGGCCGGCAGGGTGCCGCCCGCGATCACGTGGGCGCCGGCGGCGAGGGACAGCACGGCCAGCGCCAGGGCGCCCGAGCGGAGCGCGTGGAACGGCGCCCCCGTGCGGGAACGGGAGGACACAGCAGCGCGCACGTGGTCCTCCCTGAGTGTCCGTTTGGGTTGCAGTCCGCCCGTTTCCGGGAGCGGTCAACCCCGCAATTCTACCGGCCGGGCGAACGTGCGCGCCGCCCGCGCTCCCGCCAGTGCGCTCGCAAAGATGCTGATGAGGGCGCCGAGGATCAAGGCCGCGGCTTCCCCGGGCTCCAGCAGGTGCAGCTGGGTGCCGATGGTGGCGGCGGCAACGGGCACACCGAGTTGCGAGGCCGCCAGCACCGCGAGCGGCAGGGGCTGGCCGAGCACGCGCAGGCTGCCGTGCACCAGCAGCGTCCCGAAGCCCAGGCAGAGCCCGAGCAGGATCATCCGCGGGCTGCCCGCGAGGGTGTGCAGGTCCAGTGAGGCGCCGAGCCAAACGAAGAACACCGGGCCCAGGAAGCCGTCGCTGACCGCGAACAACTGGTGCGCCAGGCGCCGCGGTTCGCCCACCGCGGCCACCACCAGGCCGAAGGAGAACCCGGCCAGCATGATGGAGACGCGTCCGGCCACCGCGAGCCCGGACAGTGCGAACAACAACGCCAGCTGGATCCGCAGCTCCAGGGCGAATTTCCGGTCCTCCGACACATCGTGAAGCCGTCCCCGGGTGCCGCTGCGTTCCAGCCAGCGCAGCACGAAGAAAAGCACTACGGAGCAGGCGCCGACGACGGCGGCCCCGGCGGCGGCGCGTCCGGCGTTCGGCGGGTCGACGGCGAGGGGGAGCGCGACGATGCAGGCGATGTCCGCGATTGCCACCTGCGCCGTCGTCGTCAGGACCTTGGGCCCCGTGAGCCGCAGCGAATCGATGATCGGCAGCACCAAAGCCGCGGAGGAGGACGCCAGCAGGACGATGTAAAGCGGCGCGTGGCCGGTGCCGAAGGCGAAGGCAATGCCGGTCCCGACGGCGGCCGCGAGCCCGGCCGCGACGAGGGCCCGCAGCGCTCCGGCACCCAGGGCGGGCCGGATGGCCGTATCCCGGACCGGCACGTGCGTTCCGGCAACGAACATGATGAGGGCGAAGCCGACGTCGGCCACGAAGGTGAAGGTGGGATCCGAGGAGTCCACCAGCGCCAGCCCGGTCCGGCCGATGGCGATGCCCGCCAGCAGTTGCCCCAGGACCACCGGGAGGTGCCATTTGCGGGGCAGCGCCAGCAGCGGCCCCAGGAGGGCGACGGCGGCGATCAGCGAAAGCTGGAAGAACGACACGCCTTCCCTCCTTCCGGCGGCGCGGCTGAGCCCAGCGGCAGTCTACCGGGGAGCGTCGGCCAGCTTGAGGGGGATGTCCGTGTTTTCGTCCGAGTAGTAGCTGGCGCACACGCGGTGGTAGCCGTCGGCGATCTGGGCGGGGATGCCCCTGGCGAGGTCGCCCCGGACCATCAGGATGGGCGAGAGCTTCCTGCCTTCACGGATCTTCCGCAGGTCCGAGGCGACGTGCGGATTGTCCTCAGGCAGCAGCGCCAGGCGTGCGGCCCGGAGGATGTCCTTTGCCTTGCGGTGCTTGATGGGCGCGGACACGAGCGCCGCCACCACGGAGGCAACCACGGCGTCGGATTCCAGCAGCGACAGGTAGTCGCCGGCGGCGGGGTAGTCCTGTTCCTCGGGCTGGGGCAGCCAATGGACTTCATGCTTCCTGTCGTCAGGCATGCGTGCTGCTCCTCGGCCAGCGGTACCGCCCGGCGAAGGTAGGCTGCGGCGGCCGCGGAACCCTGGCCTGGTTCTTACCGGGACGCCGCCGCCTCAGTTCCAGGGCCAGGCTTTCCTGCCCGCGGGCCATCGCCCAGCGATGGTTCGCCGCGAACAGCGGCTTGAACAGGAATCCGAGGCGCCGGATCAGGGGTTTCTCCGCGGTCACCCGCCAGTCGTAGCTGATGACGGTCTCCGGCCCGTCCTGCTCGAACCTCCAGCGGCCCGTGCCGTTCAGGTCGCCCGCGGCGGAGATAGCGAAGCCCTGCTCGGTGATGGGTTCGGTGACGGTGAGCTTCCAGCGCAGGGTGTAAGGCAGCCAGCCCTTGGTGTGCAGCATGAAGCTCTTGCCCGTGCCGTCCGGCATTCCGGGGTCCAGCGGCGTCACCCGCAGGTACACCGCGGGCCACCAGCGGGCCAGGGTTCCGGCGTCGCCGAGGATCTCGGTCACCTCCCGGGGTGTCCCGGCGACGCGCCAGACGGTGAGGAATTCGTAGTCGCTGCTGCTTTTGGAACCTCCCAGGACCGCTTTCATGGAACTATCCGCGCACCGTGACAGTAAGGCGCTGGGCCGCGTTGTTGGCCATGCCCTGGTAGTTCCAGTCGGGCTGTTCGGGCTGGGTCAGGCCGGAGCTGTCGCCGGCGCGGCAGGCCAGCTCATGAGTGCCGGGGGACGCGATCCAGGTGAAGCTCCAGCCGCGCCATGCATGTGGTCCGATGGCCGGTTCCAGTTCTGCCTCGGCCCACACGCCGTCCACGCACACTTCCACCCGGTCCACGCTTCCGTGCCCGGACCACGCCCTCCCGCTGAGATGCAGGGGCCCGGCCTGCACGAACCGTTCCCGCGTGAAGAAATCGGGAATGCCCGGCGGCACCATGAGCGCGCGGGGCCGGATCCGCTGGACGGGCGCACCCTGTTCCTCCGCGGACTGCGTGAAGCGGTAGGCAACGGCCTGCTGATAGCCCTCGAAGGTGTGGTCGATCGCCTCGATCGAGCTCAGCCATTTGACGCTGGCCATGCCATACCAGCCCGGTACCAGGAGCCGGAGCGGGTAGCCGTGCTGTGGCGGCAGGGGCTGGCCGTTGACTTCGTAGGCGAGCAGCACGTCCCCGGACATCGCGTCGGAGACGCTGAGGCTGCGCGCATACTGGTGCTCGGTTCCACCTTGGATCCCGCGGTCCGCTCCCGTAAAGACGAGTTCGACGGCGTCAGCCGGGATCCCGGCGTCGTGCAGCAACGGGGCGAGCGGCGTCCCGGTCCATTCCGCCGTGCCGAAGCCGCCGCGGTCCCAGGGCTGGCTGACCGGCCGCGGCTCCATCAGGGAGCGGCCGTTGCCGGCGCATTCCATGGTGACCGGAACGGTGCGCCGCTCACGGTGCTTGAGCTCGGTGAGCGTGTACTCGCGCGCGTGCTCCACCAGTCCGCCGATGCGCAGGCGCCAGTCCGTGGGGTCGATCCGGGGTATGTCGAAATGGGTCAGCAGGTAGTGGATGCCGACGGGGGTGATGGGCCACTGGAGCATTTCCAGGGGCTGGGCATGGTTGCGCGAAGCGAGGTGGAGCTCTTCGCGGGTGAGGGGACCGTCCGTGGGCGCACCCGGTGCGGGAGGGGCAGCTGCTGGCCGGGCAGGTGTTTCGGCGGTGTCCGCCGACTGGGGCCGGGACTCGACGCTCATGCACCTAAGTATGGGCGCCGGTGCATGGCCTTCCAAGAGCCCGCCGCTGATACCTTGGGGACCAGCCGAACCCCAGGAGTCCTTTCATGGCGCGCCCGTCCCAACCGCTGATCTCCGTTGATGCCGTGGTTACGGCCGCCCTCGAACTGATCGACGAGGGCGGCGACTTCAGCCTGCCCAAGGTGGCGCGGAAGATCGGGGTCAGCCAGTCCTCCATCTACAACCACGTGTCCGGGCGCGAGGAGATCCTGGAGCTCATCCGCGGCCGGATCACGGAGGACGGCCCTGTTCCCGCCGCTGAGCTGCCGTGGGATGAGGTGCTGCGCATGGAAATCCGGGCCTACCGCGAGAGTTTTGCCCGGCACCCGCGCACTGCGCCGCTGCTGGTGATGCAGACCGTCCGGAACGCCAAGGTCATCGCCTTCTACGAGCGACTGTCCGCCGCACTGGAAGAGGCGGGCTTCCGCGGCGCGGACGTGGCCTCGGCCCTGGCCCTGATCGACAGTTTCGCCATCGGTGCCGCCCTGGACCTCGCCGCTCCCGGCAACGTGTGGGACGTGGCGCCGGGCGGAGGGACCGCCCTGGGGCGTGCCGTGGAGAACGCCTCCGGGCTGGCCGACCGGGCGGGGACGGCCTTTGAATTCGGCCTTGAAATCCTCATCGAGGGGCTCCGACGGCGGGCTGCCGGGCTTTGATTTCCTGAGGCCGTTCCGGCCGGATTTCCTGAGCCGGCTTGTGTGACCGGGGCCTCAGCCCGCATACTAAACGAAAGCCTTTCGTTTAGTGATCCGGCTCTCAGCCAGGATCCTGGCCGCCGATCCCGCCCGCCGGCCGCAAGGACGCGGCCCCCACGACCCGGAGAATACCTTGAGCCTTTCCCCCACACCGGATGCCAGCGGCCGCGTCCCCCTCACCTGGCGCCGCGGCATCTCGACCTTCGGCATCGGCGTCATCGGCTTCATGGCCGCCAACCTGGTGCCTTTCATGATCATCGCCCTCGTGGACGGCCACGGCCTTACGCCCACCGCGGCCGGAACCGTGATGACCGCCTGCCTGCTGAGCACCGCTTTGGGCTGCCTCCTGACGTCGCGCTGGTCGGCCCGCTCCGGCCGCTACGTGGTGGCCCGCGGCGGCCTCTTCCTGGCCGCTGCCGGCTTCGGCGCGGCCGCCGTGGTCCCGCTGGCTCCCGTGGCCATCGCCGGCATCATCCTCGGCGGCCTTGGCGGCGGCGGTGCCATCTCCTCCAGCGGCGCCGCGCTCGCAGCCTTGCGCAACCCGAACCGCATGTCCGGCATCAGCGGCCTGGCTAACCGTGCGATCGTCACGGTAGTCCTCGCTCTGATTCCCATGTTCGGCACCGGGATGCTGAGCGCCTTCGGGCTGCTCGCGCTCCTGGCGCTGGCCTTCGCCCTGACCTCGGGCTGGATGCCGGCCGCCGCGGCAGAGCCGTCCGGAACCGCAGCATCCGGTACCGCAGCATCCGGTACCGCAGCGGCCGACGTCGGGCGGTCACCTGCCGCTCCCGGAAAAGCGCCGCTGCTGGTGACCATTGCCGGCTTCAGCCTGCTGGCCTGCTTCGGCCTGTGGGCGCTGGGCGAGGATTCGCTCTGGGCGGTGGCCGGTTCCATGGGGGCCGAAAACGCCGGAATCGGCGATGCCGACATGGGGCTCATGCTCAGCGCGTCCACCGCCGGTGGGCTGGTCTTCGGCGCCATCGCCAGCTACCTGGGCGACCGTCTGGGCCGCACCGTCCCGTTGCTGGTCCTCTTGCTGCTGGGCGGCGGACTGAAGCTCGCCGCAGGCCTGGTCCACGATCCCGGCACGTACATGCTGGTGATCATCGCCTGGAACACGGTCTACGCACTGGCGTTCATGTACGTGGTGTCCGTTGCCGTGGCCTTGGATGTGCGCGGGTTCTGGTCGGCGGCACTGAGCGGCACCTACCTCATCGGCTCCGCCTTCTCGCCGCTGTTCGGCACCTTCATCGCCGAGAACTTCGGCTACATGCCGCTGACGGCGATTCTCTCCGCGTTCAGCTTCCTCCTGCTGGTGCCGTTCCTGGTGATCTCCCGGGTGGCGGCGGGCGTCGAGAAGAGCGCGGCCGAGGCTTCCGCCCCCGCGGTTCCCGTCGCTGAGCAGTTCAACCAGGCAGCAATCGTCTAGCCCAAGTCCACAAAGAACAGTCCACTAAAGAACAAAGGAACAGTTGTGACCACCCGTACCCTTTACCGCAACGCCCGGATCTTCACCGCCGATGGTCCCGCGCTTGCCGAAGCATTGATCGTCGACGGCGACCGGCTGGCCCATGTGGGCAGCGAGGCGGCCGCGCGCGAGGTGCTGGCCGGCGCATTTTCCGAGGCTTCCGTTGCGGAGGTGGACCTTGGCGGCGCCTTCGTGATGCCCGGGTTCGTGGACGCACACACCCACCTGGTGATGATGGGCGAAACCATGCAGAAAGTGGCCCTGCGCGACGCCGGAAACCTGGCGGAGATCCAGCTCCGGCTCAAGAACGCCGTGGCGTCCGCGCCGGACGCGCCGCGCGTCCTCGGCAGCGGCTGGCTGTTCTCGGCCGTCCCCGGCGGCACGCCGACCACGGACATGATTGACGCCGTCGTACCCGACCGCCCGGTGTACCTCGACGCGAACGACCTCCACTCCGTCTGGGTCAACAAGGCCGCGCTCGCCGAAATGGGCATCGACAAGGACACCCCCGACCCACTGGGCGGCATCATCGAACGCGACCCGGAAACCGGCGAAGCTACCGGCCTGCTGCACGAAACCGCCGTGCAACTGTACGCCTGGCCTACCCTCGCTTCGCTGACCTCGGACCACGAGCGCGACGCCCAGCTGGCCACGGCCATGGAGCACTACCTTTCCACCGGCGTCACGAGCGGAATCGACATGGCCCTGGGTGAAGCCGAGCTGGCCGCAATGCGCCGGGCGCTGGAGGCAGGCGGCGGGACCCTCCCGCTGCGCATCAACGCCCACTGGCTGGTAGCGCCGTCGGAAAACCACGAAGAAAACCTGGCGCAGGTGGCGCGTGCCGCCGAACTCAGCCGTGAGGTCAACACTCCCTGGCTGCGCGTGGTGGGCATCAAGATCATTGCCGACGGCGTGATCGACGGCTGCACGGCCGCCATGAAGGAACCGTATTCGGACGGCAGCAACGCGGACCTCATCTGGGCCCCCGAGTACCTGAACCCGGTGGTGGCAGCCGCCGACGCCGAGGGATTGCAGGTTGCCATCCATGCGATCGGTGACCTCGCCTCGGAGGTGGCGCTCGATGCGTTCGAGCATGCCAACGCGGTGAACGGTCCGCGCGGCCGCCGGCACCGGATCGAGCACATGGAGACCGTCACCCCGGAGAGCATTGCGCGGCTGGCGCGGCTGGGGATTGTCGCGTCCATGCAGCCGGTCCACGCCGATCCGGCCGTGCAGGAAAACTGGCGGGCCATGCTGGGCGATGACCGCATCGAGCGGGCCTACCCCTGGACCGAGTTCACCGATGCCGGGGCGGTGCTGGCCCTTGGTTCGGACGCGCCCACCGCGCCGCATCCGCCGCTGCCGAATATGTACATCGCCACTACCCGGAAGTCCGCGTTGGACCAGTCGCTGCCCGCGAACCTGCCCAAGTACGCGCTGGAACTGGCCTCCGCGCTCTCGCACGCGACCCGCGACGCCGCGTTCTCGTGCCGCCGCGAGGATGAGCTCGGCCGTCTGGCTCAGGGGATGCTCGCGGACTTCGTGGTGCTGGACACGGACCCGTTCTTGGCCGGGGTGGATTCCTTGCTGGCTTCTTCGGTGGTGCTCACCGTGGTGGGCGGGCAGGTGAGGTTCCGGGCGTAGCTATTCTTGCGCTCTTGCGACGTTCCTTCCCGCTTGCATTCCGCCTGACCCCGGATTTCCGCGCCTGCATCGGCGTGTCGACGCGTTTTTGGGTGTGGCGGCAAAAGCAACTGGGAAGGAACGTCGCAGGCCCCGTTAGGATTCATCTCATACGTTCAGATCTGCCCGTCGATGGGCAGCAATTCCATGGGGGAATTCTCTTGTTCACTACTTCTTTGCGCCGGAAAGCTCTGCGTCGGGAAATGCTGAGTCGGAAAATGCTTGGCACATTGCTGGCAATTTCCGCATTCGTGGCGCCCACCGTCGTCCTCGCAGCACCGGCACAGGCGGCACCGACTGTCACAACCCGGATCGCTTCGTTTTCAGCCGGCCCGGCGACCGTGGTGCGCGGAAACACCATCATGGTCCAGGGTCAGGCGCAGGGCTACAACGGCCGTACCTGGGCCAAGACCGGAACGGTCACCGCGGTGGTCTACTTCGATCCGGACGGTGCCAAGCCCAACGCCGCCGTCCGCACACTGAAGACCAATACGACCGGCTACTTCCGGACCACCTTCCCGGCTTCGGTAACTGGTAAATGGTCGGTGCGGATGCCGTCAGCCGGCGCACTCAAGGGCAGTGCGACCAGCCAGGTGACTGTCCGCGTGGTGGCTCCTGCCCCGACGTCGGCCAGGCCCGCGAGCAAGTGGACCTGCCCGTCCTGGGCGCCGATCAAGGGCAATGCGCCGAGCAGGATCTACCACCTGCGCGGCCAGCGGTACTACAACGCCACCACGCCGGAAATCTGCTTCGCGACTGAGCGCGCGGCCCAGCAGGCGGGGTACCGGAAGTCGAAGGTTTAGGGCGGATTTACCAAATCCGCGGCGGTCGCCGGTGAATCTGCTCCAAGACAAATGACAAGGTCCGGGTTCCCTTCAAACAAAGGGAATCCGGACCTCGCCAGTCGGCGGGTCTGTTACTCGGCGGGAACTCTCCGGTCGACGTAGTAGGCCGCGAAGACGAGGATAATCAGGCCGAGCGCCGCGGTTCCGTAATACACAAGGATGCCGGGAAACCCGAGATGCACGTTGAGCACAGTGCTGAGCAGCAGCTGCACGGCGATGCAAAGGACCAGTAGTCCCGCGGCAAGTCGGCCGAGCTTCGTACCGCTTGACGACGTGGTCCCGGCTGGAACACCGCCTAGGAAGTCGCCGATGCTGAACGTGGTCCCAGGCTGTTGGCTCTGTTCTTCAGCCCTGCCAAGGAGCCGAGGGAGATCGGCTTCAGCCACGCCCTTTTTCCTAAGGGCAAGCACGAGATCTTGCTTCTGGCGTAATTCCATTATTCTGCTCTTTTCTCAAATTCCAGTCATAGCCATTATTTGGCCCGGCGCGAAAGACCCGCTACCCCGAATTGAATCAGCAGCGCTGCGCCTGCCAATGTGATCGTGCCGGTCGTGTAAGACCACCAACCTGCTGCATTAGCAATGAATGTCACGCCTACGACGACTACGGGAATGCTTGCAAGCAGCGTGGCCCAGGCGTAGCTGCGCGGCGTCGGAGTTGCTTTAAGCATTACGTGCACGGCCTATCAAGCCCTGCGCGAAGAGGACCCGATTGAAGACGTCGGCCTTCTGGGCTGCTGAAAACACAGGCACTTGCTCGGTGTAGGAATATCCGCCGGATTGAATGTGCACCGCCACGTAGCCGCTCACGCGCGTCTGGCGGGCGAGCAGGAACAGCAGGCTAAGCAGGAAGAACCAGATGAAGAGGATGACCATCACGATGGCCCATGCCGGGGTGTGCGTGGTGGTAGTGGTTTGGTCCGTCGTTGTCACGTTGGTCTGAGCCAGCGGCCACGTTCCTGCGGGCGTGATGACGTGCTGTTCGGTGAAGTGAACGTTCCCGATGCTTACCAAAGGTTGCCCCGGACCAGAAGAGAAATTCATCGGTTGAAGTGTCATGCGCGGACTCTAACAGCGTCTGCAGAATTCGTATTGTCAAATGACAATACGAATGAATGCGTGCCCTCGGTGGGGGCCTGTTTGTCGTGATCATTAACGAATCGCGCATGACAAGCGGTGAACTCGTGGATCTGCCATGATCCGTCTGCTCAGTACATCCTCGCCCTTTCGGGTGACATCAGGAACGGACTACCCATGAAAGAACCACCTTCAATAGCCATCCGAAAATTAAACCGCGGCATGGTGGTCGCGGCCGTCACAGCCGTAGCTTTGGCCTTTGCGCCGGTTTCGGCCGCGTTCGCCGACCCGGGCGAACCGGAGTACGCTCCTGTCGACCAGCCCGGACCCGCGCTTTCCGTAGCCCTGAATCTCCTGGAAGACAGCCTCAAGTGCACCGCGAATGTCAGCGGCGCCAGCCGCGACGTGGTGCTGCTGATTCCCGGCACCACCCTGACTCCGGACACGAATTTCGACGGGAACTGGTTCCCGGCCCTGGACAAGTTGAACTGGCCGTACTGCTCTGTGACCCTGCCGGAGAACGCGATGAACGACATCCAGGTCTCAGCTGAGTACATCGTCAACGCGATCCGGCAGATCCGCACCACGAGTGGCCGCAACGTGGACCTGCTCGGGTTCAGCCAAGGAGGTCTCGCTCCCCGGTTCGCACTGCGGTTCTGGCCCGATATCCGGGGAATGGTCGATGACTATGTGGCGCTCGGAGCCACCAACCACGGCAGCCTGACCGTGGACGGCATGTGCGCTGCCGGGTGTGCGCCGGCACTGCAGCAACAGCGGCTCAACTCAGCCTTCACGCAGGCGACCAACTCCTACCAGGAAACCTTTACCGGTATTTCCTACTCGGACATCTACTCCCATACCGACCAGTTCGTTACCCCCAACCTGAACGACTCCGGGACCACATCCCTGCATGGTGCCGGGGGGAGCATCGCCAACGTCGCCCTCCAGGATGTCTGCCCGCTCAACGTCGCCGACCACCTGGCCACCGGCACGTATGACCCGGTCGCCTACGCCCTCGCCGTCGATGCGGTCACCCACGACGGCCCGGCAGATCCAGCCAGGGTGCCCGCCTCGACCTGCACGAAATTGCTCATGCCCGGAGTGAACCCTCTGACCTTCCCGGGCAAGTACGTTGACCTCTGGAACACAGTCCTCGCCCAGCTCGCCGCCTACCCGCACGTCGGGTCCGAACCGGACCCCAAACCTTACGTCTTCGCCCAACCCTGAAACGGACAGGATATGGATGGCCCCGCACGCCATTCGGCGTGCGGGGCCATCAGTCCGCTGGCTCGGTCCTCAGGCTCCGCCATCGATCCTGGGGTCCACCCGTCAGTCTTGCGTTGCGTGCCTCTATGCCGATTGTGTGCTGAGGAGTTCCTTCAGGCAGCTCTCGTAGCCGGCCATGATGTCGTTGAAACGCTGCAGTTGCAGGCCTCCGTAGACGGCGGCGGCTTCCCAAGAGTCGGGCAGTTCATGGTCCAGGGAACACAGCAACGGTTCCTGGACGATGCCATCGCGCTCCAATGTTGCGATTGCCCATGGGTGGGCTGGGCGAGCGACGGTGATCCCGGCGGCTGCCAGCGGTTCGGCGAGCAGGTTGCGCGTGACTACCCGCCACGAGGCAAGATACGGTTCGCAAAGCTGCTCCACGAGGTCGCTGTCCTTGCTGTCGTAGGCCCGCCACAGGTCATCGGTGAGCGCATCCCATTCTTCTTCCGGGCGAACCAGCAGATGGGCGGCGCGGACTTGTGCGGTGAGGACATTGAGCATTGTGCTTCTCCTTTGATCGAGAGGCTGCCGAGTCGGGTCCTATTTCGAGCCCGCGATATTTGGCCCTTAGCCTTCGCACTCCACGCAGTAGCGGAGTCCGCCTTTTTCCCTGGCGATCTGGGAACGATGACGCACCAGGAAGCAGGAACTGCACACGAATTCGTCCTCGCCCTGCGGAATGACCTGGACTACGAGTTCTTCCGCAACGATTTCACCGCCCGGTCCACCGGCGTCGAGCCCGTCAGTTTCATCCAGCTCCAGCACCACGCTCTTTGCCGTCGGTGCACCGGCTGACTGCAGCGCCTGCAGGGACTGCTCCTGCGACTCCTTTACGTCCGAGCGAAGTTCGTCGTAATCAGCTGCCACTTTTCAATGCCTCTTTTCTCAGGGGTGATCCGCGAAGGAACAACGTACAGGGTGCAGTTGGAATTCCCAAAGCCGGTGACTGGTTGTAGCCCTCTTTCCGGATCGGCCCGGTCATGATGTCTGAAGCAGAAGGCCGGCGGGTCAAGCAGCTAGCTGATCCATGGGCTGGTGAAGGAGCGGACGCGTTCTCCGTCCAGGTCTGCCAGAGACACGCCCACGAATGCTGATGCGGTGTCGGAGGTCTGGCGGCGGAATGTGAAGTCCGACGCCGTGACGGCGTCGGCGATTGCCGTGCCGGCGCTCTGTGCTGTCTGGGCATTCGCGAACGCTCCGGAGGTTCGTGCGATGTATGCGTCGAGCAGGGGGCCGTAGGCGCCAATGTCTGTCGGGCGTTCGACGTTGGCAACGAAGTCGCTGGCCACGGCCGCGGGTTCGATGACACCGACCTGGACGCCAAATCGCTCGGCGACCACGGCCAGGGACTGCATGAAGCCTTCGACGGCGAATTTCGCTCCGCAGTAGGCGTCAGCGAACGGCTGTCCCACGACGCCGCCGACGCTGGTCACGGTGAGGATCCGCCCGCGGCCCCGTTCGCGCATGCCAGGCAGGACGAGCTTGGCCAGGTTGACCGGGGCGAGGTAGTTCACGTCCAGCTGCGCCTGGATCTGGTCCATGGTGAGCTGCTCAGCGGTCGCCACGCTGCCTTGCCCGGCGTTGTTGACCAAGACGTCAACCCGTCCGTACTCGGCGGTGACGCCGGCGACGAGCCTGGCCGCTGACTCATGGTCGACGACGTCGAGAGCCTGGATGTCGAGTTCCACTCCGGCCTCGCTTGCGGCGTCGCGCAGTCGCCCTGCCCGGGTGGTGTCCCGCATGGTGGCGACTACCTGCAGGCCGCGTTTGGCCAGCTCGATAGCGGAGAAAAGGCCCATGCCGGAGGAGGTACCAGTGATGATTGCGACATCGTTCATTGCAGAAGCCTAGCCCCTGTGTGCGGGTGGCAGTGTCGACAGGAATTGCCTGCTGGTCTCTCTGCCCCTACAAACTGTCGGTGCCTGGTGGGATCCTGCAGTATGGCTAGCAAACGTCGTCGATCCGGCGGTGCCGCAAAGGGCGCAGCGGCCGCCGGGTGTAGTCCCTTCGGCCTCTTCCTCACCTTTGCCGTGATCTGGTTTCTCGTCCAATACTGGTGGGTTCTCGTGATCGCCGTCGTTGTGATCGCGCTGACCGTTGCCGTGATCCGCTCCGCAAGAACGCCGGCTCCTCCCGTCACACCGCGGCCACCCAAACCGGCCCGGGCGCCCAAACCCAAACCCCTTGTCGGTGACGACCTTGCGGAGCACATCCGCGCCACCAAGAGGGTTGACCGCGTCCGGGCGATGCAGGAGTGGGATTACGAGTGGATCCGGCTTGCCCACCCCGAAATGAACAGCCGGGAGCTCAGCGAATTCACCAACACCCACTTCGCGAAGGGACGGTCGTTCGGCGTCAACTATCCGGATCCCGTTCCCCGACGAAAGGACCGTAAGTCCGACGATCATTTGCCGTAACTTGCGTCTTCGTATGGAGATCAGAGCCGCTCTCCGGCTGCCGCGAGGAGAGCTCGGCGGCCTGATTCGGGGCATGCTGGCGGACTTCGTAGTGCTGGACACGGACCCGTTCGACGCTGGCGTGGACTTGCTCCTTACGTCTTCCACAGGGCTCACCCTGGTGGGCGGTCAGGGTAAGTTCCGGGCGTGGCTTCTTGTTTCGGTGTTGCGGATCCGTCTCTCGGCTGTGTTGCCGGCGCAGCGGATGGTCCATCCCGGCGAGTAGACAGTCGCTCCGAATGGCGTCGAAGTTGCGCCGGAGATTCTGCGTGGCAGTTCCACCCTCAATGACCCTGGACGTGTGCGCGGATTGTTCGGCCATGGCACCAACGCCCTGATCAGGTTTCTCGCTGGCGTGTGTAGCAAAGCAAAAGGCCCTGGTTCCCTTGTAAACAAAGGGAACCAGGGCCTTTTCATTTGGCGGTGACGGTGGGATTTGAACCCACGTTGGCTTTTACACCAAACAACATTTCGAGTGTTGCACCTTCGGCCGCTCGGACACGTCACCAACTGGAATAGGTTACCGGAGGTGGCGGCGGTTCCCCAAAACGGCTCCGTCGCCGAACCCTGCGGCCCCGTCGCCGAACCCTGCGGCTCAGTCGCCGGACCATGCGGGCCCGCGCTCGGCGCCTGCGGCCCGGGACCCCGGCTCCGCACCCGGAACGCGCCAGCCTTCCAAACCTCGGTGCCCCCGGCTAGATTCGTCAGCAGGATGACCGATTCAGAGCCGCGCGACGAAGCGCCGACGACGAGCAGCAAGGCCACCGCCTACTGGACAGTGGGCCGGGGCAAGGGTGAACTCCGCGCGGAAGAATTGCCCGAGCCCAAAACCAACGAAGCACTCATCAGAACCCTGTACTCGGGCATCAGCCACGGCACCGAACTCCTGGTCTACGGGGGCCACGTCCCGGAAAATGTGGCCGGGGCCATGCGCGCCCCGCACCAGGAAGGCGACTTCCCCTCCCCGGTGAAATACGGCTACCTATCCGTCGGTGTCGTGGAACAAGGCCCAACGGACTGGCTCAACCAAAAAGTGTTCTGCCTCCACCCGCACCAGGACCGCTACGTCGTCCCCCTCCGCGACCTGACAAGGATTCCCGACGGCGTCCCGCCCCGCCGCGCGGTCCTCACCGGCATGGTGGAAACGGCGGTCAACGCGCTCTGGGAAGCCGGGCCGCGGCTGGGAGACCGGATCGCCGTCGTCGGGGCCGGTCTGCTGGGCGGCACCTTGGCGGCTTTGCTCCGGAACTTCCCGCTGCAGCGGCTGGAACTGGTGGACGTGGACCCCGCCAAGGAACAAACCGCCAAGAGGCTCAACATAGGCTTCGCCTCCCCGGAGGACGCCCAAGGCGACTGCGACATCGTCTTCCACTGCTCCGCAACAAGCGCGGGCCTGGGTCGCAGCCTGCAACTGGCCGGCGACGAAGCCCGGGTCATCGAACTTTCCTGGTTCGGCGATGCCCCGGTCGCAATCCCGCTGGGTGAGGACTTCCACGCGCGCCGGCTCTCCATCCAGGCCAGCCAGGTAGGAGTGGTCTCGCGGGCGCGGCGGCACCGGCGCAGCACCAAGGAACGGCTGGAGCTCGCAGTGAACCAACTTCAGGACCCGGCCTTCGATCTCTTCCTCAGCGGCGATTCCCCCTTCACCGAGTTGCCCCGCACCATGGAGCGGCTGTCGGCGGAGAGCGGAGGAAGCTGCTGCCACGTCGTCAGTTACCAGGAAAGGTGACCATGTTCAGCCTCACCGTCCGCCGCCATTTCATGGTTGCGCACAGCCTCCCGCGCGAGTCCTTCGGCCCGGCCCAGGGCCTCCACGGGGCCACCTTCGTGGCGGAGGTCAGTTTCCGCCGCGCGGAGCTGACCCCGGACGCGATCGTCATCGACATCGGCGCCGCGGGTGAGATGCTCCAGGGAATCCTGGATCGGCTGAACTACAGGAACCTGGACGAGCTCCCGGAGTTCGCCGGCCAGCTGACCACCACCGAGGTCCTTGCCAGGTATATCGCGGAAAGGCTCGCTGAAAAGCTGCCCGACGGCGCCGCAATGGCGGGGATCGACGTCCTCCTCCGCGAAAACCCCGACGCGTGGGCCGGCTACTCGCTGAACCTAGGGCAGCTGAACCTGAACCAGCCGGACCTCCCACGGCAACAATGATCCGCTTCATCGTGCCCGGCAACGTGCAGCACCGTTCCGGCGGGAACCTCTACAACGCCCGGCTGGTGGAACAGCTGGAAGCGCTGGGCACCAGAACTAAGGTGGTGATGATCGACGGCGCGTGGCCGCCCGGGCGGCCCGAAGACCGGGAAGCGCTCGCCTGGGCGCTGCGGGACGCGCAACTGGCGATCGTCGACGGGCTGATCGCGGCCGGTGCGCCGGGGGAGATCGCCGCCGCGGTGCAGGCCGGGACCCGCGTCTGGATCCTTTCGCTCATGTCTTTCACTGCCCACGCGGAGCTGGAAAGGCAGGCCTTGGCCGCCGCGAGCGGGGTGATCTGCCCCAGTTCCTTCGCTGCGGCGAACCTTGTGGCTCTGTACGGCCTGGAACGCGTCCACGTGGCCCTGCCCGGAACCCTGCCCGCCACAGTGGCCGGCGGTTCGCGGCCGCCCCACATTGTTTGCGTGGCCGCGCTGCTGCCGAACAAGAGCCAACTGCTCCTGATTGAGGCCCTGGCCCGGCTCAGCGGACTGCCGTGGACGGCGGCCCTGATCGGTTCGCCGGACGCGGACCCGGGCTACGCCGCAGAGGTGCGGGCCGCCGTCGGGAAGCATGGACTCGCGGACCGGATCCAGCTCACGGGAGAACTCCACGGGCAGGAACTTGAAGCGCAATGGCACGCCGCGGACCTCAGCGTGCTGGTTTCCGCCCGCGAGGCTTTCGGCATGGCCGTGTCCGAGTCCCTGGCCCACGGAGTTCCCGCGGTCGTCCGGCGGGGGACCGGGGCCGAGGAGGCGCTCGGCCCGTTCGGTGCAGGCGCCGCGGTGGACCTCGACGGCGGCCCGGCAGCTTTGGCCGACATCCTCACCCGCTGGTTGGAGGATCCGGAGCTGGCCGCCCGATGGCGCGCCGCCGCACTGGCACGGCGGGAAACCCTGCCCGCCTGGAAGGCCACCGCCGAGAGCGTCCTGGCGGCGATCCGGCCCTGAGTGCGATCCGACCCTGAGCCCGCTCCCAACATGTCCCGCCGACTTGCCTGCCAGGCTGTCCGGGCAAGGGGCAGAATGGGCCCATGACCTCCACCGCGCCCGCAGTGCCCGCCGCCCCAACGCTCACCCCGGAACTGCTCCGCGCCTGGGCCTGGCACCGGCAGGGGCTTGACGGTTCCCTGGCCGGCGCAGGGTGCGAGGAGGTCCTCGACCGTGCGGGATGGGCCCGCTCGGTAGGCGGCGCCAACCCCTACCTGACCCTGTTCGCCCGCGCGGGAACCGGCCGTGAGCAGGTGGACCGGGACGTGGCCGCCCTGAAGATCCACGAACTCCCCACCGCGCGGGGCTGCACCTATGTCCTGGGCCAGGACGATTTCGCCTGGGGCCTCCAAGTGGGCCGGGACGCCGCCGGCGAACCCTTCAAGGTCCTGGCCAGGCTCGGCGTGGAGCGCGGGGAAATCACCCTCCTCGAGGAGCAGGTGCTGCACGCGCTTGCCGAGGCCGCCGACCCCCTGGACCCCAAGCAGCTGCGCGACGAGCTCGGCGAATCGGTGCGCAGCCTGGGCGAGGAAGGAAAGAAGAAGGGCGCCTCCACCACCCTGCCCACCGCCCTGGGTCTCCTGCAGGCCGACGGGCGGATCCGCCGCGTCCCGGTCAACGGCCGCCTCGACCAGCAGCGTTACGCATACACGGTGTGGGGCCTGCCGGCGAGCACCCTCGACGACGACGCGGCCCGCGCCCGCCTGTTCGAATGCCACCTCCGCTGGACCGGCGGCGCCACACTCAAGCAGAGCCAGTGGTTCACCGGTTTCACCGTCGCGCAGAGCAAGGCGGCATCCGCCGCCGTCGGGGCCGTCGAGGTCACCACCGCGGACGGTGAGGTGCTGTGGATGCTGCCCGACGACGTCGGGCGGCTCGCTGCGTTCGAAGCACCCCGCGAGGAACAAATTCAGCTCTTGGCCGGGACCGACTCGCTGGTGCTGTTGCGCCGGAATTCGGCGGAACTGTTCGCCGAGGAGGACAAGGGCAAGAAGGTCCTCAACGCCACTCTGGCCCTGCAGGCGGACCTGCCGGACCATCCCATCCTGGACCGCGGGCGGATCATCGGACTGTGGCAATACGATCCCGGCAAGGAACGGATCGCGGCCTGGACGTTCGCGCCGCCCACGGCCGCGGTGGAACAACGGATCGGCGAGGTGGAGGCGTGGATCCGTGCGGACCTGAGGGACTTCCGTTCCTTCAGCCTGGACTCGCCGGCGTCGCGTCAGGAACGCATTGACGCCCTCGACGCCGCGAACGGTTAGCCGCCGCTATCCCACGCCGAAGCCGGAAAACTCCCCGCTGGCCCGGCCCAACGACGCCTCCACCTGGTGCACCCGGCCCGGAGCCCTGTCCGAGCGCAGCCAGGCGAGCAGCGCCTCGGCCGCTTCCGGGGTGCCTTCTGCCACGATGTACACCGAGCCGTCCCAGCGGTTGACGGCTTCCCCGCTCAGCCGCAGCCGCCGGGCTTCGGCCATGGTGCGGTACCGGAAGCCCACGCCCTGCACCCGCCCGGTCACGGTGGCCGTGAGCCGGACCAACTCTTCCGTCATGCGGGCCCCGAGCCGTATGGGCGCGTGATCGCCTCGAGCAGGTGTCCGTCGGGGTCCTTGAAGTAGACGCCGCGGCCGCCGTCGTTGTGGTTGATCTGCTGCGGCCGGGTCCGTCCGGGGTCGGCCCAGTACGGGATTTCTTCGGCCGAGATCCGGGCGAGGATGCCGTTGAACTCGTCCTCGCTGACCAGGAAGGCGTAGTGCTGCGGTTTGATGTCGCCCTGGGCGGTGGCGAAGTCGAACGCGACGCCGTGCTCCAGCGGAACGGTCATGAAAGACCACATAGGCGTAGGCGCGGGCAGGCCCAGGATCCGGGCGAGGAATTCCGCCGAGAAGCGCTTGTCCCGGGCGTAGACGATGGTGTGGTTGAACTCGATGGCCATTGTGTCCTCCTCAACAGACACCCTCGAGTGAACCTTAGGCTTCGGGTTCTTCAGGGTCTAGTGGAAGGCCTGCCGCGATCCGTCGCCGGTCCTCCCTGGCGGATTTAAGCATCCGCAGCAGCCGGAACCATGCCCTAACTGAGAAGGCCAGTGAAGCCAGGAATAAGGCTGCCATCGCAACTATCGACCAGAGAGTCGTTGGCGTCCATGCCTCGACAGGATGCCCCGCATCAGGCCGGAACACAAGAAACACCACTCCTGCTAGAACCGCGAGCGCCTTGGCAACATTGAGCGGGCCGAACATGGAGTAATAGGCCCGCCATGTGGTCTTACTGCTTTTCACCCGTGCACCCGCCCTTCGAAGCGCTCCTCCAGCACCGCCCGCCGCGTCGTGCTCCCATGCTCCTCCTCCATCCCCATCCTGACCAGACGGGCTCAGGCGCGCGTCCGTCCGGACCTGAGCAGCGGCAGGAAGGCGAGCAGGGCCGCGAGCTGCGTGGCCACGGTGAAGACCGCCAGCCCCGCGGTGGACGCAGAATACAACGCGCCGATGATGGTGGATCCGGCGAGCCAGGAGATGCCGTAAATGGCGGTGAATATCCCGTATCCGGTGCCGCGCCGGGCCGCGGGAACGAGGTCCGCGACGGCGGCACGGAGCGTTGATTCGTGCATCCCCAGGGCGGCACCCCACACCACGGCCCCTGCCCAGACGAGCGCGGGGACCGAGCTGAAGGACAGGAAGGGAACCGCGGCGGTCAGCGGGAGGGCGAGGAGCAGGCCGCGCAGCCCAGTGCGGTCATACAGGGCACCGGACGCAAGCGCGGCGAGCGCCGCGGCGCCCATGGACACCGCATAGCTGACCGGGATCAGCGCCGGCGGCAGGACCTCCTGGATCTCGAGGTGATAGGACACGACGCCGAACGTCGGGAACCCGAACATCGAGATGGCGGTGAACGCGCTGTACCACCAGAAGCGGGCTGGAAGCGGGGCACGTTCTGTGGTTCCGCGCGCACTGGCTTCCGAGGCCACAGCAGGTCGGGGTTCGCGGGCACTCCCAGGCAAGGCGGAAGCCTGGTCGTACAGTTCGGGCGCCGGCACCGCCCGCCGCAGGAGAACCACGGCCAGCAACGCCAGGACGCCGGGAACGGCCAAGACGCCGAAACCCAACTGGTAGCCGGCAATGGCCACCATCAACGAGACCAACAGCGGACCAAGAAGTGCACCGGACTGGTCCAGCGCCTCATGGATGGCGAACGCCTTGCCCCGGCCCAGCCGCGAACCGGCGTGGGACAGCATGGTGTCCCGCGCAGGCGCCCGGACGGCCTTGCCGAAGCGCTCCACGACCACCAGGGCCGACGCCTGCCACAGCGAAGTGGCCACCGCCAGCAGGGGAACGGCAACCACCGTCAGTGCGTACCCGGCGATGGTCAACGGCCAGTACCTGCGGGTCCTGTCGGCCAAGGGTCCTGTCCCGAGCCGCATCACCAGGGCCACCGCTTCGCCGAACCCGGTAATGAAACCGACCATGGCAGCCGTAGCGCCCAGGGTGGCCAGGAACGGTCCCGTGATCGAACGGGCGCCCTCGTACACGACGTCCGCGAGCATGCTCACCACCCCGAAGGCGAGCACGAAGCGCATCGGCCCCAAGCTGTTGGCCGCGGTCTCGCGGGGCTCCTCCGGAAGCTGCCGCGATGTCATGTCAGGCGCCCTGCGGTTGATCCCGGCACCGGGCGCGCGGCGATCGCGGCGAGGTCCCGCGCCGGCCCGGCGGGCGGGGTGCTGCCGGAAAGCCACACTGCGCTGAGGCTGCGCCGCAGTTCCAGCCCGCGCACGGGCACCGCCACCAGCCGCTGCAGGGTGACGTCGTCGCGCACGGCGAGCGCACTGAGCACGGCAGGAGCGGTTCCGGCGGCGACGGCGGAACGCACGGCCGCCGTCGTCGGCAGCTCCACGAGGGGTGCCGCCTGCTCCGGGATGCCGGCCGCCGCCAGCAGGTGTTCGAGCGCGTCGCGGGTGCCGCTGCCGTGCTCGCGGGTGACCAGCCCGACGCCGGCGAGCTCGGACACGGTGACCGGTGCCTTCCGCCGGGCCCAGCGGTGCCCGGGGGCGACCACCAGGACCAGCTCGTCTTCCTGCACGACGGCGGTGCTCAGGCCCGCGGGCAGCTGCGGGCTTTCGATGAAGGCGATGTCGGCGTCGCCGGCGCGCACGCGGGCCGCCGCCGTTTCGCTGTTGGACACGGCCAGTTCCACGACCGTGGGCGTGAGGCCGAGGGCTTCCTGCTGCCGGCGTAGTGCCACGAGCCAGTGGGGGAGCAGGTGCTCGGCGATGGTCTGGCTCGCGGCGACGTGCAGCTGGCGGACGGCGTCGGAACGCAGCGAGGCGATGCCGGCGTCGAGGCGTTCTGCCGCGGCGAGGACGTCGGCGGCCCAGCCGGCCACGAGTACGCCGGATTCCGTGAGGCTTGAGCCCCGCGGCGTGCGGGTCAGCAGGGCGGCGCCGATCCGGGACTCCAGCGAGCGCATCCGGGAGGACACCGCCTGCTGGGACAGGCCGAGTTTCTTCCCGGCGGCGGACAGGCTGCCGAGTTCGTGCACGGCGGCGAGCATCTCCAGCGCGGACAGATCGGGGATGCGGGGACTGAGCACGGGTCCTCCTGGTCTCGCAGGTCGGTGGGCGGTGCTGGGTACAAGGCTGGTTTGTACCCTGACAAGTGTATGCCCCCTACTTCGGCGCGTGCGGGCACGGAAGCATGGAAGGCATGGGAATTCTGATGCTCGGCGAAGCGCGTCAACACAGCGAAGCGCGTCAACACAGCGAAGCGCGTCAACACAAGGTGCGGGACCGGCGGGTCCTGCGCAAGCTCGAACGGCCGTCCGAGCTTTTCGCGAACCTCGGCCCGAACTGGTTCGCCACGATCATGGGGACCGGGGTCATCGCCACCGCGGGCGCCACCTTGCCGCTGCAGTTCCCCGCATTGCACGCCGTGGCCACGCTGTTCTGGGCGGCGGCTTCGCTCCTGCTGGTTCTCTTGGTCGCGTCCACCCTGGTCCACTGGGTCCGGTACCGGGACACGGCCCGCGGCCACCACCGCCATCCTGTGATGGCCCACTTTTACGGCGCCCCGCCCATGGCCCTGCTGACGGTGGGCGCCGGCACCCTCCTGCTGGGCAAGGACGTGTTGGGCGAACGCCTGGCGCTGGGAATCGACGCCGTGCTCTGGGTGCTCGGAACTCTCCTTGGCCTTGCGAGCGCCTTCGCTGTTCCGTACCTGCAGTTCACCCGCCACAAGGTTTCTTCGGCCGACGCTTTTGGTGGCTGGCTGATGCCGGTGGTGCCGCCCATGGTCTCGGCCTCCACCGGTGCCCTGCTGTTGCCGTACCTCCCGGACGGCGAGGCGCGGACGGGGATGCTCATGGCCTGCTACGCAATGTTCGGGCTCAGCCTGCTGGCCTCGCTGCTCATCATTCCCCTGGTGTGGCAGCGGCTGGCGGTCCACAAGAATCTCGCGGCATCCTCGGTGCCCACCCTCTGGATCGTGCTCGGCCCGCTGGGCCAGTCGATCACGGCGGCCAACCTGCTCGGCACCAACGTCCACTTCGCGGTATCGGGAACACTGCTCCACGCGCTGGAAGCCTTCGGCGTGCTGTACGGCGTTCCGGTGCTCGGCTTCGCGCTTCTCTGGGCGTCCTTGGCCGCCGCGATCACCCTGCGGACCGCCCGCAGCGGGCTGCCCTTCAGCCTGGCCTGGTGGTCCTTCACCTTCCCGGTGGGCACCTGCGTCACCGGCCTCAGCGGACTCGCCGCGCACACCGGCCTGGGCGCGTTCAAGGTGATGGCCGCCGTCGGGTACGTGCTGCTGCTGGGCGCCTGGGTGCTGGTGGCAGCGCGGACCTTCCGCGGGAGCGTGCTCGAGGGGACCCTGTTCCAGGGCCCGGGGCAAGCGGTTCCGATTGGTATCGGCAAGGCAAAAGCCGCCTAAATAGAGAACGTTGTGTTTCCTATTGGCGTGGCGTACATTCAAAGAACGGACTCCAACCGCCACCGAAGCCTGCCCAGGCCAAGGACCACGCCATGGACACTCAACGCGCCAAACCCGCAATACCGCCCGCGATCCGCGCAGCGTTGCCAGGACTCCTCCTGGTGATGTTCCTTGGTGCCCTGGACCAGACGATCATGGCCTCGGCACTTCCCACCGTGGCAGGGGAACTCAACGGCCTGGACCAGATGTCCACCATCATCACGGGGTACCTGGTGGCCGCTACAGCCGCCATGCCCCTGACCGGAAAACTCGGCGATGCCTACGGCCGCAAGCGGGTCCTGCAGGGATCGTTGGTGCTGTTCATTGCCGGCGCCGGGTTGTGTTCCCTGGCCCAGTCCGTGCCCGAACTGATCGCCTGCCGCGCCGTCCAAGGGGCCGGTGGCGGTGGCCTGATGATCGCGGCGCAGGCGGTGATCGGCGAACTTGTCAGCCCGCGCGAACGCGGCAGGCTCCTTGGCATCATCGGGGCCGCTTTCATCGTCGCAGCAGTGGCGGGTCCGCTGGCCGGGGGCGCCGTGGTGGACCTGTTGTCCTGGCGTTGGATCTTCTACGGTTACGTTCCGCTGGGACTTGCGGCCCTCGCCGTGGTCTCCAGAACCCTGCACCTTCCGCCCGTTCCCCCTGGCCGCCGCGTGGACTATGGCGGCTCGGCCCTGCTGAGCCTTGCCATCGTCGCGGTCATCCTGCTTTGCAGCGGCGGCGTCCACAGCGGACCGGGCTGGCTGGTACCGGTGCTGGCCGTCCTCGCTGCCGCCGCCGTCGCAGGCTGGCTGCTCACCGCCCGCCGCGCCAAGGATCCTGTCATTCCGCTGACGCTGTTCCGGGATCCCGCCTTCTCCATCCCCACCGCCGTCAGTTTCATGATCGGCTTCACCATGTTCGCCTCGGTCAGCTACCTGCCCGCCTTCCTGCAGGTCGGAATGGGCATGTCCGCCACGGCCTCCGGCGGCATGCTGATCGCCCTCATGGCAGGAATCCTGACGACGACGTCGGCATCGGGTGCCCTGATCACGCTTACGGGCCGCTACAAGGCCTATCCGGTGGCCGGCACCCTGCTTGCGGGGCTGGGTGAACTGCTCTTCAGCAGGCTCGACGCCGCAAGCAGCCCGGTGCTGGTCATGACGTCCATGGTGCTCCTGGGCCTGGGAATCGGCCTGGTCATGCAGGTCATGGTGCTGGTGGTGCAGAATTCGGTGGAGAGGCGCCACCTTGGCACCGCAACATCCACGGTCGCCTTCATGCGACAGGTGGGCAGCTCCGTCGGTGTTGCCGTGCTCGGCTCCCTCATCGCGGCCCGCTTCGCCGATGCCGTCCCCGGCGCCGTGGCCGCAACCCTCGGGAGCCGCATCAATTCGCTCACCCCCAAGGCGTTGGAAGCATTGCCCGCGGCGGACCGCGCCGCCGTCGCCGAGGCCTTCGGCCACGCGCTGCCACCGGTCTTCGGCTACGCCGCCCTGGTGCTGCTCGCCGCGTTCGTGGCAACCCTGTTCCTGCCCGAGCGCGAACTACGCACCACCTCGTATTCCGACACCCCATCGGAAACCACCCTCAGGGAGCCCCGCCATGACTGAAAAATTCACCGGGACCCTGGCCGCCTTCGGTGCGCGGGACCTCCTCGTGGCGGGCGGCAAGGGCGCAAACCTGGGCGAACTGGTGCGGCAGGGCTTCCCCGTGCCGGACGGGTTCGTCGTCACCACCGCCGCGTACGCGGCCTACCTGGCGCACAACGGGCTGGACAAGAGGCTGCAAGCGCTGCTGGCAGATGCGGAAGGCGAAACCCCCGACGCCGGGCCCCTCCGCGAGCTGTTCGCCGCGGCCCCGGTGCCGCCCGGGCTGAGGGCGGAGATCGCCGCGGCGTACACGGCATTGGGTGCAGGCCCGGTGGCGGTGCGTTCCAGTGCCACCGCGGAGGACCTGCCCGGCGCCGCCTTCGCGGGCCAGCAGGACACTTTCCTCAACGTCATCGGCGAAACGGAGGTGCTCGACGCCGTCGTCCGCTGCTGGGCCTCGCTGTGGACGGACCGTGCCGTGGCGTACCGCGGGCGGCAGGGCATCGACCAGCACACCGTGGGGATCGCCGTCGTGGTCCAGAAAATGGTGGAGTCCCGCAGCGCGGGCGTCATGTTCAGTGCCAATCCGGTCACGGGCGAGCGCGGCGAGATCGTAGTGGACGCGGCCGCGGGGCTGGGCGAGGCCGTGGTTTCGGGGCTGGTGACCCCTGAGCATTACGTCCTGGACAGCCAGGGACGCACTTTGTCCTTCACGCCTGGCGGGCACGAGGTGGTGATCCGCGCCGTAGCGGGAGGGGGCACCGAGGAGGTGAACCGCGGCGGGGGAGGCAGTGCGCCCGCCTTGAGTGCGCCCGCCTTGAGTGCGCCCGAGCTGGCAGAACTGGCCGGGCTCGCGCGGCGGGCCGCGGAGCATTTCGGCCGCCCGCAGGACATGGAGTGGGCCGTCTTCGATGGCCGCGTCCACGTGCTGCAGTCGCGCCCCATGACGGCACTGCCGCCCCAGCCTCCGGTACTCAACCGCTTCCAGCGCTTGGTTGGACCGTTCTTTGTGGAGATGTTCCAGCAAAGGCCCTATCCGCTGGACGTCTCGGGGTGGATCGAACGGGGCCTCTTCGCCATGCTCGGCCCGATGGCCGGCAGTGTGGGGGTCGTCTTCCCCTCAGTAAGGGAAATCCTGCCGGAGGAGGACGGCGTGGTGGTGCAGCTGCTGCCCCCGGTGCCCAAGCCCACACTGCGCACCTTCGCGGCGCCGCTGTCGATCGCCCGGAGGGTCCACCGCTTCAAGCCGGCGGACTGGACCCGCGACCCCCGCTTCACGGACTTCCTTGCCGCGGTGGACCGGCTGCGGGAACAGGATCCAGCGCGGCTCAGTTGGTCCGGCGTGCTCCGCATGGCCCAGGAAGCCCTCGCAGCGATGGAGAGGATTACCGAGCTGCGGGTGTCCTACCTGCCGGGTTCGTTTGTACCGCAGGGCAAGTTGCGGCTCATGCTCCTGCTGCTGGGAAAGGCCCGGCTCGGTTCCGCCCTCATCGCTGGCGCCGAAACCCGGACCAGCAAAGCCAACCAGGCACTCGAGGAACTCGCCGCCCTGGTGCGGGGCGACGTCGTCCTTTCCGGGGCGTTCGCCGCCGCTGGCGCTTCGGGGAACGGCGGCGCCCCGGAGAACAGCATGGCAACGCTCCTTGACCGGGTGGAGAACGAGCCAGGCTTCGCAGAGTTCCGGGCTGCGTTCCACGCGTTCCTGGCCGAATTCGGCCATCGCGAGACCATCAGCGTTGTGCTGAGCAGCGCGCCCACCTGGTCAGACGCCCCCGAGGTTGTCCTCGGCCTGATCAAGTCGATGACGGGCGAGCGTCGCGCCGCGGCAGACCAGACGGACGCCGCGCTCGCTGAGCTCGAACGCCACCGCCTCCTGCGCTTCGGTGCGGTGCGCCGCCTGGTGCTTGACGCCGTCGAGGGTGCCAAAGCCGGCATGGCCTTCCGCGAGGACAGCCACTTTTACGCCACCATGGTGCTGCCGCCGCTGCGCCGGGCACAACTGGATCTGGGCCGCCGGCTGGCGGAAGCCGGCGTGCTGGATGCGCCGGAGGACGTGTACCACCTGCGCTTCGGGGAACTGGAAGAGATCACGGAAACCCCCGACGGCGGCGCCCTGCCGGCCTGGGTGCGCGAGCGGTACCGTCCGCTGGTGCTCGCCCGGTCCGCCAAACGGCGCGAACTCGAAGGGATTCCGCTGCTGGACCCGGCCGTGCTGTTCGCCCATGTCCGGCCCGCAGAAGGAGCCCTGCTTAGCGGCACCGGGGCCAGCCGCGGCGAGGCCTCGGGGGCCGTGCGGCTGGTCCGGGGGCCGGAGGAATTCGGTTCCCTGCGTAGCGGCGAAATCCTGGTCTGCCCGTACACCAATCCATCGTGGACGCCCCTGTTCCAGCGTGCCGCGGCCGTGGTGGTCGACGCCGGCGGGCTCGGCTCGCACGCCGCGATCGTGGCGCGCGAGTACGGCATACCGGCCGTCATGGGGACAGGTAACGGCACAAAGGTCCTGCACGACGGCCAGCAGGTGCTGGTGGACGGCACCCGGGGCCAAGTCAGGACGCCGGACGACGGGACACGGCCGTGACCACCCTGCCGGGAAGCGACCATCGCACGCTGCCGCGCCGCCGCGGCGCCGCCCTGAACAGCGCCATCTTCGAGGCCGTGCGCGCCGAAATCGCCGAATCGGGCTACGCCGCGCTGACCATGGAACGGGTTGCGGAGCGGGCGCGGGCCAGCAAGGCCTCGCTCTACCGGCGCTGGCCCGGCCGGGCGGCCCTGGTGCTGGACGCCGCCTACGATCTGATGCCGGATGACACCTCCGCGCCGGACACGGGGAGCCTGCGCGGTGACGTCCTGGCCCTCATGCGGCAGATTGTCCGGTTGTTGGACGGGGTGCTGGGGGAAGCCATGCTCGGACTGCTGGGTGAATCCCTGCAGAACCCGGAAGCAGCCGCGCAGATCAGGGAATTCGGGCGGGGGAACATGGTGCGGACCATGCGCGAGATCGTCGGCAGGGCGGTGGCGCGCGGCGAGTGCGATGCCGCGCTTGTCACCGAAAGGCGGCTGGAGGCGGGCCCTGCACTGCTGCGGCAGCGCGTCCTTTTCTCGGGCCTGCCGGTGGGGGACGATTACCTCCGGGAGGTGGTGGACGACGTCGTGCTGCCGCTTTTCGGGGTCAGCCCGGAGGCCGCGCGGGAAGCATGATCCTGCATGTGCAGCTACTGCCGGTGTGCCTACTGCCGGTGCCCAGCGAAGAAGTCCCGCAGCAGGGCCGCGCACTCGGCTTCCCGGACCCCCGCGTAGACCTCCACCCAGTGGTTGAGCCGGCGTTCGCGGAGGATGTCGAACACTGAGCCCGCCGCCCCGGCCTTCTCGTCCCAAGCCCCGAACACTACCCGCGGAATCCGTGCCAGCACGATCGCCCCGGCACACATCGCGCACGGTTCCAGGGTGACCACCAGGGTGCAGTCCTCCAGGCGCCAACCGTCCCCGCCTTCGCCCAGCTCCAAGGCGTGGCGCTGCAACGCTGCGGCGGCCTCGCGGATCGCCACGATCTCGGCGTGCGCTGTGGGGTCCCCGTGCGCCTCACGCTCGTTCCGGCCGGCACCCAGCACCCCGCCGTCGGGCCCCAAAACGACGGCACCGATCGGCACGTCTTCGGTGTCCAGCGCGCGCCGGGCTTCGTCCAGGGCAAGGCCCATCCATGCCGCATGTTCGGCGTGGTACGGCTCGGGGATGCTCATGCCTTCAATGATAGTTTTGGACGCATGCGCACACTCGTCGTGGACCACCCGCTCGTTGCCCACAAGCTCACCGTTCTGCGGGACAAGAACACCCCTTCACCGGTCTTCCGCCAGCTGACGGAAGAACTCGTCACCCTCCTGGCGTACGAGGCCACCCGCGACGTCCGCACGCAGCCCGTGGAGATCGAAACGCCCGTCACCAAGACCACCGGGACCGCCTTCACCAAGCCGACGCCGCTGGTTGTTCCGATCCTGCGCGCGGGCCTGGGCATGCTCGAGGGCATGACCAAGCTGGTCCCCACGGCCGAGGTCGGCTTCCTCGGCATGGCGCGCGACGAGGAAACCCTGGACATCATCACCTACGCCGAGCGCCTGCCCGAGGACCTCACCGGCAGGCAGATCTTCGTGCTCGACCCCATGCTCGCCACCGGCGGCACCCTGCGCGAGGCCATCAAGTTCCTCTTCAAGCGCGGCGCCTCGGACGTGACCTGCATCTGCCTGCTTGCCGCGCCCGAGGGCCTGGCCAAGCTGGAGGAAGAACTCTCCGAAGCCAACGTCAAGATCGTGCTGGCCTCCATCGACGAGAAGCTCAACGACAAGGCCTACATCGTTCCCGGCCTCGGCGACGCCGGCGACCGCCTCTACGGCGTGGCGGGCTGACGCAGGCCCGCTCGCCACACAAACGCATGACGGCGGCGGGCCCCCCCCGGGGGGGGGGGGGACGCCCCGGGGGCCCGCCCGGGGGTGTGGGGGCCCGCCGGTGACCCCCC